>JACZQV010000170.1 GCA_022545545.1 Pseudomonadota bacterium
GCGAAAGAACCCGGCCTCCGGTGGGGCAAATCGGCCCCTCGGCGGCGTTGCGGCGCTTGCCCGATGCTCAAGCATCGCGCGGCGCGCCGCGCCTAGCCGAAGGAGCCGATTTGCCCCATCAAATTGATTCCTATCTACCAAGAACCGCTCTAGTTCACAGTTTGCCATGGGTGCCGTCGCAATAGGGCCTATCGCCGGTCCTCTTGCAGCCACAAAGGTAGACCTCCTTCGCTTCGGCCGCTTTGAACGCGACGGGCTCGATCCCGGTGTCCTTATGGGACCCGTCGCAAAAGGGCTGATTGGCGCTGCGCCCGCAGGCACACCAATAATATTCCTTGCCGGCCTCGACCTCGACGCTAAAGGGGCCTTTCTGGGCGATCAGCGGCTCCGTCATGACACCCTTCCTTTTCCGTTAACGGCTGTACTTGCTTGATTTAGGGCGGTAAATTACTAGGTTGTTATCATGCCTCCGGCGGGCGCGGCTTGGCAGAGGCGGCCGGTTTCCCGTTGACGGGACTTTAGGTAACCGGTGGTGATTGCACAAGACCCGCTCCACGGGAAAAACCTTCCCAGGAGAGCGAGGGACCGCGGCGGAGCGTGGATCGGAACATGGCGAAACCTGAACTCAAGATACTGCTGACCAGCCCGAGGGGGTTTTGCGCCGGGGTGGACCGGGCGATCCAGATCGTCGAGGGGGCGCTCGAGAGGTTCGGAGCGCCGGTCTATGTCCGCCACGAAATCGTTCATAACCGCCACGTCGTCGAGAGCCTCGAGGACAAGGGCGCCATTTTCGTCGAGGAACTCGACGAAATCCCGGACGACGCGACGGTGATCTTCTCGGCTCACGGGGTACCGAAGGCGGTGACCCAGGAAGCGACGCGCCGTGAGCTTTTCTATCTCGATGCCACCTGCCCGTTGGTGAGCAAGGTCCACCACGAGGCCGAACATCATTTCGCCGCCGGCCGCCAAATCTTGTTGATCGGTCACACCGGTCACCCCGAGGTCGAAGGCACCATAGGCCAGTTGCCCGAAGGCGCGATCTTATTGATCGAGACCCGGGAACAGGCGGAGAGCGTCGAGGTGCGCGATCCGGAAAATCTGGCCTATGTGACCCAGACGACCCTGTCGATGGACGACACCGCCGACATCGTTCAGGCGTTGACGAAGCGTTTTCCCGGCATCCGGGGCCCGAGCAAGAGCGACATCTGCTACGCCACCGCCAACCGCCAGCGGGCGGTGAAGGAAATCGCCTCACGCTGCGACGTGCTGATCGTGATCGGGGCGCCCAATTCGTCGAACTCGAGCCGGCTGGTTGAGGTCGCGGCGCTCAACGGCTGCCCGCGGGCGCTTCTGGTGCAGCGCGCCGCCGACATCGACTGGGATTCGATGAACGGGATAAAGTGTCTTGGCATCACCGCCGGGGCCTCGGCGCCCGAGGTTCTCATCGAAGGCTTGCTCGACGCCTGCCGCCAGCGTTTCGAGGTCTCGCTGGAGGAGGTGAGCGTGATCCGCGAGGAGGTGCGGTTCAGCTTGCCCCGTGAGCTCACCACGTAATTTTTTCAGCCGCTTCGACCGCGCGAATTTCCACCCCATCCAAATTTCACCCGGTATGATGACGCCGCGCCCGCCCGGACCCTGAACCCGGCGCCGACAAGACAAGCTCATGGCCGTCTACACCGAAGTATCCGACGAGGAACTTGAAGAATTCCTCTCCCAGTATGACCTCGGCGGTCTGGTTTCGTTCAAGGGCATCGCCGAGGGGGTGGAGAACTCCAACTACCTGCTCGGGACCGGGACCGGCACCTACATCCTGACCCTTTACGAAAAAAGGGTGCACCGAGATGACCTTCCCTATTTCCTCGGCCTGATGGAACATCTCGCGGGCCAGGGCATCGCCTGCCCGACCCCGATCCGGGGCAGCGACGGAAGGGCGCTGCGCGAGTTGTGCTCCCGGCCCGCCGCCATCATCAGCTTCCTCGAGGGCGTGTGGCCGCGGCGCGTCCAGCCCCGGCACTGCGCGTTGCTCGGCGATACCATGGCGCGGATGCACCTCGCCGGCGCCTCGTTCGGGGGCGAGAGGGCCAATGCGCTCTCGATCGAGGGCTGGCGGCGCCTGTTCCGCCAGGTCGAGGCCAGGGCCGACGAGGTGCGCCCGGACCTGGCCGCGGAGATCGCCGGGGAGCTCGCCCATCTCGAGGCCCACTGGCCCCGGGACCTGCCGGCGGGCATCGTCCATGCCGATCTCTTTCCCGACAACGTCTTCTTTCTCGCAGACAAGCTCTCGGGCCTCATCGACTTCTATTTCGCCTGCAACGATTTCTTCGCCTATGACCTCGCCATCTGCCTCAACGCCTGGTGCTTCGAGACCGACCGCAGCTTCAACATCACCAAGGCGCGCCAGATGCTTTCCGCCTACCGCGAGGTGCGCCCGTTCTCCGACACCGAACTCGAGGCGCTGCCGTTGCTCGCCCGGGGAAGCGCGCTGAGGTTCCTGCTGACCCGGCTCTATGACTGGCTCAACCATCCCGACGGCGCCTGGGTGAAGCCTAAGGACCCCTTGGAATACCTGCAGAAGCTCAGGTTCCATCAGGGCATCACCGGCGCCGGCGCCTATGGCCTCGAGTGACGACGTGAAGCGGGGAGCGGGAAAATCCGCCCCGGAGGCGACGGAACCGGCGGTGGTCGACATCTATACCGACGGCGCCTGCAGCGGCAATCCCGGTCCCGGCGGCTGGGGCGCGGTGCTGAGCTACAAGGGCAAGGAGCGGGAAATCCACGGCGCCGAGGCGAACACCACCAATAACCGCATGGAGCTGACGGCGGCGATCAAGGGGCTCGAGGCCCTCACCCGGCCGGTCAAGGTGCGGCTTCATACCGACAGCACCTATCTCAAGGACGGCATCACCCTTTGGATCGAGAACTGGAAGGCCAAGGGGTGGAAGACGGCCAAGCGCAAGCCGGTCAAGAACGAGGATCTATGGCGCCGGCTGGAGACCGCCGCCGCCGGCCACGAGGTCGAATGGCGCTGGATCAAGGGCCACGCCGGCGATCCCGGGAACGAGCGCGCCGATGCGCTGGCGCGGCGCGCCATCGATGAGGCTCGCGAGGCGCCGGCGTGACGGCCACGGCCCGCGCCGACCTTTCTCATGGCAACCGGATCGATTGGCGCGGAGTGTGTGATAATTCTTTTGCGGCATCGTGACCGAAGCCACATAGATCTCTCGCGTAGCATGGCGGGATAAATGCGTTCGGCGTGACTCCCATTGATGAGGAGTCGCCTGATGATGCAAGAACGCCTGCCTGGCGCGTTCCACGCTCAGCGGCTGGTCGGTCTGATCGCCATGGCTGTAGCGCGCCAGCAGCGTGCCGACGCCGTCGAACTCCATGACGATGTCCTCGCCGTCATAGACATAGCGGGTGATGACGCCATCGACGTCCTTCTCGATCCGCCGGCCGAGGCCGTCATAGGCATAAGTGGCGACCGTCAGGTCGGGGAAGTCGATCCGGGTCAGCTTGTTCCCGATATCGTAGCCGTAGGCGGTGACGCCGCCGGTGCAGGCGCCCGCGACCTTGGCGGTCTTGGTCACGAGGTTGCCGTTGGCGTCGTAGGCGTAACAGAAACTATCGTCCTCGGTCAGGCGGTTGGCATCGTCGGTGACGTGGCTGGCCGAGAGGTGCGAGGCGGTGCGGTTGAAGACCCGTTTCAGGGGTCTTCGATTGCACATTTCCGCTTCTTCCTCTCTTTCTCTCGCTCAAGAAGCGACCGGAAGCTGTGGTCGGTCGAGGCCCTACGAGCGATCTCTTCCTCGATCAGTTCCTCCTGTTCCTTGTTGAAGGTAACGACTCCGATCGTCGGCACCGTTCCGGGCTGCACCCAGAGGAAAAGCAGCAGTTTGACCACGTGGCGGGCTTCCGTTCGATTGGTCCGGCCTTCATAGACCCCGTTGACGCGATGGAATCTGATGGGTGCCGCATCGGGTGTCGGTATGCCCCAAGTTGGATGAGCCGCTTGGAGTCGACCTTTGTAGTACGCCCAGTTGGAGAACTCGATCAAGGCCGGA
>JACZQV010000171.1 GCA_022545545.1 Pseudomonadota bacterium
CGCCGGTGTCCTCGACGGCAGCCGCACCTGGGCGCAGTTGCTGGTCTGGGGCTCTGAATTCCTCGGCTGGAACATCAAGTTCGTCGTCGGCTATCCCGGTTCGGCGTCGCTGTTCCTGGCCGCGCGCAAGGGCGAGATCGACATGTTCGGCACCTCCCAGCTCTCGGTGCATAGGAGCATCGCCAAGACCGGGGAGTTCGTTGGCCTGGCCCAGGTCGGACAGTTCAGCGGCGGCAAGCACAGGCGCCGTTCCTCCTTCAAGGAGGTTCCGCTGATCACCGTCCTGATGAAGGGCAAGACCAAGGGGCTCGCCAAGAAGGCCTTCGACTACTGGATCAAGGCCAACCAGATCGACAAATGGTACGCCCTGCCGCCGAAGACCCCGGCGGACATCGTCGAGGCCTATCGCGCCGCCTTCCACAAGGCGACACTCGACCCTGACTTCATCAAGTTCGGCAAGTTGCAGTTCAGTGCCGACTTCACGCCCCAGACCGGCCGCGACGTCGGCGACGCCATTGAGGCGACCGCCTATCCCGACGACGACCTACTGAGCTACATGCGGGCGCTTCGGGTGAAGTTCGGCCTGCCGGCCAGCCAGATGACCGATGACGAGATGAAACGCCTGGCCAAGAAGCTGGGCGGGGACGCCGGCCTCAAGGTCAAGGTGAAGCTCCTTGCCGTCAAGCGCGGCGGGCGCTGGCTGCACTTCAAGAACAAGGGCGCCGAGCACAAGACCAAGGTCAGTTCGAGCCGCACCGAGGTCTCGATCGACGGCAAGAAGGCCAAGCGCAAGGCGCTGAAGGCCGGCATGGTCTGTGAGATCAGCTACGCCGGTGACGGCGGCGAAGCCAACACGGTGAAGTGCTCGACGACCGAGAGCTAGCCGGCGGCCCGCCGCTGCCGGTCGGAAGCTTGATCCAGGCGCCGGGGATGTTCGGTTGTGGAGATCAAGGGAGAGCTTAGACATGGCCATTGAGATCGTCGACGTGATCGGCCTTGCCCATGAGCGCAAGCGGCGCAAGATGATCATGGATACCCGCAAGATGCACGCCTGGATGCATACCTATCCCAATCCGGGCGACCATGACGACATGCATTGCCATCCCGGCGATCAGACCTTTCTGCTGCTGGAGGGCGAATGCACCATGCATTTCCCCGATGGCGACGCCTCGGTCCTCAAGCCGGGGATGGTGGCCTTGATCGAGGGCGGGTCGTTCTACAAGCTCGAAAACACCGGCACCGGTCCCATGGTCCTGATGGCGACGCGGACCGGTCCCCACAAGGACAACAAGCACATCGATTACGAGACCCGGAAAGATATGCGGGGCGCCCGCCCTTTACGCTCCGAGGGATCCTAGTACTTACTTTCATAGAAGGGTGACACATCCGACGGCCTTGCGGGTTCTCTCGGGCCCGGAGCGTGGTCCGCCGTGATGGCGGTCCATCACAAGGGCCGCGCGACGCCTCCTACCCGGTGGCGGCGAAAAACGATCATATGTCGCACCCTCCGATGAAAGTAAGTACTCGGCGCGCGCCGCATCTCGCTTGGCGCTGCTCCTGCCCGAGAGACCGTATTGGGGCCATCAAATCGCTTCCAGCTGGCCGGATGGTGCTCTAAACGATCTTCCCTTGCCTCTCCCGGTTGACATTCCCCTCCGCCGCCCGAAAATAGCCCGAGGGTCCTGCCGCCGAGGGGGCGCGGCCCTGAATGACCGGGTGTGGTTGAGGTGGCGTCATGAAAATTCTCTATTTCGCCTGGCTGCGCACCAAGACCGGCGTCGCCGAGGAGGACGTCACGCCGCCGGCGGAGGTCGGCGACGTGGCGGCGCTGATCGAATGGCTCAAGGGGCGGGGCGACGGTTACGCCGAGGCGCTTTCCGATCTCTCGGTGGTGCGCGTCGCCGTCAACCAGGAATATGCCGGGCTCGACCATCCGGTGGGACCGGACGACGAGGTCGCCCTGTTCCCGCCGGTGACGGGAGGGAAGGGCCGATGATCCGGGTGCAGGAGGAAGATTTCGACGTCGGTAAGGAGATCGACGGCCTGGCGCCGGGCAACACCAGCGTCGGCGGCGTCGCCTGCTTTATCGGCGTGGTCAGGGATTTCGTCGGCGATGACAAGGAGACGGGGACGGCCGTCGGCGCCATCACGCTCGAGCATTATCCCGGCATGACGGAACAGAAGCTCACCGCGATCGAGGCCGAGGCGCGGCAACGCTGGCCGCTCGACGGCTGCCTCATCATCCACCGCTACGGCCGCCTCGAGCTCGGCGATCGCATCGTCATGGTCGCCACCGCGGCGGCGCACCGCTCCGACGCCCTCGATGCCTGCCAGTTCCTGATCGACTGGCTCAAGACCGAGGCGCCCTTCTGGAAGCTCGAGGAGACCGAGACCGGCGGGCACTGGGTCGACGCGCGCGCCGGCGACGATCACCGCGCCGCCCGCTGGATCAAGAAGTAGGGCAAGGGGGACGGGGGGCATGAAACACGGCTATCGCGTCATCGACAGCGATCTCCATGTCATCGAGCCGGGCGCGGTGTATGAGGATTATCTCGATGAACGCTACCGCCAAACGGGGCCGAAATTCCTCGGCCTCAGCCCCACCGAGTTGCCCCATTGGGAGTTCCAGGGACGGATGATCCCGCCCTGGGCGCAATCCGATGACGTCATCGGACCGCAGGCGCATATGCATGCGCGCAACGAGGCGGTCTACGCCCCGATCCGCGAGCGCGGCTACGACGCCGCCTCGGCGCTGGACGCGATGGACACCGAGGGCATCGACGCCGCCGTGCTCTTTCGCACCTTCGCCCACATGGTGGTGTCGATCGACGATCTCGATCCCGGCCTGGCGACGGCGTGCTGCGCCGCCTTCAATGACTGGCTCGCCGATTACTGCGAGGCCGATCCCGGCCGCCTCAAGCCGGCGGCGATCGTCTCTCTGCACGATCCCGAACTGGCCGCCGCCGAGGCCAGGCGCGCGGTCGAGGACAAGGGCCACGTCGCCATCGTCATGCTGCCGATGCCGGTCAAGGGGCGCTATTTCAACGCCCCCGAGTGCGACGTGCTGTGGCGGGAGATCGTGCGTTTGGGCGTGCCGCTGGCGATCCACGGCACCAGCGGCGGGGCGTCCGACGATTACGTGACCAACCGCTTTACCGGCCTGCCCAACTTCAGGACCCAGAACCACGCCGCCGCCTTTCCGCTCGAGCTCATGCTGGCGCTGTCGTCCCTCATCGTCGGCGGCGTGCTCGAGCGTTTCGCCGATTTGCGCGTCGCCTTCCTCGAGGGCAATTGCGGCTGGCTGCCCTGGTGGCTCCACCGGCTGGACGATCAGTGGCAGAAATACGGCGGCGGCGAGGCGGTCAGGCTAACCGAGCTGCCGAGCGCCTATTTCGCCCGCCAGTGCTTCATCGCCACCGACGCCGACGAGGAGTTGTTGGCGATGGTCATCGACCGCATCGGCGACGACAATATCGTCGTCTCCACCGATTACCCCCACGCCGACGGGCCCTATCCCCACGGCATCGACACCTTCACCGCGCTCCCCGGCGTCGGCAAGGAATCCAAACGCAAGATCCTGTGGGACAACTGCGTCCGCCTCTACGGCTTCGACGAGGCGGCGCTGACGACAGGGGGGTGAGGGGCGGGCCGGGGCCGCGCCTTCACGCCGATGGCGCTGCGCCCCCGCGAGCATCCCCTCGGACCCGCGAGCGGCCCCTTCCATTCCCGGCAAAATTGAAGGTCCGGGTCCAGCCCCTTGACCTCGGCACGCCGACGGTTCACGCGTGACCGCACCACCGCCGCTGGTCGGGACGACCATCCCCGAAACCGGGGATGGTAAGGCGTGCTTACGCGCCCCGCCCTGGCGCCGGGGGCGCGAGGCGCCGTAACCCACCCCGCTCTCTCTTTCGCGCCCGTGGGTCCGCCTGACGGGGAAGCCGCCGCCCACCCCCCGCGCGAAGCCGCCGCCGTCACCGGTTCGCCGGTGGCCACGCCACCGCCGCGGGTGGAGATAACATCCCCGAATTCGG
>JACZQV010000074.1 GCA_022545545.1 Pseudomonadota bacterium
GCCCGCTGACGGTGGAGGAGGATTATCCCTCGGAAAAGAGCGACCTGGACAAGGGATTCCCCGACGACGACAAGGGGCTTTTCGGCACCGACGGGCTGCTCCTTTTCGGCCAGCCGGACGGGGAAAGGGCTACGGCCTCGCCGATCGCCGTCAACGCCTATCTGTGGCGCGCGTCCCTCGATACCCTCTCCTTCATGCCGCTGAGCTCGGCCGACGCCTTCGGCGGCGTCATCATCACCGACTGGTACGCGCCGCCGGAAACGCCCGACCACCGGTTCAAGGCCAACATCTACATCCTCGACCGCCGGCTGCGCGCCGACGGCGTTCGTGTCGCCCTGTTCCACCAGCGCCGGGACGACACCGGCCAATGGGTCGATGCCCAGGTGCATGACCAGACCGCCACCAAATTGGAAGATGCCATCCTCACCCGCGCCCGCCAACTGCGCGTCGGCGCCGTACGCTAGTCCTTCCGGCCACCGGCCCAACCCTTAAATTCTTCATTTCGTTAACGCCTTGCCTCTTGCGGCGGACCGCTTAGGCGTGGAAAATCCCCCGGCGTCGGGAGGGGACGATGGGTGAAACCATCACCGGTCCCCGGCGGCGATTTTGGCGGCGCTTTGCGGCGGCGAAAGGAAAGGGCCGGATGTCGCGTTACAACGTCAAGGAAGCCGAGGCCAGGTGGCAGACCGTCTGGGAGGAGCGCGGCTGCTTTAAGGTCATCGACGATCCGGCGCGGCCCAAATACTACGTGCTCGAGATGTTTCCCTATCCGTCCGGGCGCATCCATGTCGGCCATGTGCGCAACTATACCCTCGGCGACGTGGTGGCGCGCTACAAGCGCGCCCAGGGCTTCAACGTGCTCCATCCCATGGGCTGGGACGCCTTCGGCCTGCCGGCCGAGAACGCGGCGATCGAGAACAAGGTCCATCCCGCGATTTGGACCCGCGAAAATATCGCCCGCATGGCGGCGCAGCTTCGCTCCATGGGACTGTCGTATGACTGGTCGCGCGAGTTCGCCACCTGCGATCCGGATTACTACCGCCATGAACAGAAGATGTTCCTCGATTTCATCGAATCGGGCCTGGCCTATCGCCAGGAGTCCTGGGTCAATTGGGACCCCGTCGACATGACGGTGCTGGCCAACGAACAGGTGATCGACGGCCGCGGCTGGCGCTCCGGCGCGCCGGTGGAGAAACGCAAATTGCCGCAATGGTTCCTGCGCATCACCGATTTCGCCGATGAGTTGATCGACGGCCTCAAGACGCTGGAGCGCTGGCCCCAGAGGGTACGGGTGATGCAGGAAAACTGGATCGGCCGCTCCGAAGGGCTGAGCATGGTCTTCACGCTGAAGGCGGCCGACGGCGTGGCGAAGGCCGGCGCCGCCCGTGCGCTAGAGCGTTTCGCCCGAGGGCTCGAGATCTTCACCACCCGGGCCGACACCATCTTCGGCGCCTCGTTCTGCGCGCTGTCGGCGAACCATCCCCTGGCGGACGCGCTGGCGGCGGGGAATGCGGCGCTCGCCGACTTCATCGGGGAATGCAACCGCATGGTGACCAGCGAGGAAGCCCTGGAAACGGCCGAGAAAAAGGGCTTCGACACCGGCGTGGTGGCGCTTCATCCCTTCATCGAGGGCCGCGAGCTGCCGGTCTATATCGCCAATTTCGTGCTCATGGAGTACGGCTCGGGCGCGATTTACGGTTGCCCGGCCCATGACCAGCGCGACCTCGATTTCGCGCGCCAATACGGCCTTCCGGTGGTCCCCGTGGTGGCGCCGGCGGACGCCGATGCCGCCCGGTTCGTCATCGATGATGAGGCCTATCTCGGCGACGGCGTCTTGATCAACTCCGATTTCCTCGATGGCCTCGACGTCGCCGCCGCCAAGGACGAGATCGCGAGACGCGCCGAAGCCGCCGGCACCGGGCAGCGGAAGGTGATCTACCGGCTGCGGGACTGGGGGGTGTCGCGTCAGCGCTACTGGGGCTGCCCGATACCGGTCATCAACTGTGATGCCTGCGGTATCGTGCCGGTGCCGGAAGAGGATCTGCCGGTGACCCTTCCCGATGACGTGAACTTCGAGGAGCCGGGTAACCCCCTGGACCGCCATCCCCATTGGAAGCATGTCGAGTGCCCGAAATGCGGCGGCCCGGGTTTGCGCGAGACCGACACTTTCGACACCTTCTTCGAGTCCTCGTGGTATTTCGCGCGCTTCTGCTCGCCCAAGGCGGAGGCGCCGTTCGACCGCCGGGCGGTCGATTACTGGCTGCCGGTGGACCAGTATATCGGTGGCATAGAACATGCCGTCCTGCACCTGTTGTACTCCCGCTTCTTCACCCGGGCGCTCGGCCGCAATTCCTATCTCGATGTCGATGAGCCGTTCGCGGGGCTGTTGACCCAAGGCATGGTGTGCCACGAAACCTACCGGGACCAGCGCGGCGGGCGGCTTTTCCCGGACGAGGTCCGGCGCACGGCCGACGGCAAGACAGTGCTTGCGACCGACGGCTCGCCGGTGACGGTGGGCCGTTCGGTGAAAATGAGCAAGTCCTATAAGAATATCGTCGACCCGACGGGGATCATCGAGGCTTACGGCGCCGACACCATTCGCCTGTTCATATTGTCGGACAGCCCGCCGGAACGCGATCTCGATTGGACCGATTCGGGAATCGACGGCGCGTCGCGCTACATCCAGCGGTTATGGCGCCTGGTCCACGAGGCGCTTCCTTCCCTGCCGCCGCCGGGCGCGCCAGCCGTGGAAGGCGGGGCCGACGCGTCGGAAATCCGGCGCGCCATTCACAAGACCATCGCGGCGGTAACCGACGACCTCGAGAAGTTCCATTTCAACCGCGCCATCGCCCGCGTGCGCGAATTGACCAATGTGCTGGGCGAGCTCGCCGGGGGGAACGGAGAGCACGGAGAGACCCGGCGCGACGGGCTCGAGACGGTGGTGCGCCTCATCGCGCCGATGATGCCCCATCTGGCCGAGGAGTTGTGGCGGGCGCTTGGCCATGAGACACTCGTGGTGGATATGCCTTGGCCGGAGGCGGATGAGGCGCTGCTCGTCGACGAAAAGGTAACCATGGCGGTGCAAGTCAACGGCAAGCTCAGGGGCACGATCGAGCTGCCGCGCGACGCCGCCCGCGAGGAGGTGGAAGCGGCGGCCCTGGCACTGCCGAAGGTGGCGGCGGCGACCGCGGGCAAGGAAGTGCGCAAGGTCATCGTCGTGCCCAACAGGATCGTCAATGTCGTGGCTTAAGCGCCTGGCGCCGCTCGTGCTTCTGATCGGTCTCGGGGCCTGCGGATTCCGGCCTCTTTATTCCGAGCGCCATAACGCCGGCGTGACGGCGGAACTGGCGGCGACCCGTATCGACCTCATCGCCGACCGGACCGGCCAGAAGCTCCACAACTTCTTGCTCGACCGGTTCAATCCGAAGGGTCCGGCGGCCCGGCCCCGTTACGGGCTCAAGGTCAGAGTCCTGACCCGCCGCCGCGAACTCGGCATCCGCAAGGACGAGACCGCCACCCGCGCCAACCTCACCCTTACGGCGCGCTACACGCTCCACGATTGGCGAACCAACCGGTCGCTGTATCAAGGTACCAGCAGCTCCACCAACAGCTACAACATCCTCGAGGCCGACTTCGCCACCTTGGCGGCGCTCAACGACGCCACCACCCGGGCCGCCCGCGAATTGAGCGAGAAGATCAAGACCCGGCTCTCGATCTTCTTTTCCCAAGCAAGACGGCCGCGGTGAGATCGTTCGCCATGCGGCTTCCTCCCAGTACTTACTTTCTTAAGATGGTGACACATCCGACGGCCTTGCGGGTTGTTCGGCTAGGAGCGTGGTCCGCCGTGATGGGGGCGCATCACAAGGGCCGCGCGACGACGCCCGCCGGTGGCCGCGAAAAGCGACCCTGCGGGCGGCCTTCTTTGAATGTAAGTACTAGGTCCGTGCACGAACATCCTTTGCGCCTTCCGGTTGGAAACCCGCCGCCATGAAGATCGCCGCCGGCCAAATCGACGGTTTCGTCAAGAAGCCCGCGCCCGGGATTCACGCCGTTCTCGTCTACGGACCCGATGCCGGGTTGGTGACGGAGCGGGCGGAGGTCCTGATCGAGGCCGTGGCGGGCACGCTGGACGATGCCTTTCGCATCTCGGAGATCGGCGCGGGGGGGCTTCGGGACGATCCGGCGCGGCTCAGGGACGAGGCGGCGGCGCTGTCACTTACCGGCGGGCGCCGGGTGGTGCGTATTCGCGAGGCGACCGATAGGTTGAGTGAAATACTCGCGCCGATTCTCGCGGACGGCCCGGCGCCCGATAGGGACGACGGGGCGATGATCGTCATCGAGGCGGGCCCGCTCGGGCCGCGCTCGGCGCTGCGCCGCCTGGTCGAAGCCGCGCCCAACGCCGCCGCGCTTGCCTGCTACGGGGACGAAGGCCGTGGCCTCGAGGCGGTAATTCGGGAAACCCTGTCGGCGAACGGCCTGCGGGCCGGGCCCGAGACCCTTGCCTACCTTTGCGCCCATCTCGGCGGTGACCGTATGATCACCCGCAATGAGATCGCCAAGCTGGCGCTCTACGTCGCCGGCGAGAGCGAGGTCCGCCTGGCCGACGCCGAGGCCTGCATCGGCGATTCGGCGGCGTTGGGCCTCGACGATCTCATCGATCAGGCCGCGGCCGGGAAGCGCGCCGAGCTCGACCGGACCTTAGGCCGCCTTTATCTCGAAGGGACGAGCCCGATCACCGTCCTACGCGCCGCGGCGCGCCATTTCCAGAGACTCCATTACGTATCCGGAATGATCGCCGCCGGTGAACCCATGGACCGGGCGATCAAGGCCTTGCAGCCACCCCTGTTCTTCAAGAGGAAAGCGAACTTCCAGGCGCAACTCCGGCAGTGGCCTCCCGAACGCCTCGCCACCGTCTTGGTGTCGCTGACCGGCGCCGAGGCCGATTGCAAGACCACCGGCATGCCGGCCGGCGCTATCTGCGCCCGTACTTTGATGAGAATCGCTTACGATGCCAGGCGGTCCGGGTCCAGGCGAAGCCGGCCGGCTTGAATCGCTATGACCGCACGCGGTCCAAGGGGCGTCCTGAAACAGCTTCCGCTACGACTGGAGGTTGAGTAAGGTCACTCCCCTCCGCCGTCCTGCCGTGGCCGGATGAAGGAACCGCCGAGCCCCACCGGCGCTTCCGGCTTTGGCGCGCCCTTGTCCGGCCCCTCGGCCGCCGGTTTTGGCGATGGCACCGACCTCGGCGGGCCGAACGCCGCCGGCCGGTCCCCCGGTCGGGTTTGCCTTTCACTTTCGGGTGAAGTGACCCCTTTGCTTTCGTCCCGATTCGCCGCCTGGTCCTGGGGGCCGGCCGGCTTTGCCGCCTTGGCCGCCAACCCCTCGGCCAGCCCTTCGACCATCCGTTCCATTATTTCATCGGACAACTCGTCCGAAGGCCCACCGGCCGACCCCTCGCCCGGCGCAAGGCCAGCCTGATCCGCCGGGACTCCCTGGTTCGCCGCGAGGGGATCTTGGTTCAGCCGTCTGAGCACGTCGTCGAGTTGCTCCAGTGTCCGGTAGTGGATGCTGAGCGTGCCGCCCTTGCCGTCGAAGGAGATGACGGTTTTCAGGCCGAGAGAGGTGGAGAGATGACGTTCGAGGGCAACGATATCGGCATCCTTTGGTGCCGAACCAGGGCCCGGTTTCTTAATTTCGGCGCCCTTATTCCTCGCCCGCTGGACCAGGCGCTCGGTCTGGCGCACGTTGAGTCCCCGCTTCACCACCTGGCCGGCAAGCCCGGCCGGGTCGCCGGCGTTGAGGAGCGCGCGGGCGTGGCCCGCGGTCAGCGCCCCGTCCTGAAGCATGTCCTTGACCGCGTCGGGCAGGTTCAAAAGGCGAATCATATTGGCGACATGGCTGCGGCTCTTGCCCACGGACCGGGCGAGTTTTTCCTGACTGTGGTTGAATTCCTCCAGCAACCGGTGGTAGCCGCCCGCCTCCTCGAGAGGACTGAGGTCCCGGCGCTGGATATTCTCGATCAGGGCGATCTCCAAGGAGTCCCGGTCCGAAAGCTCCTTGATGATGACCGGAACATCGTGAAGTTGGGCCGACTGCGCCGCCCGCCAGCGGCGTTCACCGGCGACGATTTCGTAGGCGTCGGGCTTTTGTGGATGGCGACGCACGACGATCGGCTGGAGGATGCCTTTCGCCCGCACCGATTCGACAAGCGCCTCCATGTGCTCCTCGGCGAAATCCCGGCGCGGCTGCAGGCGGCTGGGATGAAGGAACTCCACCGGCACCATACGCGATTGGCGCAGCCGCTCGAAGCCTGTCTCTTCCTCGCTTTCCTCGCCAAAAAGCGCGGCCAGGCCGCGCCCGAGATGCTGTCCACCACGCTTGGGCCGCGTGTCCTCCAGCTTCATAGCGAAATCTCCCGCTCACGGCGCAACACCTCGGACGCCAGGTGAATATAGGCCTGGGATCCGGCACATTGCGTGTCGTAAAGCAAAACCGGTTTGCCATGGGACGGCGCTTCCGACACCCGCACATTGCGGGGAATGACGGTCTCGTACACCTTGTCGCCGATAAAGCCGCGGACGTCCGTCGCCACCAGGCCGGACAAGTTGTTGCGCGTATCGAACATGGTCAGAACGACGCCCTGAAGCTGCAACCGGGAGTTGAGATTTGCCTTGACCCTCTCGATCGTCTTGAGAAGGTGTGTCAGGCCTTGCAAAGCAAAAAACTCGCACTGGAGCGGCACCAACACCGCGGCGGCCGCCACCAGCGCGTTCAGGGTCAACAGTCCCAGCGACGGCGGACAGTCGATCAGCACATAGTCGTAATTCAACACATAGTCGAAGTTCGGCGCCGCCCGGGCCAAGGCGTCGCGCAGGGCATATTCCCTGTGATCCATATCCATCAACTCGAACTCGGCGCCCGCCAAATCGACCGACGAGGGCACCACCGCCAGGCGCGGCACCATGCAAGGCACCGTCGCCGCCGCTAGGGACGCGCGACCGAGCAGCACGTGGTAGGACGTGACGGTGCGCTGGCCGCGGCCGAGGCCAAGGCCGGTGCTGGCGTTTCCCTCGGGATCGAGGTCGATGATCAGGACTTTCTTTTCGACGGCGGCGAGCGCGGTGGCGAGATTGATGACGGTGGTGGTCTTGCCGACGCCGCCCTTCTGGTTGGCGATGGCGAAAATCCGGGACTTTGGCCGGGCGCCTAGCCCGCCATCGCCATTATCGAGGACACTAGAGCTGATGTCCGTGGGATCGGTCACGGGAAATTTGCCTTAACCGGAGAACGACTCCGGAAGAATCCGAGTCGCTTGCAAACCGTTCGACGCGCATATTCCACTTTTTTGCCGCCTCGGTCAATTCCTCATCGCCCTTTTTTCCCTTCAAAAAGAGACATTCGCCTTCCCCGCCGACCAACGGCTCGGCAAAAGCGAGTAACTGGTCCAGCGGCGCCAGGCTTCTGGCGGTGACGATGTCGGCGGCGAAAGGGGTCAGCGACTCCACTCTCAAGGGTTGAATCGTTACCTCGGTGTTTGTTTCCCTGGCCACCGTCGCGAGGAACGCGCATTTGCGCCGATTGGATTCAACCAGGTGCACCACGCCTGCCCCCATGATCGCCAGAACCAGACCGGGAAAACCGCCGCCGCTGCCGATATCGACGATCACCGGCGCTCCGCCGGCGCCGCAAGGCGGAATGTAGCGGGCGAGTTGGGCGCTATCGAGCATATGGCGCCGCCAGGGATCCTCGAGGCTCCCCGTGCTGACCAGATTGATCGTGCCTTGCCATTTTTCGAGAAGGCGCAAATAAACCCGGAGCCGCTCCAATGTTTCACGTGAAACACCGGTCAGACCTTGGAACGCGTCGGCTGTGAGCTTGTCGTCCATGCCGCCGGTACTGCCCCTCCCGGCCCCGCGGATGCCGCGATTCTACGTTTCCGCCAACGCTTTATACCAAAGGTCCTTGATATTAGGCGCTCAGGCGTAGGCCGCGGCGCTTAACGAACCCGAGCAGCGCCGTCAGCGCCGCCGGGGTGATTCCGGGGATTCGCGCCGCCGCGCCGAGGGTCGCGGGCCGGGCGGCCGTCAGCTTCTCCCGCGCCTCGGCGGACAGGCCGCCGACACGCCCGTAATCGAGGTCGTCGGGCAGTGCCAACGCCTCGTCGCGGCGAAACGCGCGGATATCGGCGGCTTGGCGGTCGATATAACCGGCATAGTGGGCGTCGATCTCGAGCTGCTCACCGATTTCACGGCGAATCCCCTTCAATTCCGGCCACTTCTCCGCGAGGCGGGAAAGGGTGACGCCGGGATAGGCCAGGAGCGTAAAGGCGCTGCGGCGCACCCCGTCCTGATTGATGTTGAACCCGGCGCGCGTGAGTTCCGTCGGCGTCGCCTGCAATCGCTCCACTTGGGCCCGGGCGGCGACGAGGCGGGCCATCTTGGCGCCGAAGGCTCGCGATCGCGCCGTCCCGACCGCGCCGACGGCCTCTCCCCTGGCGGTAAGGCGTTGATCGGCGTTATCGGCGCGCAACAGCAGCCGGTATTCGGCCCTGGAGGTGAACATACGGTAGGGCTCCACGATCCCGAGAGTCACCAGATCGTCTATCAACACGCCGATATACCCGTCCGCCCGGTCGAGGACGAACCCCGGCCCCGGGTTTTGCGCCCGAGCGCCCCGGGTTCCTGCCGCCAGCGCCGCGTTAATCCCCGCCATCAGGCCTTGGGCCGCCGCTTCCTCGTAGCCGGTGGTGCCGTTGATCTGCCCGGCGAGGAACAAACCCGGCACCCGGCGGGTCTCGAGGGTCGGCCTGAGTTCCCGGGGGTCGATATAGTCATATTCGATGGCATATCCGGGCCGGCGCATGACGGCGCGGCCCAGCCCCGGTATGGTCTTGATCAGCGCTTCCTGGATCTCGCGCGGGAGCGACGTCGAAATCCCGTTCGGATAGATCGTATCATCGTTAAGTCCTTCTGGCTCAAGAAAAATCTGGTGCCGCTGCCGGTCGGCAAAACGCACCACCTTGTCCTCGATAGAGGGACAATAGCGCGGGCCCTTACTCTCGATCTGGCCGCTGTAGATGGGCGCGCGGTGGAGATTTCGCCGGATGAGGTCATGAGTTGCCGGCGTCGTCGCGGTGATGTGGCAGTTTATCTGCGCCGTGGTGATGGCGCCGGTGAGATAGGAGAACGGCTCCGGCGGATCGTCGCCCGGCTGGACCTCGAGGCCCCGCCAGTCGATGGTGTTGCCATCGAGCCTGGGGGGCGTGCCGGTCTTGAGCCGCCCGAGGCCGAAACCCGCCGCTTCCAAGGTCTTGGACAGCCCGGTCGCCGGCGCCTCGCCGGCCCGGCCCGCGGGAATCTTTTCTTCGCCGATATGGATGACGCCACGCAGGAAGGTGCCGGTGGTCAGGATCGCCACCGCCGTCGCTATGACCTCGCCGCCCGCGGTCACGACCCCAGCGATTCTTCCTTGCTTATCAAGATGTAAGTCCTCAACCGCCGCCGCCCGGAGGGTCAGGTTGGGCTGCGCGGCGAGGATTTCGCCCATGGCCATCCTGTAAAGCGACCTGTCCGCCTGGGCGCGGGGGCCGCGCACCGCCGGCCCCTTGGCGCGGTTGAGCACCCGGAACTGAATGCCGGCACGGTCGATCGCCCGCCCCATGACACCATCCAGGGCGTCGATTTCGCGCACCAGATGGCCCTTTCCGAGGCCGCCGATGGCTGGATTGCAAGACATTTCGCCGATGGTTTCGAGCTTGTGGGTGAGCAGCAGGGTGCGCGCGCCCATGCGCGCCGCGGCCGCGGCCGCCTCGGTGCCGGCGTGCCCCCCACCGATGACGATGACGTCGTAGTACGACATAGCCGGGAATGTAGTGATCGCCCCAGGCGAAGTCAAAGAGCCAGTGGCCGAAAACCGCTGTTTTACAGGCCCCAGAGCATTTGTCCTGTCCAAAATTCCGTGGCCACGGCCCGCAACCTGGTCGTCGGCCTCGACTTCCCCGGTCGGGCACGCCAAAATCATCGGCTCCGGTGCCCTAAGTATAGCCGGGCGGTGGCGATGGCATCGCCCGAGGCCCGGGGCGCCGCTTCCTGGAGCTCCGCCGTCATCGCCCGCAGGCCAAAATTCACCGCCGGGCCGAAAATCCAGCGGTCCCAGGCCCGATTGCCATCACTTACCGGCCCGGAATCCAGACCGGCGCCCGTCTCCGCAGGCGTATTACGATATCGTAACGATCGCCGGGCCCTTGGCGGTGTTGTGGGACGACACGGGGTCAATGAGGCGAGGCCGTGCTTAAAAGCGGGGCTTAAAAGCGCGTTTCACGTGAAACATGCCGTCATCTTTATTATTGTATTTCATTGATTGCCCACTGTTTCTTCACTTCCCGATACAGAAATCGCGGAAAATGACATCGAGAATGTCATCCACCTCTACCCGGCCGGTTATCCGCCCCAGCGCCCGGGCGGCGAGGCGCAAATCCTCGGCCGCCAAGGCCTCCTCCGAGGCGCCGGCGAAACGGGTCAGCGCGTCGACGCTCTGCTCGAGGGCATCGCGGTGCCTGGCTCGGGTCAAAGCCGGTGACCCGGCCAGGTCGATCCTATGCGAAACCATTGATTCCACACACTTAAGAAGCTCTGCCATGCCGGCCCCCGTTTTCGCGGAGGCGATCACCACCGGCCGCCCGCCGACGCGTTCCTTGGCACCGGGACCTTGGCCCGGACCGAGAAGATCCGCCTTGTTGAGGATGGGCACGGTGTCATCGCCGACCAGGCCTAGGGTTTTGGCGTCGAGCTCGGGCCATAGGGTGATGTCAAACAGCGCTAGTCTGATATCGGCTTCCGCCGCCCGCGCCTCGGCGCGGCGGATGCCCTCGCGTTCAACCCCATCCGCGGCCTCGCGCAAGCCCGCGGTGTCGGCGACGATCACCGGGAATCCCCCGAGATCGAGATGGACCTCGACCACGTCCCGGGTGGTGCCCGCGGTCTCGGCGACGATGGCCGCGTCGCGCCGGGCGAGGGCGTTCAACAAACTGGATTTGCCGACATTGGGGGCGCCGATGATGGCGATATAGATGCCATCACGCAAGCGTTCACCACGCCGGTTGTCATCAAGGTGTTGTGATATTTCCTCCTCTAGCCCCAACATCTTGTGTTTTACCCTCTGTGACAAGTCGGCCGGTAATTCTTCATCCGTGAAATCTATTACGGCTTCGTAATGAGCCAGGGCCTCGATCAGGCGTGCCCGCCAGCCCTCGTAGATGGCGCCGAGCTCGCCCTCGAGTTGACGCCGCGCCTGGCGGCGCTGGGCCTCGGTTTCGGCGTTGACGAGATCGGCGAGCCCTTCGGCCGCGGTGAGCTCGAACTTGCCGTTCTCAAACGCCCGGCGGGTAAATTCCCCCGGCTCCGCCAGACGCAGCCCCTCCAGGCCCCGGAGAGCGTCGGTGACCGCCGCCTCGACCGCGCGCCCACCATGGAGGTGGAGCTCGGCCACATCCTCGCCGGTGAAGCTCTTGGGCGCGGGAAACCATAAGCCCAGCCCGTCATCGAGGACCTCGCCGGTGGCGGGAGAGCACAGGCGCACCCGAACGGCGCGACGCGCCGGCGGCAGGGCGCGACGGGTGAGATCGACGAACGCCCTCGCGGCCCCGGGCCCGGAGACGCGGAACACGGCGACACCGGCCCGACCGGCGGCACTCGCCAAGGCAAAGATGGTCTCTTCCCTCAAGCCGTCTCCCCCATGCCCAAAGCCGATGCAACATCGGTTGCGCTTGCGCTTCCAGGGCACTGGCCGCCGTCATTCGTACAGCAACGGCGCCAATCTCCGCCCCCGGCGGTCGGCAAAGGATGCGGCCATATCATGCGCCACGATCTTCACCGGCCACACGGATGAAATATAACCTCGGACGAACAAAAAGCGGCACTTTCCGGCGCGCCTCGCCGGCCACGGCGCGGCCCTGGATGGCGCCTGTCATTAACCCGAAGTGATTTGGGGTTGTTTGACGACACTTTGCCGCCAAACTATGGCTCAATCTACGTCAAGGAAATGGCGTTAGCAACGACGCCTGTCCCGAGAGCGGTTCTTGGTAGATAGGAATCAATTTGATGGGTGCAAATCGGCTCATTCGGCTAGGCGCGGCGCGCGGCGCGATGCTTGAGCATCGGGCAAGCGCCGCAACGCCGCCGAGGGGCCGATTTGCCCCACCGGAGGCCGGGTTCTTTTGCGCCCTGGCGTCGTTGCGAAACGCTTGTGATGCGCCAGCATCACCGCGCATTCCGCGCCTAGCCAGGGCGCAAAATCATCCCGGTCAAATGGTTCCTATCTACCAAGAACCGCTCTAGCTTTCGGAGTCCAGTTTAAGCCATGACCGAGAACACGCTCTCAGCGGAAACCAGCCCTTACCTCCTGCAGCACAAGGGCAACCCCGTCCACTGGCAGCCGTGGGGGCCGGGCGCGCTCGAGCTCGCCAAGCGGACCGAGAAACCGATCATGCTTTCGGTCGGCTACGCCGCCTGTCACTGGTGTCATGTCATGGCCCATGAAAGTTTCGAGGATGCCGAAACCGCGGCGCTGATGAACGAGCTCTTCGTCAACATCAAGGTCGATCGCGAGGAGCGTCCCGACATCGACACCATCTACCAGTCCGCCCTGGCGCTTCTCGGTCAACGTGGCGGCTGGCCGCTGACCATGTTCCTGACGCCCGACGGCAAACCGTTCTGGGGCGGCACCTACTTTCCGCCCGTCGGCCGCTACGGCCAACCCGGCTTCAAGGACATCTTGCGCCGCGTCGCCGAGCTCTACAAGCAAGAGCCGGCAAAGATATCGGCCAACGTCACGGCCCTTGGCGAGGCCCTTGCCAAGCTCTCCCAAGCCACCAGCGGCGGTGCGATCACGCTTGCGGTCACCGACCATATCGCCGAGCGGATGCTCCAGGACTTCGACCCCATCAACGGCGGCATCGGCGGCGCGCCGAAGTTTCCCCATGTCCCGGTTTACAAGCTCATCTGGCGCGCCTATCAGCGCACCGGCAACGAGGCTTTCCGCGACGCCGTGGTGTTGAGCCTCGACAAGATGTGCCAGGGCGGCATCTACGATCATCTCGGCGGCGGCTTCGCCCGCTACGCCACCGACGCCGCCTGGCTGGTGCCCCATTTCGAAAAGATGCTCTACGACAACGCCCAGATGATCGACATCCTCACCCTGGTCTATCCCGAGGCCAAGAGCCCGCTTTATGCCATGCGCGTCGCCGAGACGGTGTCCTGGGTGCTGGGGGAGATGGTGGCCGAGGGCGGCGGCTTCGCCAGCACCCTCGATGCCGACAGCGAAGGCGAGGAAGGCAAGTACTACGTCTGGTCGGCGGCGGAGACCGACGATCTGCTGGGGCCCGACGCCGGTCGGTTCAAGGACGCCTACGACGTCACGCCCGAAGGCAACTGGGAAGGAAAATCCATCCTCAACCGAACCAAGCGGCCCGAGCTTGGCGATCACGGTCACGAAGCGGCGCTCACCGCCGCCCGCGCGATCCTCCTCAAGGCGCGCCAATCGCGGGTCCGCCCCGGTTGGGACGACAAGGTCCTCGCCGATTGGAACGGGCTGATGATCGCCGCGCTTGCCAATGCCGGTGCGGTGTTCGCCAAGCCCGCATGGGTCGATGCCGCGAGACGCGCGTTCGGTTTCGTCGCCGCAAATATGGTGAAGGACGGGCGCCTGCACCACAGCCATCGCTCCGGGCTCCTCAAACACTCCGCGACACTCGAGGATTATGCCGATATGTGCCGGGCCGCGCTGGCGCTGTTCGAAGTCACCGGCGATGATGGCTATCTGACCCGGGCGGAAGGCTGGGCCGCCGACGTCGAACGATACTATCTCGATGAGAACGGCGGTTACTTCTATACCGCCGCCGATGCCCAGGATCTGATCACCCGTACCAAGACCGCGGCCGATAACGCTACGCCGTCGGGCAACGGGGTGATGGCGGGCGTGTTGGCGCGGCTCTATTTTCTCACCGGCAAGGAGGCTTATCTCAGCGCTGCCGAGGCCGTGATCGCCGCCTTTGCCGGCGAGCTCGAGCGCAATTTCGTGCCGCTCACGACCTTGATCAACAATAACGAGTTCCTGCAGAGCGCCGTCCAGATCGTCATCCTCGGCGAGCGCGACGATGCCGGCGTCCAGTCCTTGCTGGCGGCGGTCAACGGCGTTTCGCTTGCCAACCGCATGGTGTTGGTGTTACCTCCCGATAAGCCCCTGGCCGAGACCCACCCCGCCTTCGGCAAGGAACAAGTGGGCGGCAAGGCCACGGCCTACGTCTGTGTCGGCACCGTCTGCTCCCTACCGGTGAGTACGCCGGATGCGCTCGAGAACGTCCTCGGGAACACCAGAAAGCGAACCCCATGAGCCCACCATCCCTTGCCCGACTGACCGTACAAAGCCCGGTAGGGCCCTTGACCCTGACCGAGCGCGACGGCCACATCGCCGCGCTCCATTGGGGCGATGATCATTGCGATGACGAAACGGAAC
>JACZQV010000075.1 GCA_022545545.1 Pseudomonadota bacterium
GAAGCCTACAGCTTCCGCACCGCAAAGCAGGCCTTAGAGTATAAAGAACAGGAGCGCCTACCCCTGGCTTCGTCTTGTCAGGGCCTGACAATGACGCAGTCCAGTTTCCGCCGTTTCAGCCGGTCGCAGAGCATTTTGGCGGCCGCCGCGCTCGCCAGGGTTCCCACCTGCATGCGGTAGAAGGTCTTATCGGGCGGTCCCTTACCGGACCGCACCACCACAAGGCTCAAACCGCCGAGCAGATCCCCATGGGTCTTCTGAAGCCGCGGCCACGCACGGCGCACCGCGGCGTCCGAGGCGAGAGCATGGAGCTGCACCCGATACCCGCCACTGCCCGGATCGGCGAGCGATTTATCTGTCCGCTCGGCCCGGGCGGTGCCTAAAGTTGCCGATCCACGGGCCGAGGCAGTGGCGGCGCTCGGCAGCGGCGCATCCGCCGCCGGGGACGAAGGCGATACTGGGTCGGCCCCAGGCGGTGATCTGGGGCGTGGCGGCGGCACGATACCGGATGGGTCCCTCCGCGCCGATGCCCCGAGCGTCTCCCGCCCCGTTGCGTCCGGCGCGTTGACTGTTGGCCGGGGCGCACCCGGCCCCGACCGCTCTTGGTCCGCGACCGCGGGTCCCCGATTTGCAGCCGCTTTCACACCCGAGGTCACCGGCTCGACCGTGGCCGGCCCGGCCACGGCGGCGACATCGCCGATGACCGCATGCCGCCCGCCGCCGTCACCGGATCCGAAGACGAGCCAGACGAGTGTCAGGAATCCACTCAACAGAACGACACCGAGTCCAAACGGCAGAAGCCAGCTGGTCCGCCGCGGGGACGACCGGACGGGCGCCGGGCGCGCCACATCGAGGGGAGTCTCGGCAAACCCTCTCGCCGACGCAGCCCCTTTGCGGACGATCAAGGAAGCACTGAGTGATGCGGCTCTTCTGTCGGTCACGTGTTCGTCAGTTCCGAACTCCGCCGAAGTCGGAAACGAAGTAACTCTCCGGCGCCACCGTCAAGGGCCGGAAACTCCGGTCGAGGCGATCGTCCAGGTACTGCCATAGCTGGGCGATTTCCTCCGCCGAGGGAGATTTACGGGGAATTTCCATCACCGTGCGCCCGTCAACCATGCTCGAGGCAAAGTCGGTCCGCTGATGGATTATCGCCGGCGCCAGGGTGCCGTGTTGCGACAGGGCGATCACCGCCTCGTTGGTGATTTGCGCCCGGGAGGAGGCGTTGTTGACAACGAAGACAAGCGGCTTTCCCGCTTCCTCGGCCAAATTCACCGTCCTGCCGACGGACCGAAGGTCATGCGGACTGGGCCGGGTGGGGATCAGTACGAGGTCCGATACCGAGATCACCTTGCTGATCGTCGACGTGATCGCCGGGGGCGTGTCGATGACCAGAAGCGGAAACCCCAACTCACGCATGCGCTCGATATCGTCGTCAAGCTGCATCACGGAGGTTTGCACGAAGACCGGCGTGTCCGCCACGCGATCGTTCCACCATTCCGCCAAACTCCCCTGAGGGTCGGTATCGATCAAGGCGACGGGGCCGGCGCCCATCCGCTCTGCCTGGACGGCGATGTGGCCCGCCAACGTCGTTTTGCCGACGCCGCCCTTCTGGGATGCAATTGCCAAGATTCGCATCGATTTCTAGCTCCTTTTCGTCCTGGGCCTGCACCCGGAAAGGGCCCATCAGCCGCCCCTTGTACCTGGTCGCAATCCCTAGCCGCGGGGGTGGATCGCCAAGGATACGCCCCACCACAACCCTCGGCAGGATACCCCGGGCGCCGATCCAAGTCAAGATTTAGTGGTTTGGCCTGGCAAGGTCACAATATCTTGCGGTGGAGCCCGGCTTCACCATGGACAGAACAGGAAGCCGGCGGCCCGATTTCACCGGCCTGGCCGGACAGGATTGGCGTCGCCGGGGGCGGAGACAACCGGGATCGGCAGAGGATCGGATCGGTGCGAGGGGTGCTTCGCGCCGCCGACATTCTTCAGGGACGGGCTATCGGATCGGGGGCGGGCTATCGCCGCGCCCGGCCCCTCCTGTCACCGATGGTGTTCAGCGGCTCGCGCCGAAGGGCAACGACGGCGAACTCAACCGCAAATCTTCCGGAGTGCCCGCCAGTCGGCGCCGTCGAGCGCCGGGGATACGTCCTTGGGCACTTCGACCTTAACGTTGCGCGCGCGTTCGGCGAGTCCGGGATGGGTGCTGAAGAACTGCGTGAGGCGATCGAGCGCGCCCTTCTCCTCATCACCGGTCTTTTTTACCAGGCGCAGGAAGACGCGCTCGAGGCCTCTCGGGTCGACCTTGGCGTCCTTGAGGATCCTGATCGCGATGGCGTCCGCCGCCCGTTCATCATCGCGGTTATAGGAAAAGGCGATCAAAACGCCGCCCATCGTCGCCACGGTCTCCATGATACCCGAGCTGTCCCCGACGATCATATCGAATATGAGCGCGATGCCCATCATGCGGATGGCGCTCGCCATCGGGTGCCGTTCGGTCACGTGCCCCATTTCATGGGCGAGTATGCCGGCGAGTTCCTCGGGCGTCCTGGTCTCCCGCAGCATCTTGTCCATGACGACGATATGCCCGCCGGGAACGGCGAAGGCGTTAACCATGCCCACCTTGACGACGGTCACATCGAAGCTGTAGGGCGTGTCGAGCTTACCGGCGAGGCGGGCTACGAGACGCTTGAGCGCGGCTTCACCGGCCGCTTCCTTACATTGCTTGGCCCTGCCGATGAGCCTTGCCTTGACGGCCTTGCCCAACCCCTCCTCCCACTCAAGGGGGATGGCGGCGGCGATCGGCCGGGCGAGATAGGGTACGCCATAATAGGCGCCAGCCAGCGAAACCACGAGGAGACCCCCGATCAGCCCGATCCGGCCCCAGGTCGCGGGCCGGGTCAGGGGATGGCGGAAAAGCTGGGGAGCCTCGGCCTCGAGACGGTCGAAAAAAGCCGCTTCCTCCACCACCAGGCGGGCTTCGGGCGCAATCTCCGAGGTCAGCCGGACGGTGCGGTTCCGCCTCGGCCGGCCCAGCGCCCGCAAGCCGATGAATGGCCAGAAGGCAAGGGTCGATCCACCGGCTTCGGCGATGGAGATACCTTCCGCGAAGAGGGTGATCGTCACCTCGCGCCGGGCGGCGGTGAGGCCATCGAAATAGAGGGCGCTGTAGGCGTCCACGCCGGCGCCCTAGATAGCGCCCATGTCGAAGGCGTCGGCCAGGCCTTCGCCGATTCGATCGCGCTTCTCGCTGCTTTGGCGGATGGCGTCGAAATCGGCCTCGCCATGGATTGTCAAGCGGTCACAGAAGTAACGGAACCTGCGCATCTGGGTGAACGGCACGCCGAAGGTCAGGGTAACGATCATGATCAGCAAATTGCCGAAATAGAGCCAAATCAGGCTCGGCCCGGTGGCATCGAAGGAAAAACGAACATCTTCATACCGGGTGCAGCTTGCCATGTAGCGCATTTGCCGGGCCTGGTACCAGGCGAATGTCAGGGGCAGCGCCAGGATGTACAATACCGGCACCAATATCAGCACGACCGCCCAAGGGCCCAATTCAATTCCGACGCCCACGCCGCCATCTTCCCCGCCGGCGGCGTGGGCGCCCGAGATCGACCAAGCCAGCAGGAAAATGGCGAGCAACATGCCGAGTTGGACCAGCCAGGCCAGGGCGAAGGGCTTGTAAAGCGGACCCGCGGGACCCTCGAATGTGAAGCGGCGGTCGCCGAACCACGTGTTGTTCATCATCTGGCTCATCAGACGCATGTTCTGCCACGGGTAGGTCCAACCAAGCGTCAGCGGCAGTAAGGCGAAGAAGCCTAGGGTCTTGGCCCCGAAAAGGGGGGACGAGCCGGTCTGGGCGGCGCGGATGCCGCGCCACTGGGTCCGGCTCAGGCGGTAACGGCGGGCGCGATAGCGGGCGACGCCGATGAGAAACCACACCAGGACGAATATGGCGACATAGGATGCGGAATACAGGGGATGGTCCTCGGTCAGCAACAGACCGAGCGCCGAACTGGCTCCGCTGAGCGGCATGAGCACCAGCGCGAATACGATGAGGAAGCCGTAGAACAGCTCCTTGCCGGTGCCGGTGTATTCCAGCCGGTCGCCGTCGAGCGACGTCTGGTCCCAAAGGTACTGCCGCACCCGGGTCTTCGCCCAGAAGCGGTAGGTCGAAAGGGTAATGATGGTGAGAAGGGTGTTGACGATAACGATAGGGGCGAGGGTGGCGGCGGAGCCGTCATGCTCGAATTTCTGCGCCGCCGTTTGTGACCGCTGGCCGGTAACGTCACTCATCGCCTGTCACCTGTCACCTGTGCCCCGACTGTCACCTGTGCTCCGACATTCCGGCGCGCCGGACCTCTCAATAACACCGGCTCCTGTATTCGATCAATAAAACGTCGGGGTCATTCCAAGGCCGTTGAACTCGCTTGCCCGCGAGCCGGAAAAACTAGCCGCGCCGGATTAACAAATCTTTACCTTTGGGCCGGCGCGCCGGCGCCGGCCGGGCCCAGGGCCGGTCAGGACCAGGGTTCGACGGCGAATTTCTCGATCGCGTCGGGGACAAAATCGAATCCCAGGCCGGGCGCGCCGGGAAGCAGCAACCGCCCGCCCTCGGTCTCGAGCTGGCGGTCGATGAGATGGCGGAAATTGAGCACCTGATCGTCGGTGAAGAACTCGACGAAATCGGCGTTCGGCGTGCTGGCGACAAGATGGACGTGGAGATCGTGGAGCCAGTGGGGGCAGACGGTAACGCCGAAGCTGGCCGCCGTCGCGGCGATGCGGCGGAACTCGGTGATACCGCCACAGACGGCGGCGTCGGGTTGCAAGATCGCCGCCGCTTCCTTCTCCAAGAGCTCCTTGAAGCGCCATCGCCCGGCCTCGATTTCGCCGGTCGCCACCGGCACCGGTGTCATCCTGGCGAGACGCGCGTGATTGTCGATGTCGTCGGGGCTGAACGGCTCTTCGATCCAGTAGGGGTCGTAGGGCTCGAACTTCGCCATGTAACGGGCGGCCGTCACCACGTCGGACCACGCGTTGTTGGCATCGAGCATCAACAGCACCTCGGGGCCGATGGCCGAACGGGCGGCGGCGATGCGCGCCTCCTCTTCGGCGAGGCCAAGGCGCCCGACCTTTATCTTCACCGCCTCGAAGCCCATGGCGACGTAGCCCGCGACCTCCTCGCCCAGCATCTGGGGCGTCTTGCCCTCGAGGTAATAGCCGCCGCTGGCATAGGCCGGCACCGAGGTTAAGGTCGTGGCGCCGAGATACTTGTAAAGGGGGAGACCGGCGGCGCGCGCGTTGCGGTCCCAAAGCGCGATGTCCAGCGCCGAAATCGCCCGCATGACGGCGCCGACGCGCCCATGCAGCAGGCTTTCCTGGTACATCTCCCGCCACAGGCCCTCGACGCGGTAGGGATCCTCGCCAAGCAGCACCGGCGCCAGCAATCCCCGCACGGCCTGGGTGACCAACGTTCCGGCGCCGCTGCCGCCATAGCAGAATCCGATCCCTCTCGCCCCGTCGTCGGTGAAGATCTCGACCAGCGCGTAGTCGCGCGCCGAAACCGTGCGGGTGGCGAAGGTCGTCACCTTATCGAGGGGGACGCGTACGGCGGCGGCGCGGACGGAGGTGATTTTGGTCATATCGCTACCCGCCCGAGACCCAATGTTCGCACCCGTTTGCCTTTCCCATCCGCTGTCCCTTCGTGGTCCGGCCTCAGGAACCTTCGATCCCGTCACGTAGCTTCGATCAAGGTGTCCTTCAACACGTCATGGTTGGCCTCGAAGCCAAGGCCCGGCGCGTCCGGTATCTTCACCCGGTTGTTCTCGGGCCCCGGCGTGTTGTCGAAGAGGACGGACCCCATATATCCCGTCGCCACGTGGAACTCCACCGACCCGCCGTTCATCAGCCCGGCCATGGTGTGCATGTTGAACACCGGCCAGCCGGCGCCATTGGCGATCGGCAGGTTATAGGCCTGGGCCATATGGGCGATCTTGCGCGTTTCCGTATAGCCGCCGTTGTAGCAGCAGTTCGGCTGCAAGATGTCGACCGCCTGGTTCTCCACCAGATCGCGATGGCGCCAGCGATGGCCCTCGTTCTGACCGGCGGCGATGGGAATGCGCGTGTGACGCCTTAGATCCCTCAGCGCCCTAGCGTCGTTCTGGTGCAAAGGCTCCTCGAACCAACTCAAGTTGCAGTCCTCAATGGCCCGGCACAGCATGCGCGCCTCTACGGGAGTGAAGATGAAGTTGGCGTCGATCATCAGCTCGACGTCATCGCCGACGGCGTCGCGCACCGCCCGGATGCGCCTGGCGTCTTCCCGCCAGCCCCCCTCATCGACGGCGACCACCATCTTGAGGGCGTTGTTGCCCTCGGCGACGAACATCTTGGCGCACTCGACGAGCTGGTCCCGGTCGTACTGGTGCAAACCGAAGGTGATGTAGGTCGATGCCCAGTCCCGATGCCCGCCGAGGAGCTGGGCCACCGTCCGGCCCGTTTGCTTGCCGTGGATGTCCCATAGCGCGATATCCAGCGCCGAAAGCGCATTGGAAATCACGCCGGTCATGGTGCGCGGGTTGAGTTTCCACCAGACCGCCCAATGGATGGCTTCGACCTCCCGTGGGTCCATGCCTTCGACGACGGGGAAGATGTGCTTTTCCAGCGCGGCGACGACCGCGGCGGCGAGATAGTTGCCGGTTACGCCCCAGCCGATAATGCCGTCGTCGGTTTCGACCTCGCAAAAGACCATGTCGCGCTTCAAGGCCCCCTCTTCGATCAGCGGGACGACGAGGGGAATCCTGTGGATGCTCGCCTTCAGGCTCTTGATTTTCATGTTTCCTCCCAATGTCTCTCGGGCCAATGTCTCTCGGGCCAATGCCTCTCGGGGCTCCGTTGCCGCGCCCGGCAAGGGACGCGATGATCGCGGCTATTCATCGAGCGTGTCGTCGACGGTTCCCGCGGCGATAGATCGCGCCGACGATCCTCGGCCCCGGCGGACCCTCACTCGCTGATAAGGCTGTCCTTGAGCACGTCGCGGTCGGCCTCGAAGCCGAGGCCCGGCGCGTCGGGTATCTTCACCCGGTTCTTTTCGGGCCGGGGCGAACCCTTGAAGAGGGTCTCGCCGACCTGCCACATACCGAGGTGGAACTCCACCCGCCAGCCGTTCATCAGCCCGGCCATGGTGTGCATGTTGAAGGTCGGCCAACCGCCGCCATTGGCGATGGGCAGATTGTAGGCTTGGCCCAAATGGGCCACCTTCATCGATTCCGTATAGCCGCCGATGTAGCAGCAGTTGGGCTGGAGGATATCGACCGCCTGTTTCTCGACGAACTCGCGGAAGCGCCAGCGGTGCCCCTCCATCTGGCCGGCGGCGATGGGAATGCGCGTGTTCCGCCTCAAGTCGGCAAGCGCCCGGGCGTCGTTCTGGCGCAGCGGTTCCTCGAACCAGGTCAGGTTGCAGTCCTCGACGGCGCGGCACAGCATCCGCGCCTCGACCGGCGTGAAGACGTAATTGGCGTCGATCTTGAGCTCGATATCGTCGCCGACGGCCTTGCGCAGGTGGCGGATGCGCCTGGCGTCCTCCTGCCAGCCGCCTTCATCGACGGCGACCACCAGCTTGAGCCGCGTGTGCCCCTCGGCGATGAATATATTGGCGCATTCGACCAGCTGGTCGCGGTCATATTGGGGAAAGCCGAAGGTGATGTAGGTCTCCGCCCAGTCGCGGTGCCCGCCCAAGAGCTCGGCGATGGTCCGCCCGGCCGCCTTGCCGTGGATGTCCCAGAGCGCGATGTCCAAGGCCGATAGCGCGTTGGAGATCACGCCGGTCATGGTCCGGGGGTTGAGCGTCCACCACACGGCCGAATGGATGGCCTCGGTGTCGCGCGGGTCCATGTCCTTGACCACCGGGAAGATGTGCTTCTCCAGCGCCGCGACGACGGCGGAGGTCAGAAACGTCCCGGTCAGGCCCCAGCCGATAATCCCGTCATCGGTCTCGACCTCGCAAATGACGACCTTGCGGTTCTCGATGGGCTCGTCGATCAGCGGGATGGTGACGGGAAAGCGGTGGACGGACGCCTTTACTTTCTTGATCTTCATGGGGTCTCCCTGGTTTTTTCTCGCCCCCGGCGGCCGGTGGAAGGCCAGCCGGGGCGGCTTCGCATCACATCGGGCGTAACCCCCAAGCATCGCCCAAACGCACCCGCGACACCGTTACGAGCTTTTCCCCATTATAAATTGGCCGAGGGCTACTGTCAGTAACATAACGGCCGGGAGCGAAAGGCGCTGAAGCGGCCGATCACCCCGATTCGACCGAATAAGGCATCCGGGCCTTCGCCACGCCGACCCGCTACGCCAGCGAAGCGTGGCGAGAGCGGCTTCGGCCGCACAGGCGGGCCGGCGCCTAATGGCGGCCACCGGTGACGCTTGACGGCATCCGGACATTCCGATGTTATGGCCATGGAAGATTCGTCCTTTAGAATCCAGCTCATGCCAGTCCCAGAAGCGCCATACCCGCGCTTGCGGGCGCGGCGGGGCGCGGAGGGGATTAGTTGAGCTATCTATCCCACCTCGAGTGCGCCTCGGGCGGTGCGCGGTTTCCCGCCGACCGGCTTCAGAACAATTGCTGCGACGGGGGCGACATCCTCGAGGCGCGCTACGACATGGAGCGGCTCCGGCGCGAGGTCCGCCGCGAGGACATCGCCCGGGGACCGAGTTCGCTTTGGCGCTACGCCCCGCTGCTTCCGGCCAACCACCCGGAAGACGCCGTCACCCTCGGCGAGGGGTGGACGCCTCTGCTTTCGGCGCCGGCGCTATCGCGCGAGCTTGGCTTGCGACACCTTTTCATCAAGGACGAGGGCCGCAACCCCTCCGGAACCTTCAAGGACCGGGGCGCATCCGTCGCCATGACCCGGCTTCGCGAGCTCGGGGCGCCGACGGTGATCCACAACAGCTCGGGCAACGCCGGCGCCGCCTGGGCGCTCTACGCGGCGCGGGCGGGAATCACGTGTGTCAACCTGCTGGCCGAGGACGTGCTGGGCCCAAGCCTCCAGCAAAGCAGCCTCGCCGGCGCCAGGACATACGTGGTTCACGCCCCGTGGCAGCAAAGCGGCGCCATGGTGGCGGAGGCAGCGGAACGCCATGGCTGGTTCAACGTTGGAACCCTGAGGGAGCCCTATCGCCTCGAAGGCAAGAAGACGATGGGTTACGAGATCTGCGAGCAGCTTGGGTGGGAGACGCCGGACGTGGTGTTCTATCCCACCGGCGGGGCGCTCGGCGCCATCGCCATCTTCAAGGCCTTCCGCGAACTCAAGGCGCTCGGCTGGATCCGATCCGATAGCAATCCGCGTCTCGTCGTCGTCCAGTACGAAGGCTGCGCGCCGATCGTTAGGGCGTTCCGCGACGGCAAGGACGATGTCGAGACCTGGGAGAACCTCGACATCCTGCCGGGTGGTCTCAAGTCGCCGACGCCCCCGGGCGGACGCGCCATACTCGGCATTCTGCGTGAAACCGGCGGTGCGGCGATCACCGTCAGTTCCAAGGAATCTCTCGACGCGGTGCAGGAATTGGCGCGCCTGGAGGGCGTGTTCGCCTGCCCCGAAGGGGCCGCCACGCTTGCCGGCCTGAAAAAGGCCTTGGATGACGGCCTGGTCGGCCGGGACGAAAGGATCGTCTTGTTGAACACGGGATCGGGCCTGAAATCCATCGCCAACATGGGGAAGCCGGCCGCCCACGTGGCGCGGTCGGCGGAAGATATCGCCGGACCGGACGAGACGGCATGATCCGCCGCCAATGGATCGGAAACTAAACGCTCGAAACCGGTGCTGAACGGTGTCATATTTACTCCGATACCGGCGCCGGTACCGGTCGAGGAGGGGCCAGACGAACAATTCATTCGGCGCCATCTGCCTGGATTTGACCGGCGGCGAAGAAATGAGCCGGCTCCGGAAGGGGCAAACAAGAGAAGGCGCGCCACACACGCCGCGCCGAGAACAGTCGATAACGGAGGGAACAACCATCATGAGGTATCTTGTTGCAATCACCACCGCCGCGGTGATGACGATCGCGGCAGTCGCTACGCCCGTTGTGGCGGGCACGACGATCGACGCCGTCAAGAAGCGCGGCAAAGTCATCTGCGGCGTCAACGGAAATCGTGCCGGCTTTTCGGCCCTCGACAGCAAGGGCCGCTGGGCCGGCATGGACGTCGACACCTGCAAGGCCGTCGCCGCCGCCGTCCTCGGCGACAAGAAGAAGGTCCAGTTCGTCAAGACCACCACCCAGACCCGCTTCACGGCGTTGCAAACGGGCGAGGTCGACGTGCTGACCCGCAACGTGACCTGGACGCTCGGTCGTGACGCCAAGCTCGGCATCGACTTCGTGGCGCCGACCTTCTACGACGGTCAGGGCTTCATGGTCTCGAAGAAGCTGGGCGTGAAGAGCATCAAGGAGCTCGACGGCGCCACCATCTGCGTGCTGCCCGGCTCGACCTCGGAGAAGGTGGCGGCCGACGTGTTCCGTGCCAACGGGCTCAGTTTCACGCCCGTGGTGATCGAAGACAAGAAGGCGCTCAACACCGCCTTCTTCGGCGGCCGGTGCGATGTGCACGTGCAGTCGACTTCGGGGCTCAGCTCGGCGCGCGCCACCGTGGCCCCCAACCCCAACGACTACATCATCCTGCCCGGCATCTACGGTAAGGACCCGATGGGGCCCGTCGTCCGCCAGGGTGATCCGCAGTGGAAGGACATCGTCGCCTGGGTGGTCTACGCCATGATGGAGGCCGAGGAGAGTGGCGTCACGTCCCAGAACGTCGACAAGATGCTGAAGAGCAAGGACGCCAACATCTCGCGGCTGCTCGGCACCAAGGGCAAGCTCGGCCAGGCCCTGGGCCTGGACAGCAAGTGGGCCTACCGGATCATCAAGCAGGTCGGCAACTACGGTGAGATGTTCGACCGCAACGTCGGCGCGGGATCGGCGTTGAAGCTGAAACGCGGCCTCAACAACCTGTGGACGCGTGGCGGGCTCTTGTACTCGCCGCCGTTCAAGTAAACCGAGAAGAGGTCCCAACCGCCGGCGCCCGCGCCCTGGCCGTGCGGTCCGCCAACGAGGACACGTCTATTTGAGTTCGACCACCGTAGTCAGGACCCGGCGCCGGCGGCCGCCTCCGAAGCGGCCGCCGCTCAGCCCAAGCGGTCTGTGGCACAACGTCGGCTTTCGCGGCGTTCTGTATCAGGCGCTGGTCATCGTCCTCGTCATCGTCGCCGTTGTTTACCTGGTCGGCAACGCCCAGGAGGCGATGACCGCGCTCGGCATCGCAACGGGTTTCGGCTTCCTGGTCGAGGAATCGGGCGTCGCCATCGGCGAGACCGTCATCCGCTATGACCCCGACGACAGTTATACCCGGGCCTACGCCGCCGCCGTGCTCAACACCCTGAAGGTGTCGATCTTCAGCGTCGTGCTGGCCACCATCCTGGGGACCCTGCTCGGCATCGCCCGGCTGTCCGGCAATTGGCTGCTCGCCAAGCTGTCAGCCCTCTACGTCGAAGGCTTCCGCAACACGCCGCAGCTCGTCCAGATTGTCTTCTGGTACACCCTGGTGGTGTCGATGCCGCCGGCGCGCCAGGCGCTCTCGCCGCTCGAAGGGGTCTATCTCTCCAACCGCGGGCTGAACCTCGCCTGGCCGGTCGCCGATCCGGTGCATGGGTGGATGGCCCTCGCCTTCGCCCTTGGCTGTGTCGGCGCCTGGGGATCGGCCCGTTGGGCCGGCCGCCGGCGGCGCCGCACCGGTCGCCCCTTTCCGGTGGTGGGCTGGGGGGTGGCCTTGGTCGTCGGTCTGCCGCTCGCCGCCTGGCTGGCCGGCGGCGCGCCGACGGCAATGGAGGTGCCGGAGATGCGCCGCTTCGGCTATCGGGGCGGACTGGCGTTGTCGCCCGAGTTCCTGGCCCTGCTGCTCGGGCTGTCGCTCTACATCGCCGCCTTCATCGCCGAGATCGTGCGTTCCGGCATCCAATCGGTCGACCGCGAGCAGATCGAGGCCGCCAAGTCGATCGGCCTTGGCAAGTTCGACATCTACCGCAAGGTGATCCTGCCCCAAGCGCTCAGGGTCATCCTTCCGCCGGCCGCCGCCCAGTACGTCAGCCTCTCCAAGAACAGCTCCCTCGGCACCCTGATCGGCTATCCGGAGCTGTTCAACATCAACAACCAGATCGTCACCCTGAGCGGCCACACGATCGAGGCCATCGGCATCATGATGGCGGTGTATCTGACCATCAGCTTCACCATCTCCACGGCGATGAACCTCTACAACCGCGCGATCCAGATCAAGGAGCGTTGAGGCGTGACAAGCGTAGGCACGATTCCCGCCCACGGCCGCGCGCTTAGACGGCCGCCGCCGAAGCGCGAGTCAGGGCCGATCGCCTGGTTGCGCGCCAACCTGTTCGGCGGAGTCCACGAAGCGGTGCTGACGGTCCTGGTGGCGTGGGCGCTGTTCCTGATCGTCACCGCGCTCTACGAATGGGCGGTGCGCGACGCGGTGTGGTTCACGACCGATTCCCTGGTCTGCCGCCGGGCGGCCGGCGCCTGCTGGGCGGTGATCGTCGAGAAGCACCGCGTCATGCTGTTCGGCACCTTCCCCTATGAGGAGCACTGGCGCGGCGTCGTGGTGATCGTCACCATTGTCGGTATGGCCGTCGCCTCGGGCTTCCGGCGGTTGTGGTCGTATCGGCTGTTCGTCGCCTGGGTGGTTGCCCTGGGGGTGGTGCTGGTTCTCCAGTTGGGCGGCGTGTTCGGGCTGGCGCCGGTCGACACCAACCAATGGGGCGGCCTGCCGCTGACCCTGATCCTGTTTGTCGGCACGGTGGTCGGCGGTCTGCCGGCGGCCGTGTTCCTGGCCCTCGGGCGGCGCTCGAACCTGCCGGTGATCAAGGCGGCCTGCGTCGCCGTCATCGAGACGGTCCGCGGTGTGCCGCTGCTTACCGTGCTGTTCATGGCGTCGCTGATGTTCCCGCTGTTCGTGCCGCCGGAGCTGACCATCGACAAATTGCTGCGCGCGCAGATCGCCATGATCATTTTCTTCGCCGCCTATGGCGCCGAGGTGGTGCGGGGCGGGCTGCAGGCGATCCCGCGCGGCCAGCACGAAGCGGCGCAGGCAGTCGGCCTCACCTATTGGCAGACGACGCGCAAGGTGGTGCTGCCCCAGGCGCTCCGCATCGTCATTCCGGCGCTGATGAACGACATCATCCGCGCCTTCAAGAACACCACCTTCGTCACCATCATCGGCCTGTTCGACGTGCTTGGCGCGACCCGTGCCGCGCTCGAGGATCTGAACTGGCAACCCTATGCGCTCGAGGCCTATGTTTTCATCTTCGCGCTCTACTTCGTGTTCTGCTTCTCGATGTCGAAATACAGCGAGGACGTGGAGCGCCGGCTTCGGGAGGGGCGGAACTACTGATGCGCAACCCCGGCGAACGCGCCACCGATGTCACCGTCGATCGGATCATCGAACTGAGGGACGTCAACAAATGGTTCGGCGACTTCCACGTGCTCCGCGACGTCAACCTCGCCGTGGCGCGCGGCGAGAAGGTGGTGGTCTGCGGCCCGTCGGGATCCGGCAAGTCGACCATGATCCGCTGCATCAACCGGCTGGAGGAGCACCAGGAGGGCACCATCATCGTCGATGGCACCGAGCTCACCGACGATCTGCGCGACATCGAGAAGATCCGCAGCAATGTCGGCATTGTGTTCCAGAACTTCAGTCTGTTCCCCCATCTTACGGCGATCGAGAATCTGACACTCGGTCCGGTCATGGTGCGGCGGGAGGCGGAGCACGAGGCCGAGGCGCGGGCCATGGCGCTGCTGGAGCGGGTGCGGATTCCCGAGCAGGCGCAAAAATATCCGGGCCAGCTCTCGGGCGGCCAGCAGCAGCGGGTGGCGATCGCCCGAGCCCTGATGATGAACCCCAAGGTCATGTTGTTCGACGAACCGACCTCGGCGCTCGATCCGGAGATGATCAACGAGGTCCTCGACGTGATGGTCGAACTCGCGAATGAGGGCATGACCATGATCGTCATCACTCACGAGATGGGTTTCGCGCGCCAGGTGGCCGACTTGATGGTATTCATGGACGAAGGCGAGATCGTCGAACAGGCGCCGCCGCAAGAGTTCTTCGCCAATCCCAGGAGCGCCCGCACCAAGCTGTTCCTGAGCCAGATCCTGACCCACTGAGTCGGGTGACGTGATGATGGCGGCGAGACGATCCGGAAAGGAGATCTGCGATGACGACGACGGCGGGCATGAAGAAATCCCCTTCGCCGCTTCCGGCACGGGCCGAGGCGGCCCCCGACTGGGCCGCCCTGCGCGAACAGTTCCCGACCACGGAGCGGTTCGTCTATCTCGACAGCGCGCGCAAGGCGATCCTGCCCCGGGCGGTGGAGGCGGCGATCGGCGAATGGCTCGCGGATGTCTTCGAGCGGGCCGGAAAGGACGCTTTCTCCATGGAGCGGGTGGAGGATGCCC
>JACZQV010000076.1 GCA_022545545.1 Pseudomonadota bacterium
CATCGCTAAAAGTGGCGCCGAGGCGCCAGCAAGCGACCTGGAGGCAGTCGACTGGCGGTCCGCTAAACAGCCGGCAACCCTCGACCTGAGGCAGGCGGGCATCGGCAGTGTGATCTACGGCACCGGATTTCGCTTCGACTTCGGGTGGATCGATTTACCGGTGTTCGACGAGCGCGGCTACCCGCGCTACGAGCGCGGCGTGACCGAGGTGCCTGGGCTCTATTTTGTCGGCCTCCACTGGCTGCACACCTGGGGCTCCGGGTTGTTCTACCAGGTGGGGCGCGACGCCGAGTACGTGGTCGATCACCTCTGTCGCGGCGTTTGCTGATCGGTAGAATGTCTCTTCTGGCCATGAGCGGACATCGGCGGCGGGGGTCGAAACCCAACCAGGCCGGCCTTCGTGAGGGCGCTCCCTAGGACCGCGCCGGCCCTCGATCGATCCTGACGAAGCGGTGGATGCCGTCATCATTGGTGAGGCGCCGGAGGCGGCCTTTCAGTTCGAGATGGCGGATGTGGGCCAGGCATTCGCCCATGGCGAAGGAGACGCCGTGGGCGTCGAGCTTGCGCTTGAACAGATGGGGGATGAGATCGGCCGCGGTCACCGGCGTGTCGCAGTTGTCGAGAACGGTCTTAAGCCGGTCGTCGTGATGGCGGAGTATCTGGTCGATGCGCGGGCCAAGCCCGTAGAACGGCAGGTTATGGGAGGGCAGCACGAAGACGTCGGCGGGCAGGGGGCGGAACGGGGCGAAGGATGCGAGATAAAGGCCGAGCGGGTCGGCATCGGCATCGAAATAGCGGAGACTGATATTGGGCGTGATGCGCGGCAGGATCTGATCGCCGGAGATCAGCACGTTGAGGTCCTGACAATATAGCGCCGCGTGTTCGGGCGCGTGGCCCCGCCCGACGATGACCCGCCAGTCATGTCCGCCAAGCGCGATCTCGTCTGCGTCTTTCATCGGTACGGTGGCGGCGGGAAGCTCGGGCACGCCCCGGCGATAGGTGTTGCCGCGCAACCGGATCGTCTCGTCATAGCTGGGATCGAGGCCGTGGGAGCGGTAAAACGCCGTCCAGGGTGTCACGTCGTTGGTGACGCCGTCGAAGGCGTCCTGGGCCGTTTGCCATTCGATCTCCGTCATCATCACTTCGGCGCCCGAAATTGCCGCAAGCCAGGCGGCAAGGCCCATATGGTCGGGATGGTAATGGGTGACGATGATCCTGGTGATCGGCCGGCCTTCCATGGGTTCGGCGAAGATGCGCCGCCAGGCCTCCTTGGTATCATCGAGCCCGAAGCCGCAATCGACCACGATCCAGCCGTCGCCGTCCTCGATCAGCCACAAATTGATGTGATTGAGCTTGAAGGGAAGCGGCGTCCGGTGCCAGTGGACCCCGGGCGCGAGCTCGATGGTCTCGCCCGGCGCCGGTGCGGTCGAGTAGGGGTAGGTGACGCCCGCCCCGGCCGCGTCCTCAGCCCCCGGCGCCGTCTCCTCCACCCCGCCGTCGGTCTTCGCGTCCATGCCCTTGCCCAAGCCTCGCCTCAGCTTTCCCGTGCCACCGCCCGCCAGCCGATGTCGCGGCGGCAGAATCCCTCGGGCCAGTCTATCAGATCGATGGCCTCATAGGCCCTGGCCTTGGCCTCGGCCACCGTCGCGCCATGGGCGGTGACGTTGAGCACCCGCCCGCCGACGGCGAGCACCTTGCCGCCTTCCGATCTGGTGCCGGCGTGGAAGATGGTGACGCCCTCGACCTTGGCCGCCTCGTCGAGGTTGCGGATCTCCGTGCCCTTGGGATATTCGCCGGGATAGCCCTTCGACGCCATGACCACCGTCAGCGCCGCGCCGTCGCGCCAGCGAAGATCGAACGAGGCGAGCTGGCCGTCGCGCGTGGCGAGAAGCGCCGGCAGGAGGTCGGAGAACAGGCGGGGCATCAGCACCTGGCACTCCGGATCGCCGAAGCGGACGTTGTATTCGAGCAGCTTCGGCCCGTCGCCCGTGATCATCAGCCCGGCATAGAGCACCCCCTTGTAGGGCGTGCCGGCGTCCGCCATGGCGTCGATCGTCGGTGCGATGATGCGCGTCATGACCTGCTTGACCATGGCCTCGGTGACGATGGGCGCAGGCGAATAGGCGCCCATGCCGCCGGTGTTGGGACCGGTATCGCCTTCGCCCACCGCCTTGTGGTCCTGGGCCGAGGCCAGCGGCAGGGCGTTCACGCCGTCGACGAGGGCGAAGAAGCTCGCCTCCTCGCCGTCGAGGAACTCCTCGACCACCACCTCCCGGCCGGCGTCGCCGAAGCGGCGCTCGACCAATATGTCATCGACGGCGGCCTCGGCCTCGGCGACCTCTTGGGCGATGATCACCCCCTTGCCGGCGGCGAGCCCGTCGGCCTTGACGACGATCGGGGCGCCGTGTTCGCGGATATAGGCCTTCGCCGCGGCGGGTTCGGTGAAGCGCCCATAGGCCGCGGTCGGGATGTCGGCCATGGCGCAGAGATCCTTGGTGAAGCCCTTGGAGCCTTCGATGGCCGCCGCCTCCGCCGTCGGCCCGAAGGCGGCGATCCCCTCATCTTCCAGCCGGTCGACGAGACCCGCCACCAGCGGCATCTCCGGCCCGACGACGACGAAGCCGATCTCCTCATCGCGGCAGAAGCCGACGATGCCCTCTATATCCTCAGGCCCGATGGCGACGCAGATGGCGTCATTGGCGATGCCGGCGTTGCCCGGCGCGCAGTAAAGGGCGTCGCAAAGCGGCGAGGTGGCGATGGCCCAGCAAAGCGAGTGTTCGCGCCCGCCCGATCCGACGACGAGGACTTTCACTTGGCCGTTTCCTTCAAAGGTTCCGTTGCCCTCAAAGACCTCCCCCTGATGGCAGAGCGGGGCCCGGCGCCGGCGGGTCAGGGAGGTCCGGCGGGCCGGATGCCCGATGTGCGCGCTTGTTTCCTCGGGGCGGTCTTGTACCATAGAAATGGAGCATCATGAGCCAAATTTCACGCCAATCTCCAGGCGAAGGCGCTTTAGAGACCAACCGGCCCATCTTGACGGTGGGCGAGCTTTCGAACGCGCTCAAGCGCACCATCGAGGCGGCCTTCGGCCGGGTCCAGGTGCGCGGTGAAGTTTCAGGGCTGAAACGCGCCGCCTCGGGCCATGTCTATTTCTTGCTCAAGGACGCCGACGCGGTGCTGGAGGCGGTGTGCTGGCGGGGGGTGGCGGCGTCGCTCTCGTTCAAGCCCGAGGACGGCATGGAGGTGGTGCTCTCCGGGCGCATCTCGACCTATGCCCAGCGCTCGAAATACCAGATCGTCGTCGAGGGCATCGAGCTCGCCGGCGAGGGCGCGTTGCTCAAGCTGATCGAGGAGCGCAAGAAGCTTCTCGCCGCCGAGGGCCTGTTCGACGAGGCGCGCAAGAAGCCGATCCCGTACCTGCCCGATGTCATCGGCGTCGTCACCTCGCCGACCGGCGCCGTCATCCGCGACATCCTTCACCGCCTGAATGCCCGCTTCCCCCGCCATGTGCTGCTGTGGCCGGTGCTGGTGCAGGGCGAGGGCGCGGCGGAAGCGATCGCCGCCGCCATCGAAGGCTTCAATCGCATAGAGGCGGGCGCCGGGGCGCCTCGTCCCGACGTGCTGATCGTCGCCCGGGGCGGCGGTTCTCTCGAGGATTTGATGGCGTTCAACGAGGAGATCGTGGTGCGCGCCGCGGCCGCTTCCGATATCCCGCTGATCTCCGCCATCGGCCATGAAACCGACGTGACCCTGATCGATTTCGCCGCCGATGTGCGCGCGCCGACGCCGAGCGCGGCGGCGGAGATGGCGGTGCCGGTCAGGATCGAGTTGCTGGCCCGGATAATGGACGAGGGCACGCGGCTGCTCGGCGCCATGAACCGCACCCTGGCCGATTGGGCGGCAAGGATCGAAGGGCTGGCGCGGATCATGGGCGACCCCGCCCGGGTGGTCGAGGAAGCGGCGCAGCGCCTGGACGACAAGGCCGAACGGCTGCGATACGCCGCCGCCAATGGCCTGGCGCGGGCACGCGCGGAACTGGACGCGGTCGCGGCGGCACTCCGGCCCAAGGCGCTTTACGTCAGCATCGATCATGGCGGCGATGTCGCCCAGGGCTTTGCCGAGCGCCTCGACGGCGCCACACGGCGCATCGTCGCCGACGCCGGGATGCGCCTGGACAATGCCGCCAACCTGCTCGAGAGCATCTCCTACCGACGCGTGCTCGAGCGTGGCTACGTCGTGGCGCGGGATCGGGCCGAGGTCCCCGTAGCCTCGGCCGGGGCGACGCGGCCCGGGATGGCGTTGAGCCTCGAGTTCCACGACGCCAGGGTGGGCGCGACGGTCGCCGGCAAGCCGCCGCCCAAACCAGGCGCCGCCAAGCGGGCGGGCGCGAAGCCGGCGGACGGCGGCGAACAGGGGTCACTGCTGTGATGTGGATGGCGGCGGCCCGGTATGCTTGTATCGCCGCCGCCTGGGCTTCGTTCGTCCTCGCCGCCGGCGCCTCGCCCGCCAACGCCGCCGGCGGCATCAATCTCGAAGGGATCGCCGTCCAGGGCAGCCTGATGATCGGCCGCGTCGAGGTCGGCGCCAAGCTATGGCTCGACGATGTGCCGGTGGCGGTGGCGAAGTACGGCGAGTTTCTGCTCGGATTCGGCCGCAACGCCGGGCGCAAGGCCCGTATCAAGGTCACGTTCGCCGACGGCAGGACGGCTTCCCGCCTCCTTCACATCGAGCAGCGCGAGTTCAAGATCGAACGCATCGACGGGCTGGAGCCGAAAAAGGTCACGCCGTCGCCCGAGGACCTCGAGCGCATCCGGGCCGAGAAAGCGCTGATCGACAAAGCGCGCGCCCGCTTCACCGAGAAATCCTATTTCCGCTCCGGCTTCATCTGGCCGGTCCAGGGGCGCGTCAGCGGCGTTTACGGCAGCCAGCGGGTGCTCAACGGCGAGGCCCGCGCCCCCCATCTCGGCGTCGATGTCGCCGCGCCCAAGGGCTCTTTGGTTGTGGCCGCCGCCGACGGGGTGGTATCGCTGTCCTATAACGGGATGTTCTTTTCCGGCAACGTGATGGTGATCGACCACGGGCTCGGCCTCGGATCGATCTACGCCCATCTCGAGCGGTTGCTGGTGAAGGAGGGGCAGAGGGTCGAGCAGGGACAACCCATCGGCACCGTCGGCGCCACCGGCCGGGTCACCGGCCCGCATCTCCACTGGGGGGTCAATCTGTTCCGCGTCGGCCTGGATCCGGCCCTTCTCGTCCCCGCCATGCCCGCCGCCGGAAAGTGATCGAGGCCCCGGTCGGCTTCGCCCCAGCGCGCTCAGTCGGGCCAGCGGCGGTGCACCCATAACCACTGTTCGGGGTTTTCGCGTATCCAGCCCTCGATGATCCGGTTGACCAGCGTCATGCCGGCCTTCACATCCGCCTGGCGGTCGCCGGTCGCCGGCAGCTCCAGGGGGGGAAGGACGGAAATCGAAAAATGCGCCCCGTGGGTGCGCTCGACCTTTATCGGCACCACCGGGCAGTCGAACTTGAGCGCCAGTTGGGCCAGCGCCGGCGCCGTCATGGCGTCGCGTCCGAAGAACTCGACGGCGATGCCGTCATTCATCTTCTGGTCCACCAGCATGCCGAGATGCCCGCCGCCGTTTAGGATCGCGATCATCTGGCGCGCCCCGGCTCTGCCCTTTGGCACCAAATCATCGGTCATTCCCCTGCGCCCGAGTCGCACCAGCCTTTCCACCTCCGGATGGTTGGCGGCGCGATAGACCACGCCGAGCCGCAAGCCCCGTTGCGTCACGGCCAGCGCCGCGAGCTCCCAGTTGCCGATATGCGCGGTGAAGAAGATTCCCGGCCTGTCGTCATCGCGCAGGCGGTCGATGTGCTCGGCGCCGGTGACCGTAAACCGCTGATCCTCGTAGATACGGACCCGGTTCAGCCCCGGAAATTCCGCCCCGACCCGCCCGAGATTGTCCCAAACGCCCTTTATCATGTCGGCGATCTCGCGCTCCGGCTTTTCGGGATAGACGCGGCGGAGATTGCCGTTGGCCGTTCGCGACTCCCTCCTGCCGGGCCCGATGAGGCGGGCGATGAAGCCGCCGGTGGCGGAGGCGAGATCGAGGGGGAGGACGGCCAACAGCCCATAGGCCAGTCTGATCGCCGCCGTCTCGGCCGGCGCAAGGAGACCCTTCGGCCACATGCGGCTTAGGGGAGAGGTGTCAGCCATCACCCAGAAGCGGCGCGAGGACGGCGCCAAGCGCTGCCTCGTCCGACCATTCAAGTTCGACGCCGAGCACCTTGACCATGGGCCGCGCGCTCTCGGGCAGGCGCACGTAATCCTTTCCGGTCGTCACCGGCAAGGCCTCGAGCCCGTGGGCTTCCTCGCAAATCGCCATGACCTCGTCCGACGTGTAAAGGTGATGATCGGCGAATGCGTGAGTAGCGCTCAAGGGACAGCCGATCTCCTCTAACGTCGCGAAGAACTTCTCGGGGCGGCCGATGCCGGCGAAGGCGACGACCGGCCGGCCGGCGATCTCCCTGGCGCCGGCGCCGGGCGCAAGCTTGGCGCCGAGCACCGGGGGCGTTCGGCCCAGACGCGCCCTGGCCATGGCGATGCGCTCCTCGACACCCCGTGCATCCTCGCCGATCAGCACCACCGCCGATGCGCGCCCGAGCCCCGTCTCCACCGGCTCGCGTAGGGGGCCCGCGGGGATGACACGGCCGTTGCCGAAACCGAACCCCCCATCGACGACGAGAAGCGAGACGTCCTTGGCAAGCGCCGGGTTCTGGAAACCGTCATCCATGACGACGATGCCGGCGCCGTCATCGGCCGCCGCCTCGGCGCCGCTGACGCGGTTTCGCGCCACCCAGGTCGGCGCGCGGGCGGCCAATAGCAGTGCCTCATCGCCGATTTCGGCGACGCCGTGGCGCCCGCGGTCGACGCGCACCGGTCCTCGTTCGCTGCCGCCATAGCCGCGGGTCAGGAAATGCACCTCCTTGCCCAACGCCTCGAAATAGGCGCCAAGCGCAAGCGCTACCGGCGTCTTGCCGGCGCCGCCCGTCACCAGGTTGCCGACGCAGATGACGGGAACGGACACCTTGACCGGTTCGGTCAAGGCGTGGCGCGCCGCCCCGGCGGCCCCGTAGGCGTGGGCGAGGGGCGCCAGAAGCAGCGGCCAGATGCCGCCATCGCCCTGCCAGAACTCAGGGGCGCGCACGCTTGCCCTCCATATCCCTAGGGGCCTGTCCGCCGGCCCCCGTCGGTGGTGGCGCCGCCGGCCCACCGCCCTTGGCCAGCGCTTCGATGAAGGGTTCGAGTTCCGCCATCACCGCGTCGATCACCCCGTCCTTGGCGGTGGCGATGCGCCGCGCCGCCTCGATGCGTCCCGCCCTGAGCGCCGTGTCATCGAGCAGCGACGCCACCCAGCGGGCGATGTCCCGGGCGTTCCCGGCTTCGATACTGGCCCCGGCGTCCGTCATCTCCTCGACCACGGCGCGGAAGTTCTCCATGTGGGGGCCGTGAATCACGGCACAATCGAGCCGCGCCGGTTCCAGTAGGTTCTGTCCGCCATGGGGGATCAGCGAGCCACCGATGAAGGCGACGGGGCAGAGCCGGTAGAACAGGCCGAGCTCGCCCAAGGTGTCGGCGATATAGACCTCGGTCTCGGGTGCGATCGCATCGCCCTGGGAGCGAAGCGCGCCTTTCAGCCCCGCCCTTGCAAGCGCCGCCGCGACTTCCCGCCCCCGGCTCGGATGGCGCGGCACGATCACGGTCAACAGTCCCGGATGGGCTGGCGCGACGCGCCGGTGCACCTCGACGACGATCTCCTCCTCGCCGGCATGGGTGCTGGCGGCAAGCCAAATAGGCCTGGCGCCGATCGAATGTGAAAGCCGGCCGGCCTCCTCCTCATCCACCGGCAGGGGGCCGGAAGCGAATTTGAGATTACCCGGCGTCTTGACCGAAGGCGCGCCCAGGGCACGAAGGCGTTTTGCCTCGTCCTCGTCCTGGGCGAGGCACAATGCGAAACCGCCAAGCAACGGCCGGATCAGGCCCGGCCATCGCCGCCAGGCGGCGAACGACCTCAAGGACATCCGTCCATTCAGCAAGATCATGGTGATGGCGCGCGCCTGGGTCTCGGCGATGAGATTGGGCCAGAACTCGGATTCGACCCAAAGGGCGATATCGGGCCGCCAGTGGTCGAGGAAACGGCGCGCCCAAGCCGGGCGGTCCACCGGTACATATTGGTGGATGGCGCCGGGCGGCAGCCTCTCGGCGAGCAGCCTGGCCGATGTGACGGTGCCGGTGGTCACCAGCATGTTCACTTCCGGATAATCGGTCAGAATCCTTGCCGTCAGCCGCAGGATCGAAAGCGCCTCGCCGACGGAGGCGGCGTGCAGCCATATCAGCGGTCCGTCGGGGCGCGCCCGCCCGGCGCACCCAAGCCTTTCCGGGAACCTGTCGCCGTCTTCCTTGCCTTGCGCCCGGCGCCGGGCGAGGTACAGGCTGATCAGCGGCAGGGCGAGAGTCGTGAAGCCGCGGTAAAGCGCCGGTGTCATTGGCCTCCGCCGGTGGCCGAAAGCCCCTCGGGGCGGTCGTCCTCGCTGCTCTTGGCATCGCTCCCCGCGACGGGGTATTCAAGCGCCTCGTCCGCTTCCGGGGCCGGTTCGATGGGTTGGGCGCCGACCAGGCGGTCGGCCTCGTAGCACAACGCATTGAGCCTGTCCTCGAGTTTGCGCCGGGCCCGCTCGATGGCCACATGATCGGAGTCGCGGGCGATCTCGATGGGATCGCCCCAGAGCAAGACCCCTTTGGAGAAGGGCAGGGCGACGACGAACCGGTCCCAGGACTTGAACACGATGCGGCGCCTTGACGCGAAAGTGACGGGCAAGATGGCGACGCCCGCCATCCGCGCGGCGTTGATGGCGCCGACGCCGGCACGCATGTGCGGCCCGCGCGGTCCGTCCGGGGTGATGCCGATGGTGGCGCCTGAGGCCAAGGTCTTGAGCACCGCGCGCAGCGCCTCCGTGCCGCCGCGCGAGGAAGACCCGGTGATGGCGCCGACGCCGAAATGTTTGATCGTATCGGCGATGAAGCGGCCGTCCGGGTGTCGCGAGACCAGTATGTAGACCGGCGGCGCGTCCGGGTTCCGGCAATAGGGCATCATCAACAAGCGCCCGTGCCAGAAGCACACAAGGAAGGGCCGGTGCGTATCCCAGAAGCGCCTCGGGATTTCCTCGCCGATGACCTGCCAGCGGCCGGTGAGATGGATCAGCCGGATGTATTGGGCGGCCAGCGCCGCGACGACGTTCCGCGCGAGGCTATTCCGGGTCAACCAGCGGACTATGGACCGGAGGATAGCCACGGTTCAGGCCCGCGCCCGCGCCGCCTCGTCCGCCGGCGCTTCCTTGGCGAACTGTAACTCATAGAGAGCAGCATAGGCGCCGCCCTTGGCCAGGAGCTCGGCGTGGGTGCCCGATTCGATGACGGTCCCGTCCTCGATGACGTAGATGAGATCGGCGCCGATCACCGTCGATAAGCGATGCGCGATCACCAGGGTCGTGCGCCCTTCCATCAACCTGTTCAAACCGGCCTGCACGGCGCGCTCGGAGTGGGCATCGAGCGCCGAGGTCGCCTCGTCGAGCAAGAGGATCGGCGCGTCCTTCGCCATCGCCCGGGCGATGGCGACGCGCTGTCTCTCACCACCCGAAAGCTTGACGCCATGTTCACCGGCCACGGTGTCATATCCTTCCGCGAGATCGGTGATGAAATCGTGGGCGGCGGCGTTCCTGGCGGCGGCGATGACGTCCGCCTCGGCGCAGCCCGGCTTGCCATAGGCGATGTTGGCCCTGACCGTATCGTTGAACAGGCTGATCTCCTGGGAAACCAGGGCGATGTTGGCGCGCAGGCTGGCGAGAGTGACGTCGCGTACATCGGCGCCGTCGATGGTGACGGAACCGCCGCCGACGTCGTAGAAGCGCGGGATCAGGTTGAGGATGGTGGACTTGCCGCCGCCCGAGTGCCCGACGAGGGCCACCCGCTTGCCGGCGGGGACCGAAAGCGTAATACCCTTCAGCGCCGGGTTGTCCGGTCCGTAGGCGAAGGTCACGTCCTTGAACTCGATGGCGCCGCCGGTAACCTCGATCGCTCCCGCCCCCGCCTTGTCGCCGATCTCGGGCTCGACGTCGAGTATGGCGAACACCCGTTCGGCGGCGGCGAGGCCGGTCTGCAGGCCGGCGTTGAGATTGGCGAGCTTCTTCATCGGCTCATAAGCCAGCAACAGCGCGGTGACGAACGACAGGAAATCCCCCGCCGTCTGTCCGCCTTCGATCACCCGCCAGCCGCCATAGAGGATGACGACGGCGATGGCGACGCCGCCGAGCGTCTCCATGATCGGATGGGCCGCCCCCCGCACCCTTCCGGCCTTGTACAGCAGGCGGAAGATGGCGTCGATCATGCGCTTCGCCCGGCCGGTCTCATAGGCCTCCATGCCATAGGCCCTGACGTGCCGCGCGCCCTGGAAGGTCTCGCCGAGCAGTGAGGTGAAATGGGCCATTTCGGCCTGGGTGGAGGCGGAGACCTTGCGCATGCGCCGGCCGATCTTGACGATCGGCAGGATCGCCAGGGGAAAGACGAAGAACGATACCGCCGCCAGCATCCAATCGCGCGAGAACATGACGGCCATCAGGAACACCAGCGTCAAAAGGTCCTTGCCCGCGCTCACCAACAAATCGGCGGCGGCCCCACGCACCAGGGCGAGATCGTTGGTGAAGCGCGAGACCAGTTGCCCGGTCGAGGTGCCATGGAAGAAGGCGAGATCCAGGCGCATGAGGTGGGCGAACATGCGGAGCTGCAGATCGGCGATGATGCGCTGGCCGACGTAGTTCATCAGCACCGCCTGGCCGTAGGTGGCGCACCCCTTGAGCACGAAGACGCCGAACACGGAAAAGGCGATGATGAACAGCATCGCGCGGTCCTTCTCGACGAAGACGTCATCGATGATCGGCTTCATGAGATAGGCCAGCGCCGCCGTCGCCCCCGCGGTCAGCACCATGAAGACCAGCGCCAGGCCGATATGGGCGAAATAGTGGCGGATATGCTCGCGCACCAGGCGGCCCATGAGGGCGACGGTTCCCTGACCGGGTAGAAGATTTGCCGCTTTCGCGCCCTTCACCGGTTGTCTTCCTTCTATGTTTCTTGGCGGTCTCGCCGGCCCCGGGACCATAGCACGCGCGCCGGCCTTGGGCCAACGGTTGCCATCACCGGGTCCTCCCCGGGGGGCTTTATCTTACTTGCCGGCGACGGTCATGCCGTCGATGCGCAACGTCGGGGCGTTGATGGCGTAGCGGAACTCGAGATCGTCCGCCGCCGTCAGGTTGGCGAACATGTCGTTGAGGTTGCCGGCGATGGTGACCTCGCTGACAGGGTAGGCGATCTCGCCGTTCTCGATCCAAAAGCCCGCCGCGCCCCGGCTGTAATCGCCGGTCAGGGTGTTGACCCCCATGCCGATCAGCTCGGTGACATAAAGCCCGGCGCCGATATCCGACATTAACTCGGCGGGGCCAAGCGTGCCCGCTTCGAGATAGAGGTTGGTGGCGGCGGGTGATGGCGGCGCCGAGGTGCCCCTCGCCGCGTGGCCGGTGCTGCCCAATCCGAGCTGGCGGGCCGAGCCGAGATCGAGAAGCCAGGTCGCAAGCACGCCGGCGTCGATCACCTTGCGCCTTTCATTGGCGAGGCCCTCGCCGTCGAAGGGTTTGGAGCCGAGCCCGCGGGCGCGGTGGGGGTCGTCGACGATGGTGATGGCGTCGGCGAACACCGCCTTTCCCATCTTGTCCTTGAGGAAACTGGTGCCGCGCGCCACCGATATGCCGTTGATCGCCGCCGCCAGATGGCGCAACAGGCTCGACGATACCCGGGGCTCGTAGATCACCGGCACGCTCGCGGTTTCGACCTTGCGCGCGTTGAGCCGCGCCACCGCCCGCTCGCCGGCTTCGCGCCCGATTACCTCCGCGCCCTCGAGGTCATCGGCGTAGACCGTGCTCGAGAACTCGTAATCCCGCTCCATGTTCGTGCCTTCGCCGGCGACGACCGCCGCCACCAGGGAATGGCGCGACGAGGCGTAGGTCTCGGCGAAGCCGTTGCTCGCCGCCAGGCATATGCGGCTCGACCCCCAGCTCGCCTCGGCGCCTTCGGAGTTGGTCACCCCTTTGACGGCGCGCGCGGCGTCTTCCGCCTTCGCCGCCCGCTCGGCGAGCTCGTCCGGGTCCGGTTCGCGCTGATCGCAGATATCGAGATCGGGAGGATCGCCCGCCAGCAACTCAGGCTCCGCGAGGCCGCAATAGGCGTCCTCGGGCGCCGCCTTGGCCATGGCGACGGCGCGCTCGGCGATCTCCGCCAGGGCGTCCTTCGATAGATCGGTCGAGGAGACCACGGCCTGGCGCTTGCCGAGGAAGACCCTGAGACCGAGATCGTCGCTTTCCGAGCGCTCGATCCCTTCCGGCTTGCCGAGACGCCGGGAGAGGCTGAGCGATGCGCTCCTGAACATCACCGCGTCGGCGCCATCGGCGCCGCCCCGCTTGGCGGTACCGATGAGGTCGGTAAGGAGTTGCAGGGCGTCTTGATCCGACGCCGCGGAGGCGGTCATGGTCCTCTCCCTGTCGAGACGATAAGAATTCGCCTGAACTTATAGGCGAAGCATGGCTTTGCCGCCAGCGCCAAGGCGGGCCCCCAAGCAACGCAAATGCGGCCGCGGCGAGCGGGCCGTGGGGCCGGCGCGCGCGGCTTTCGGTTACGGCGCCGATGGGTTGGCGATCAGTCCCTGGCCGACGATTTCCGCCGTCGCGGCGGTTTTTCGGGCGCGCGCGAAGATCGCGGCCCTAAGCTCAGGCGCCCGCCAGTCCGGATGGGCCGCGAGCAGCCGCGCCGCCAGCGCCGCGATTCGAGGGGCGGCGAAGCTCGAGCCCGAGGATATCCCGGCGCGGCCATAAAAATCCGTCACCGGCGTTTCCTCGCCGGGCACCAGCAAGTCCACCGACCGTTTACCCCAGTTGGACCCGCGCCCGAGCCGGCCCGAGGAGTCCGCCGAGGTCACGACGATGATGTTCCCGGCCTCCAGCGCCGCCGGGTAGACCGGCCGCCCATCGATATCGCGGCCGTCGTTGCCGGCCGAGACCACGAACAGCATCTCGGGCCGCGCCACCACGGCGGCGGCGAAGGCCTCCCAGTCCGCGATGTCGTCGCTGCCGAGCGTGATGCAGACCACGATCACGCCGTTGGCCGCCGCGTGATCGACGATCTTGGCCATGCGCGACATGTCGGGGCGGGGATAGCGGTAGGGTACGAGGCGCGCTTCGGGCGCCTCTCTCAGCAACACGGAGGCGGTGCGGGTGCCGTGGCGTTGGGGAAAGAAAGGGGAGCGGGCCGGATTGGAGTCGAACGGCCGGTCGTCAAGGTCCCAGAAATCGTAGCCGAGCGGCCGGCCGGCACGGTCCCGCGCCAGGCGCTCAGCGATCTCCGGCAGCAGGTAATTGACCCCGGCGTCGACCATCGCCACCCGGACTCCCCTTGCCTCCTTCGCCGCGTCCTCGGCCGCCGGCACCGGAGGATCGAGGGGCTCGGGGGTTCCGATGGGCGCGAGGTCGCGGTCCAGGTGCACCAGCGCCCGGACGCGCCCCTCGGGGCCGTAAACCAGACGCCGGCCGAGGCCGATGACGCAGTCGGGGCCAAGCAGCGCGGTCATCATTGGGCGGGCTTGGCCGGCGCCGGGGGCATCGGGCGCGTAATAGGTGACGCCGAGGCGCCTAAGCCGGCCGCCCGGCGCGATGCGCTCGATCTCGATCCGGCTCCCGTCCGCCAGCGTCAGTGTCCCGCGCCAGCCGAACCTCCGGCCCCGATTGATGAGCGGCTTTTCCTCAACCTTGATCACCGCCGGCAAGGTCTCGGCGATCCTATCGATGTCGGGCACCGTGCCGCGGCAGGCGGCGGAGGCGGCGGCCTTGATCCTCGCGGCGGGATCGCCCTCGGCGGCAACCGCCGTTGTAGCGAAGGCAATGACGAAGACGGCGAGGGTTCGGCGCATGGACCTAATCCCATAGGTCCTTTGGTATAACATGCTTGGCGCCCCGCGCCTCGTCCAGTGCCTTATCGGGGGGGTACCGTTCACCCCGTGCCGTTGCGCCTTGTTCCGCGCCAGAGCCAATTAAGGGGACACCATACTTAATTCCATAGCGCCAAATGACCGAGGCGGGGAATTAAGTATGGTGTCCCCTTAATTGGCGGTGTCCCCTTAA
>JACZQV010000077.1 GCA_022545545.1 Pseudomonadota bacterium
CGCACTACCGAGCTTTATGGCCACCATCATCCCGACTTCTTACTTGACGCGCGGGACGCGCTCGGCTGATGTCCGCAGAATGTCCGCGTAACCTCCGTCGCCTGGCGTCAAACTGCGTCAAAAACTGGCGAGAAACGCGCGAAATTTCAGGCGCTTGCACCTCGCCTCGTGTTCTCCGGAGGCAGAGGTCACAGGTTCGAATCCTGTCGGGTGCGCCAATTTTTCAATGACCTCGGGAATTCTACTGATTGCCCTCGGGGTTCCCTGTCGGTTATGGGTGTGCCGCGAACAGCAGAGGCGGCGGCTCGCGCGAGGCCGGTATTGTATTTGTTAATACTATCCTGTTTATAGGGAACCGAACCGCCGGGCCAGGGTGGAGGGAGAACCGGCCGCGGTTGAAAGATCGGCCGATGAGCGACGACCCCGCGTTCGACATCAACGAAACCACCTATCAATGGTGCGTGCGCGCGTTCTCGTTCCTGCACGAACGCCTGCGGATCAACATCAAGGTCCACGACGACGACGGCCACATCGAAGCCGGCCAGATATTCCTGTTCAACCACTTCGCCCGCTTCGAAACCATCATCCCGCAATACCTCATCTACCAGGCGACGGGCGCCTTTAGCCGCTGCGTCGCGGCGGCGGACCTGTTCGAGGGCAACGAGACCCTCGCCAGGTTCCTGCGGAGCGTCGGCGCGGTGCCCACCGATCACCCCGGCCTGTTGTCCTTCCTGGCCGCCGAGATCCTGCGCGGACGCAGGGTGATCTTCTTTCCCGAGGGCGGCATGGTCAAGGACCGCCGGGTGCTGGACGAGGAGGGCCGCTTCTCGATCTTTTCCCAGATCGACCGGATCCGGCGCAAGCACCACAAGGGCGCGGCGGCGATGGCGCTGACGCTCGAGATCTTCAAGAAACGCATTCTCTCGGTGCATGAGGACGGGGGGACCGAGAGGCTCCAGCGATGGGTCGACGCGCTGGGCATGGACGACATCGACGCGCTGATCGCCGCCGCCCGGAAACCGACGCTGATCGTGCCCGCCAACATCACCTTCTGGCCGGTGCGCGCCGACGACAACATCCTGCGCAAGGGAGCCGAGCTGTTCGGCGGCGGGCTCACCGACAGGGTCAAGGACGAGTTGCTGATCGAGGGCAACATCTTGTTGAAGCGCACCGACATGGACATCCGGTTCGCCCACCCCATCGCCCCGGGCATCGCCTGGAACTGGTTCGAACGGGCGGTGCTCAAGCGGGTGTTCGAGGGAATCGACAGCTTGCAGGAATTGTTCGCCCTGAAGCCGGATAAGGGGCGCATGGTCGAGCGCATGGTGTCGAAGGCGATGGGGCGCGAAACCGCGCGCCTGCGCGACCGTTACATGCGCGAGATGTACGCCCACGTCACCGTCAACCTCTCTCACCTGGCCTCGCGGCTGATCCTCAAGCTGCTCGATGCCGGGTTGACGGAGATCGATCACGAACGCTTTCACAGGCTGCTTTATCTGGCGATCAAGAACGCCCAGCGAGAGCCCTCCATTCACCTGCACCGGGGCCTGACCAACCCGGAGGCCTATGGCGGCATCCTTAGGGATGGGACCGGCGGCTTCGAGCAGTTCCTGCATACGACCACCCGCACCGGCCTGATCGAGGTCACGGAGGCGCGCTACCGTTTCCTGCCCAAGCTGCTCGAGGAACACGCCCATCACGAGGTGCGGCTCGAGAACCTGGTCACCGTCTACGCCAACGAGGTGGCGCCGGTGAAAGCCGCGCGCCGGGCCGTCGAGCAGGCCGTTAAGTCCGGCCCGACGATGGACGGGGCGGCGCTGGCGCGGCTTCGGTTCGACGACGAGGTCCGCGCCTTCGCCCGGTGCCAGGAGCATTATTCGCGGCCCCGGCACGCCGAGATCAACGACCAGGAGACGGCGACCAAGAGCGGCGAGCCCTACCTGCTCGTTCCCGCCGATGGCAACGGAACCGGCGTCGTTCTGGTGCACGGCTTTCTCGCCTCCCCGGCCGAGCTCAGGGCCTTGGGCGAGAAGCTGGAGGCCCTTGGGTTCGCCGTCATCGGCGTCCGCCTCAGCGGTCACGGGACTTCGCCCTGGGACCTTCGCGACCGAAGCTGGGAGGACTGGCTGGGATCGGTCAGGCGCGGTTACGAGATCATGTCGGGGCTGGCGGACCGCCTCTTCCTCGCCGGGTTCTCGACCGGCGGCGCGCTGGCCTTGCGGTTCGCGGCGGAGCGGCCCCGGAACCTGATCGGCGTCGGCGCCGCCGCCGTCCCCATCAAGTTCCGCAACCGCAACATGGCCTTCGTGCCGCTCCTCCACGGCGTCAACAAGCTGACCCGATGGGTGTCCTCGCTCGAGGGTCTGATGCCGTTCCGGCCCAACGATTCCGAAAACCCCGAGGTCAACTACCGGCATATGCCCATACGCGGGCTGTTCGAGTTGCGCCGCCTGGTCGACGAGCTGACGAAACGCCTGCCCGACGTCGCCTGCCCGGTCCGGCTCATCCAGGCCACCGAGGATAAGATCGTCGACGCGAGGAGCGCCGAGATCATCCTCGACAAGCTGGGATGCGAGGACAAGCGCCTGCACCTGATCCCGTCGCAGCGCCACGGGATTCTGGCCGATGACACCGGCGGCGCCCAGGAGTTGGTGATTTCGTTCCTCACCCATCTGGCGTCCCAAGTTACCGAACCCGCTTCACCGCCCAAGGAAGCGCCCAAGGAAGCGAAGGGGGCGCTGGGAGAGACGGATGTTCGAACCGCCGTCTGAGACGCGCCCGATCGGCGGAGGACGGAGGCAAACCTGAATGCTGATGCCCCTGACTGCCGCCCTCGCCCGGTCCGTCCGCGCCGCCCTCGCCCCGTTCAGGCGTCGGGGCAGGGCCGCCGGCGCCCCCATGGAACGGCCCTATCCGTGGGAGAAATCCTATCCCGCGGGTGTCGAATGGTCCGCGGTGTTCGAGGCCAGGCCGCTGACCCGGCTCCTCGACGACGCGGTGGCCGCCTGGCCCGACAATTTCTGCCTCTCCTTCCGCGGCCGGCGCACCCGTTACCGCGACGTCGCCCGAATGGTCGATCGCGCGGCGAAAGGCTTTCAGGCGCTCGGCGTCGGCAAGGGCATCAAGGTCGGCCTGATGCTGCCCAACACCCCTTACACGGTGATTTGTTTCTACGCCGTGCTCAAGGCCGGCGGCACCGTCGTCAACATCAACCCGCTCTACGCCGAACGCGAGATCGAGCGCCAGATCGCCGATTCCGGCCTCTGTATCCTGGTGACCCTGAATATGAAGCGGCTCTACCGCAAGGTGGCGCCCAGGGTCCAGGGCGATGAACGGCTGGAGCGGATCGTGGTGTGCTCGATGAGCGACGTGCTGCGGTTTCCCGAGAAGGTGCTGTTCGACCTCCTGAAACGCCGCGAGGTCGCCGCCATTCCCAAGGACGACCGCCACCTCCCGTTCGACAAGCTGATCGACAATGACGGCGAGTTCGACGCCGCCGTCATCGATCCCGAGACCGACGTCGCCGTGCTCCAGTACACCGGCGGCACCACCGGGTTCCCCAAGGCCGTCCGGCTCACCCACGCGAACCTCTACGCCAACGCCAAGCAGCTCGAGATGTGGGCGCCGGACATAAGGCCGGGCGAGGAGAAGATCCTGGGCGTGTTGCCGCTTTTCCACGCCTTCGGCATGACGGCGGTGATGAATCTGGGTCTCGGCATCGGCGCCGAATTGATCCTGCTGCCGCATTTCAAGTCGACCGAAGTGCTTGCGACCATCGACCAGGAGAAACCCACCATTTTCATCGGCGTGCCGACCATGTTTTCGGCCCTCAATGCCGCCCGCGACATCGCCGATTACGACCTCTCGAGCCTCGGCTTCTGCATCTCCGGCGGCGCGCCGTTGGCGATCGACATCCACCGCCGGTTCGAGGAGCGGACCGGCTGCATCCTGGTGGAGGGCTATGGGCTTAGCGAGACCGGTCCCGTCTGTACCGTCAACCCGATCGATGTTGGGCGCAGACCGGGTTCGGCCGGCCTGCCCCTGCCGGCGACGGTGATCGAGATCACCGCGCTGGACAACCCGGAGTGCGTGCTGGGGCTGGGCGATCGCGGCGAGGTCTGCGTCAGCGGCCCACAGGTGATGGCCGGCTATGCCAACCGGGCGAAGGAGAACATCGACATCTTTCGCGGCGGCCGCCTGCACACCGGCGATATTGGCTATCTCGACGATGACGGGTATCTTTACGTCGTCGACCGAATCAAGGACTTGATCCTGTCGGCCGGTTTCAACGTCTACCCGCGCATGGTCGAGGAAGTGATCCATCTGCACCCGGCGGTCGAGGAGGTCGCGGTCTGCGGCGTCCCCGACCGGCATCGGGGAGAGATCGTCAAGGCCTTCGTCAAACTCGGTGACGGCGAGGAGTTGACGGCGGGGGATTTGCGCGGTTTCCTCAAGGACAAGCTGGCGCCGTTCCAGATGCCCCGCAAGATCGAGTTCCGCGACTCCCTGCCGAAGACCCTGATCGGCAAGATATCCAAGAAGGACCTGATCGCCGAGGACGCCGCCGGTCGATTGGAACCGGCGCCCGAGCCGGCTCCAACCGCCGGAACATGAGGCCCAACGGAGGATTCGGATATGAAGAATGTCGTGATCGCCGGATACGTCCGGTCTCCGTTCACCCCCGCCGAGAAAGGCGCGCTGAAAACTGTGCGGCCCGACGAGCTTGCCGCCCAGGTGGTCAAGGGCCTGATCGCGAAGACCGGCGTCAATGCCGACGATATCGAGGATCTGATCCTCGGCTGCGCCTTCCCGGAGGCCGAGCAGGGCCTGAACATGGCGAGGCTCGTGGTCTTTCGCGCTGGCTTGCCGCAAAGCGTCGCCGGCGTCACCGTCAACCGGTTCTGCGGATCGTCGATGTACGCCATCCACATAGCCGCCGGCGCCATCCAAATGGACGCAGGGAGCGCCTTCATCTGTGCCGGCGTCGAGTCGATGTCGAGGGTGCCGATGATGGGTTACAACCCGATGCCCCATCCCGAACTCTACGAATCCTACCCCCAAGCCTACATCTCCATGGGAGAGACCGCCGAAAACGTCGCCAGGAAGTATCAGATCACCCGCCAGGAACAGGAAGCCTTCGCCGTCGAATCCCAGTCCCGCGCCGCCAAGGCCCAGGCCGCCGGCCGCCTCGCCGACGAGATCGTGCCGATCGCCAAGGACGGCGCCACGGTCGATACCGACGGCTGCCTCAGGCCCGACACCACCCCCCAGGCCCTGGCCGATCTGAAGCCGGCATTCGATGAGGCCGGCACCGTCACCGCCGGCACGTCCTCGCCGCTCACCGACGGGGCGGCGGCGACACTGGTGTGCAGCGAGGACTACGCGAAGGCGAACGGGCTTGCGCCCTTGGCCCGGATCAAGAGCATCGCCGTCGCCGGCTGCGCGCCCGAGATCATGGGTATCGGACCGGTACCGGCGTCGAGAAAGGCGCTGGCCCGGGCGGGTTTGGCGATCACCGACATCGACGTCGCCGAGGTCAACGAGGCCTTCGCGTCCCAGTCCCTGGCCTGCCTTCGCGACCTCGAACTCGATCACGCGCGGGTCAATATCGACGGCGGCGCCATCGCGCTGGGCCATCCGCTCGGCGCCACCGGCGCGCGCATCACCGGCAAGGCGGCAATGCTGCTCGGGCGCGAGGGCGGCGCCTTCGCGCTGGCCACCCAGTGCATCGGCGGCGGCCAGGGGATCGCAACCGTGCTCGAGGCCGCCAGTTGACCGAAATCCGGAAAGTGGCGGTGATCGGCGCCGGCGTCATGGGCGCCGGTATCGCCGCCCACATCGCCAACGCGCGCGTGCCGGTGGTGCTTCTCGACATCGCCGCCGAGGACGATAAGAACCGCAGCGCCATCGCCGAAGGCGCCGTCGAGAGGATGCTCAAGGCCGATCCGGCGCCCTTCATGCACAAGCGAAACGCCGGGCGCGTCACCACCGGCAACATCGAGGACGATATCGGCCTGCTCGCCGATTGCGATTGGATCGTCGAGGCGATCATCGAACGCGCCGAGCCCAAGCGCGCGCTCTACCGTAAGATCGACGCCGTTAGGAAGCCGTCATCCATCGTCTCTTCGAACACCTCGACCCTTCCCCTCGCGGTGTTGACCGAAGGCTTGGCGGAGAGTTTCGCCGCCGACTTCCTGATCACCCATTTCTTCAACCCGCCCCGCTACATGCGCCTCATCGAGATCGTCACCGGCGCCCGAACCGACCCGCAAGCGGTCGCGGCGGTACGCCGGTTCGCCGATATCCGCCTCGGCAAGAGCGTGGTCGACGCCAAGGACACCCCTGGCTTCATCGCCAACCGGATCGGCATTTATTGGCTGCAGTCCGCCGTCATCCGGGCGATCGAGGACGGCATCTCGGTCGAGGAAGCGGACGCCGTGATGGGCCGGCCGGTGGGCATCCCCAAGACCGGGGTGTTCGGGCTGCTCGACATGGTCGGCCTCGATCTGATGCCCCACATCCTCACCAGCATGGAAGGGGCCCTGGGGGCGGACGACCCCTTCCACGAGGTCTCGGGCGAAACAAAACTGATCACCGGGATGATCGAGGAGGGTTATACCGGGCGCAAGGGCAAGGGCGGGTTCTACCGGCTCAAGCCCGAGACGGCGGAAAGGATCAAGGAGGCGCGCGACCTCGGGACCGGCGAATACCGCGCGGCGGGGAAACCGGACCTCAAGAGCGTCCGGGCGGCGCGCAAGGGCGGGCCGCGGGCGCTGCTCGCCCACGCGGACAAGGGCGGACGCTACGCCTGGCGGGTGCTGTCCGCCACCCTCGCCTACGCCGCAGATCTGGTGCCCGAGATCGCCGATGACATCGTCGCCGTCGATGAGGCCATGCGCCTCGGCTACGCCTGGCGCTACGGTCCTTTCGAGCTGATCGACAAGCTCGGCGGCGGCTGGTTCGCCGAAAAGCTCAAGGCCGAGGGCCGGCCCGTGCCCCGGCTGCTGGAGGTGGCGGACGGGCGCCCGTTCTACCGGACCGAAGCCGGCAGGCTCCAATACATGACCATCCGCGGCGATTATGCCGACGTCCCCCGCGCCGACGGCGTGCTGTTGCTGGCCGACATCAAGCGCCGCCAAAAGCCGGTGGCGGCAAACCGCTCGGCCAGTCTCTGGGACATCGGCGACGGCGTCCTTTGCCTCGAGTTCCACAGCAAGATGAACACGCTTAACCCATTCTCGCTCGGCATGATCGACAAGGCGGTCCGGCTGATACCGGGCAAATACCGGGCGCTGGTCATCTACAACGAAGGCTCCAACTTCTCGGCCGGCGCCAACATCGGCCTCTTGCTCGTCGCCATGAAGCTCCGGCTTTGGTTCGCCCTCGACTATCTGATACGCCGCGGCCAGAACGCCTACAGGGCCCTCAAATACGCGCCCTTCCCGGTGGTTGGCGCGCCGTCGGGCCTGGCGCTCGGGGGAGGCTGCGAAATTCTGCTTCATTGCGACGCCGTGCAGGCCCACGCCGAGACCTACACCGGCCTGGTCGAGGTCGGCGTCGGCATCATTCCCGCCTGGGGCGGATGCAAGGAGATGCTGATCCGCTGGACCGCCAATCCCGACCGCCCGGGCGGGCCGATGCCGCCGGTGATCAAGGTCTTCGAGACCATCGGCATGGCGACGGTGGCGAAATCGGCGGCGGAAGCGAGGGATCTTCTGGTGCTGCGTCCGGCCGATGGCGTCACCATGAACCGGGACCGGCTTTTAGCCGACGCCAAGGCCAAGGCCCTGGCCCTGGCGGAGGATTACACGCCGCCCGAGGCGCCCGAGGTCTCGCTGCCAGGCCCGACGGCGCTGGCGGCGATGTCGATGGCCGTCGACGGGCTTCGCCTCGGCGGCAAGGCCACGGCGCATGACGCGACTATCGGCAAGGTCCTGGCCGGCGTGCTTTCCGGCGGCGACACCGATTTCCTCGATACGATCGGCGAGGACGATCTCCTCGCGCTTGAGCGCAAGGCCTTCATCGCGCTAGCGCATCACCCCGCTTCCATGGCCCGCGTCGCCCACATGATCAAGAACGGCAAACCCTTGCGGAACTGAGCGATGACGCCAATCTTCCTGATCCTCGCCGCGGTCCTGTTCTCAGGTTTTCTCTATATCGGGCGCGGCTATTGGGCCTGGGTCTCGGTCCTGGCCGTCGGGCTCGGCGCCTGGGCGCTCACCGGAGTCGACACCCCGGTGGCCTTCGCCGCGGCGGCGATCGCGGCCCTCGTCCTCGCCACGTTGTTCGGGGTCCCGGCCATCCGCCGGCGCGTGATCGCGGCGCCGATCATGGGGCTGGTGCGTTCCTTCCTGCCGCGCATTGGCGAGACCGAGCGCATCGCGCTCGAGGCCGGCACGGTGTGGTGGGACGGCGAGTTGTTCTCGGGCAACCCCGACTGGCGGCGGCTCCTCGACTTCAAACCGAAGCCCCTCACCGAACGCGAACGGGCCTTCCTCGACGGGCCGGTGGAGGAGCTCTGCCGGATGATCGACGACTGGCGTATCGCCCAGGACCGCGATCTTCCCCCCGAGGCCTGGGACTTCATGAAGCGCGAGCGCTTCTTCGGCATGATCGTGCCCGAGGAATATGGCGGTCTCGGGTTCTCGGCCATCGCCAACTCCGCCGTCGTCACCAAGGTCTCGAGCCGCAGCGTCGCCGCCGGCTGCACCGTGATGGTCCCGAACTCCCTGGGCCCGGCGGAACTGATTTTGCATTACGGCACCGAGGCGCAGAAGGATCACTACCTGCCGCGCCTGGCAAGGGGCGAGGAGGTCCCCTGCTTCGCCCTCACCGAACCCCACGCCGGTTCCGACGCGGCGTCGGGGCGCGCGACCGGCGTCGTCGGCCTGGGCACCTTCGACGGCAAGGAAGTGACCGGCATACGGCTCAACTGGCAGAAGCGCTACATCACCCTCGCCCCGGTGGCCACCGTCATCGGCCTCTCCTTCCGTCTGCTCGACCCGGACGGGCTGCTCGGCGGCGAGGAGGACCGCGGCATCACCTGCGCCCTGATCCCCCGCCACCTTCCCGGCATCGGCATCGGCGATAGGCACGACCCCATGGGGGTGGCGTTCCAGAACGGGCCGATCACCGGGACGGACGTCTTCGTGCCGCTCGATTTCGTCATCGGCGGGGTGGACGGCGTCGGCCAGGGCTGGCGGATGCTGATGGACTGCCTGGCGGCGGGCCGCGCGATTTCGCTGCCGGCGCTGTCGGTGGCCGCGATCGAGCTGGCGGCGCGCACCACCGGCGCCTACGCCACCGTCCGCGAGCAGTTCTCCATGCCCATCGGCCGCTTCGAGGGCATCGAGGAGGCGCTGGCCCGCATCGGCGGTAACGCCTATATGATGAACGCCGCCCGGGTGCTGACCTGCGGCGCCGTCGACGCCGGCGAGAAACCGGCGGTGCTCTCGGCCATCGTCAAGGCCTACCTCACCGAAGGCATGCGCGAGTCGGTCGCCGACGCCATGGACATCCTCGCCGGCGCCGCCGTCTGCCGGGGGCCCGGCAACGACCTCTCCAGGATCTACACCGCCGTCCCCATCGGCATCACCGTCGAGGGCGCCAACATCCTGACCCGGTCGCTGATCATCTTCGGCCAGGGGTCGATCCGCTGCCATCCCTTCGTCCAGGACGAGATGCAGGCGATCGCGGAAAACGACCTTGGCCGCTTCGACCGCGCCTTCTTCGGCCATCTGGGGTTCGTATTCTCGAACGCCGTCAGGGCGTTCGGGCTGGCCATCACCCAGGGCCGCCTCGCAAAGGTGCCGGGCACAAGGTCGACCGCCCCCTATTTCCGCGCCTTGACGCGCTTGAGCGCCGCCTTCGCGCTGGTTACCGACACCGCGCTCGGCACCATGGGCGGGGCGCTCAAGCGGCGCGAGAAGATCAGCGGTCGCCTCGCCGACGCCCTGGCGTGGATGTATCTCGCCTCCGCCGCGCTCAAGCGCTTCCACGATGCGGATTATCCCGCCGCCGATCTCGTTTATCTCAGATGGTCCTGCGATCTGGCCCTTTACAAGATCGAAGGCGCCCTTCGGGGCGTGCTGGACAACCTGCCCAACCGCCCGGCGGCGGCGCTCGTGCGTCTTCTCGCCTTTCCCATGGGCGCCCGGGCGAGGCCGCCTGGAGACGATCTAGGCGCCGAGGTGGCGCGGGGCCTGCTTGACGGCAACGAAGCACGCCTCAGGCTGAGCGCCGACATCTTCGTTCCCGGCGCCGATGAGGACGGCCTGGGTAAGCTCGAGGCGGCGCTTGAACTCGTCGTCTTGGCGCAAGGCGTCCAAAGGAAGATCCGCGACGCGGTGCGTTCGGGTGATCTCGAGGCCGCGCCGGCGGACACCATCGCCGAACGCGCCGCCGCCAAGGGCATCATCACGGCGGATGAGCGCCGGCGCGCCGAGGCGGCCGAAAAAGCGCGCGACGCGGTCATCCAGGTCGGCGCCTACGACGCCGACACCTATGATTCGCTCAAGGGCTGATGATTCGCTCAAGGGCCAAGCGCGCGCGGATCATGGCGACCCGACTGCATCCAGGCAAAAGGTGACAGATAATGTCCGTCGGACCGATCCTGCCCGTCATCGCCGCGAGCTTCCTGTTGGGAAGCATGATCTTCTTCGCCGCCGTCACCGCGCCCGCCGTCTTCAAGTTCCTGCCCTCCGACGTGGCGGGCCAGTACCTGCGCGGCGTTTTCCCCCGCTATTACCTTTGGGGGACCGTCTGCGCGCTGATCTCGGCGATACTGTCGTTGCCTGTCGGCCTGATCCCGGGCGGCTTGCTCTTATTCGTGGCCTTGGCGTTCCTCGGCGTGCGCCAGATCCTGGTGCCCCGGATCAACGAGGCCAAGGAAGGAAGGGCGGCGGGGGACGACGCGGCGACGGCGCGGTTCGCCAGGCTCCATCGTTTAAGCGTGCTGATCAACCTCGCCCAGATGATCGCGCTGATCGTCGTCCTGGTGCTGCTCGCCACCTTGCCGACGGCCTGACCCGACGGCGCATGCCACCACCCGCCGCTAGGCAAAAATTGCCGCAGGCCGTGAAGGAATTGCTGCCGAGGGCCCGGAATCTCTGGCCCTGGACCCGCCGCCCACGAAAAAATTAACTATGACAAAGCGTTAACGAAAGCGCCGGAGTGGCTCGCCGCTTGCAAGAGGGGCGTTAGAACATTCACCTAAGAGGCTAGCCATGAAAATCGCTCACCCAACCCCCCAGATTCCCCTCCGTGACAGCCACGGCGGGCCGAAAGGCCCCGCCCAGGCGGGTTCGGGGGACACCACCACCACCGGCGGAACCACGTCGTCCGATCCCGTCGTCAATGTCGACCTCAGCGCCGACGCCCAGGGCGTCATCGCCGCGGGCAAGGGCAATTCGGCCAACTCCCCGGCCCATCAGGCGCGGAATTACTTCGCGTCCCTTTCGGGAACGGAGGGCTTCAAGAATTTCGGCCAGTTGGTTTCGCAGATCGCCCGCGGCATCTTCCCCGGTGAGGCCGCGCCCGCCGGTGATGAGACCCCAACCGATGTCACCGATCCGGTGATCGACGAGACCGGCTCCACCGCGCCGATCGACGATGGCGCCACCGCCGATGCGCCGGCCGTCATCGATGAACCCGTCGTCGTCGATGAGCCGGTCGCCGAGGAACCCGCCATCGTCGTCGATGAACCGGTCGTCGAGGAGCCCGTCGTCATCGATGAACCCATCGTCGTCGTCGATGAGCCGGTCGCCGAGGAGCCGGTCGCCGAGGAACCCGCCATCGTCGTCGATGAGCCGGTCGCCGAGGAACCCGTCATCGTCGCCGATGAACCCATCGTTACCGTCGAGGAGCCCGTCGTCACCGACGCCGAGTTGATCGACGCGCTTACCACGGACACCACGGAACCCGCTTAACGGGCCGAAACCGCCTTTGAACCCGAGGCGGAAATTCGCGGGTTGGGACCAGACTTTGGGCCCAACCCGCTCTTTTTGTTCACCCGTCTCCCGACGTTCGCCCCAGCGAGGGATCCACTTACCCGCCTCCCGAAGTCGTACGGAGGGCAGGCCCGCCTCCCCGGCACGCCCGCGTCCGGCGGCACGGTTTGCGCGCCGGCATTATCCGGCCAGAGGAAAGCGATTCGATGGTCCCAATACGGCTTTTCGGGCAGGAGCGGCGCCGGGTTCCCTGAGGGGCGGGGCCGGCTCCTTGCCGGACCGCCCCGGCGCTAATCCGGCACCACCAGCTGGAGGCGGTGACCGTCCGGATCCCGGAAATAGATGCAGCGGTCGTCCCCCCGCCGGCCGGTGACCTCCAGCCCATGGGCCTCGAGATGCGCCTTGATCTCTTCATAGGTCCCGGCATCGACGCTGAAGGCGACGTGATTGAGGTCACGATCCGTCTCGGGGGATGCACCGTCCCTCGGCTCGAACAACGCGAACCCCTGGCCGCCGCAGGCAAGGAAGAGGTGGCGGGGCGATTCATGGGCGACACTCATGCCGAGGACATCGAGATAGAATTTCTTGGATCGTCCGATATCGCCGACATAGAGCACCAGGTGATCTATGCCGGTCGTTCGGAGCGTGGTCTCGGGCATCGTTTCCCTCCGCTAGATCCGAATGCGCCCTGGATCGCGCACCGTGCCTATTTCACCATCCTGGCGATGGTCTGGGTGGTGCCGTGGCCCGGTGCGATCTCCGCCAACAGCACCTTGGCGCCGTAACTTTGCACGAACTCGGCGCCGACGACCTCCTCGATGGTGTAATCGCCGCCCTTGACCAGAACGTCGGGGCGGATGGCCTCGATCAGTTTCATCGGCGTGTCGTCCGCGAACACCACCACGAGGTCGATGCTGGCAACGGAGCCGAGCACGGCGGCGCGGGCGGCCTCGGCCTGAAGGGGCCGGCCGGCGCCCTTGAGGCGGGCGACGGAAGCATCGGAGTTGAGGCCGACCACGAGCCGGTCGCAGGCCCCGCGCGCCTGGTCGAACAGGGATACATGACCGGGATGAAGGATATCGAAGCAGCCATTGGTGAAACCGATCCTCAATCCCTTCCGCCGCCACCGCGCGATGCGCTCGAGCGCCGCCTCGAAAGACGCGAGTTTGGATCCGGCGGACGACCGGTCGCGGCCATGGAGCGCGTCGATCAGTTCCGATTTCTCCACCACGGCGGTGCCGACCTTGCCGACGACGACACCGGCGGCGGCGTTGGCGATGCCGGCGGCGTCGACGAGCGCCACTCCCGCGCCGATGGCCGCCGCAAGCGTCGCCACCACCGTGTCGCCGGCGCCGGAAACGTCGAACACCTCGCGCTTCATCGCCTCGAGATGTTCGGCGCCGGCGGCCGTGACCAGGGTCATGCCGTCCTTGGCGCGGGTCACCAGCACCGCCTCGAACCCGCACCCGGCGATCAGCTTTTCGGCCGCAATGATGATTTCGGCGTCGTCGGAGACCGCTAATCCCGAGGCCTCGGCCAGCTCCCGTCGGTTGGGGGTGACCACCGAAGCGCCGCGATAGTGGCTCATATCCGGCCCCTTGGGATCCACCACCACCGGTTTGCCGGCCTGGCGCGCGGCCTCGATTATCCTCGCCGTCACCTCCCGCGTCAGCACCCCCTTGCCGTAATCCGAAAGCACGATGGCATCGGTCTCGGCGAGGGCCGCGGCGACGGTGGCGACGATCTTCTCCGCGATTGCGGGCTCGATGTCGGTGGTGGTTTCCCGGTCGGCGCGAAGCAGCTGCTGGCTGCCGGCGATATAGCGGGTCTTGATCGTCGTCTCGCGGCCCTTGGCCGCGAACAACTCGGCTTGCGCTCCCGGTTCGGCCTCGATCAGCGCCCGCAACTCGGCCCCGGCGCCGTCGTCACCGATCACCGCGACGATCCGCGCCGCGACCCCAAGCGTGGAGAGATTGCGCAACACATTGCCGGCGCCGCCCGCCATGGTGGCTTCGTGTCGGTGGCGGAAGACCGGTATCGGCGCTTCCGGGGAAATGCGTTCGACCTCGCCATAGGCGAAGCGGTCGAGCATGACGTCGCCGACGCAGAGCACGCGCACGCCTGAGAAGGCCTCGACTTCGGCGGCAAGGGCGGAATGATCGGTCATGGCCGGCTAAATTACCATGACGGCGGTCCCAAGCCAAATGCCGGCGATGCTGGGGCTCAAGGCAGGTTCGCTGCGGGCTTCAGGCGCCGGCTTTCAACAGTTCGTCGAAATAGGCGACGGTCCTGCCGAGCCCTTCCACCAGCGGCACTCGCGGCTC
>JACZQV010000172.1 GCA_022545545.1 Pseudomonadota bacterium
GATGTATCAGAGAGCGGAGATCCCGTAGCGGCCGAAACACCTCGGTCCCCATCATCAGAACCACGAGCAGCACCTCGAGCTCCATCACCCCGGAGTTCACCCGGTAAGCGCCGAAACCGATGGTCGCCGCGGCGCCAATGGTGATGCCCGCGTCGGTGATGCCGCGAGAGGCCGAACTCGCCGCCAGCAGCCACATGGTACTGCGAAACAGCGCCCGCGCCTTTTCCGCCAACAGCCGCGCGCGCGCCTCGCTCTGCCCGAACGCCTTCAAGGTTGCGAGCCCCTGGACGGTATCGAGGAACTCGGCGCTGAAGTCTCCATAGGACCTTTGGCGGAAACGGCTGCTTTCACGGTTCCAGCGCTGGAACGCCGAGGGCGCGATCAGGGTGATCAGCGCGAAGGCGACCAACAGGACGGCGACCGGAAGGTCAAGAAAGGCGACCAACGCGAAGATGGCGACGGGCGTGAACAGGGCGACGAAGATTTGCGGCAGGTACTGGCCGAAGTAGGTCTCCAGCTGTTCGACCCCATCGATCATGGAGAGCATGACGTCGCCGGTGCGCTGCAAACCGAAATGGGCGGGGCCGAGTTCGATCACTTTGTCGTACAAGCGCTTGCGCAAGTGGCGCTGCACCCGCGCCGCGGTGCGATGGGCCACCATGTTCCGCCAGTACTCGAGACCCCCGCGCAACGCCATGACGCCGGCGACCGCGGCGAACGGCATGATCATGGCGTCCAAGGGCTCGCCCCGGAATACCTTGGCAAGCAGCCAGCCGAGCAAAGCAAGCCTGGCGATGCCGAGCGCCGCCGCCAAAAGACCGATCATCACCGCCCCGGCGATTCGACCGCGAACGCCCTTGGTGAACTGCCATAGTCGCAAGTCGAAAAACACTATGCACTCCCGGGCGGTTAACCCGAAGCCGCGCCCATTGGCGCCGCCGGCCGTCCGGCTTCAAGCGACCATCAGGAGCTTTCCGGGTCCTCATCGACCGCCGCCGTCTGGCGGGCGCGGTAGTCATCCAGCGCCTTGGCGATATCGCCGTCACTCAAGGCCAGCACCGAAGCCGCCAGCAGGGCGGCGTTAATCGCGCCCGCCTTGCCGATGGCGAGGGTCCCGCGACGTCAGTCCGCCGCCGAGGCGGCGGAACCGGTGAGCTGGCGCGCCACGAGATGGGCGTACAAGCCGCCCCGCACCAGGAGCTCCGGGTGCGCGCCGCTTTCCACGACTCGCCCGTGGTCCAGCACGACGATCGAATCCGCGTTGCGTATGGTTGAAAGCCGGTGTGCGATCAACACGGTCGTGCGGTCGCTCATGAGGTCCTCGAGCGCCCCGTGCACCGTCCGCTCATTGACGAAATCGAGATGCGATGTCGCCTCGTCGAGGATCAGCACCGGGGCGTCCTTGAGAAACGCCCGCGCGATGGCGACCCGCTGGCGCTGTCCGCCCGAGAGCTGCACACCGCGCTCGCCGACTCGAGTCTCGAGCCCCTCGGGGAGCGCGGCGACGAAGTCGGCCAGCGCCGCCCGTTCCACCGCCGCGCGGATATCTGTTTCGCCGGCGGAAGGATGCGCGATCAGGATGTTGGCGCGCAGCGTGTCATTGAAGAGATAAGTGTCCTGCGACACCAGGGCGATTTGCCGGCGCAGATCGTCGAGCCGGTAGTCCTTGAGATCATGACCGTTCATGCGCACAACACCGCGCGCGGGGTCGAAGAAACGCATGAGCAAATGGGCGACCGTCGTCTTGCCCGCGCCCGAAGGGCCGACCAAAGCCACTGTGCCGCCCGCCGGCACGGTAAAGCTCACCTCCGAAAGCGCCAGCCGGTCGGCGCCATAGTAGGCGAAATCGACACCGGCGAAATCGAGCGACGCCCCCACGCCGGCCGGCGCCGCGGGCACTCCCGCGCCATCGGTAACAGGCACTTCTTCGCCGTGCACCGCATAAATCCGCCGTGTCGCCCCCAGCGTATCCGCCAGTTGCCGGCCAACATTGGCGATCTCGGACACCGGCAGGAACGCCGCCATCGCCAACAACGTCAGCAACGGCAGGATGCCGCTGTCGAGATCGCCGGTGGCGACGAGACGCGCCCCGGCGATGATAACCATTAGCCCGCCAAGGCCGGTCGCCACCTCCAGCATCGCGGTCTGTATGGTCAAGTCCCTGAAGAACGGCAGACGCGCCCGATGGTGGTCGTGGACCAGCCGAGCAAACTCCGCGCCGCGCCGCGCCCCTTGCTGGAAGGCAACGATCTCGTCCAGGCCCTGGATTGTGTCGGCGGCATGGGCGTTGAGCTCACCCAGGGCCTCCCGCGCACGCGAGGCGAATTCATCGACACGGCGGCGCAAAACGAACGGGCTGAGGATGACCACCGCTAGAAAAGGAATGAGGGCCAGGGCCATCTGCCAGCCGAAGGCGAATAGGGTGGCGAGCACGGCGCCTGGCACCAGTACCGCGACGAAGGCGGGGGCGACGGTATGGGCGAAGAAGTTTTCAACGGTCTCCACGTCCTGAGTCACCATGGCGACGAGATCGCCGGTGCGCCGGCGCAGCAGGTAGGCGGGAGCGAGCCGGTCCAACTTGTTGAAGAGCGCGATTCGCATCTCCGCCAGCAGGCGGTAGGCCATGTCGTGGGCGACCCAGGATTCAAGCCAGTGCAAGACTCCCGCCAGGGGCGCGACGAGGCTAAGCGCGAGCAAATAGGCGTCGAATGGCGTTCCGGCTTTGACCGCCGCGACCATGAGCGCGCTCAAGACGCCGACGCCGATAAAAGCGAGAACGCGTAGGACGCCAAGCAGGAAGGCGAGCATCAGCCGCACCTTTCGTGACGCCACCAAACGCAGCAAGGCGGCAATGGCGCCGAGCCAGCCCATGCCTTCAGCGCGGAGGATGGCGTCGGTCGGCTCCATCTGGGCGGCTTGATCGTATGCCGCTGGCTCCGGGCCCTCCGGCGCCGGGCGGTCCCCGGCCACGCCGCCGGGCGGCAACGCGCTGGCGGCGCCATCCCGCGCCTGCCCCGCCATGAGGAGCCAATAAGGACCGCGCCCGGCCATAAGCTTGCCATGGGTGCCGCTTTCTACGACGTGTCCGTCCTCCAGCACCAGAATGCGGTCGGCGTCGATCACGCTGGAAAGGCGATGAGCAAAGATGATCGTGGTCCGGCCGCGCATCAGCCGGTCGAGTGCCTCCTGTATCACCGCCTCGTTCTCGGCATCGACCGAGGACAGGGCCTCGTCGAGCACCAGGATCGGGGCGTCGCGCAACAAAGCCCGGGCGATGGCGATGCGCTGGCGTTGGCCGCCGGAAAGCCGGATTCCCCGTTCGCCGATGACAGTGTGATAGCCCCGCGGCAGCCGGGTGATGAAGTCATGGGCGTTGGCGGCACGGGCGGCGGCTTCGAGCTCCTCGCCAGTCGCCTCGGGCTTGCCGAAGCGCAGATTGTCCTCGACCGTGCCGTGGAACAGATACGTGTCCTGATTGACGACAGCGAGCTGGGCGCGGATCTGATCGAGGCCGAGCTCTTTGAGATCGCGACCGCCGAGCCGTATGGAGCCAACTTGGGGATCGTAGAGCCTGAGCAGCAGCCGCACGATCGACGACTTGCCGGCCCCCGATGGCCCGACGACACCGATCCGCTCCCCGGCGGCGGCGCGGATGCTGAGTCCCCGGTGCACGGCGCGCCGCCCGCCAGGATAGGCGAAGCGTACGTTCTCGATCTCCACCGTCGGCGACAGGTCACCGTCGACGGCCTCGCCCGTGGCCTGGGGCTCGACCGGCGGCACCGCGTCCAGAATCGAGTACACTGCCCGCGCGGCGGCCTCGCCGAGCATGCCTTGATGTATCAGAGAGCGGAGATCCCGTAGCGGCCGAAACACCTCGGTCCCCATCATCAGAACCACGAGCAGCACCTCGAGCTCCATCACCCCGGAGTTCACCCGGTAAGCGCCGAAACCGATGGTCGC
>JACZQV010000078.1 GCA_022545545.1 Pseudomonadota bacterium
TTCGAGCTTAGGGAACTCGTCGAGGAGCTTCTCGAGCTTGCGGCGCGGAAAGCGGCAGAGCTGGAGCTTGGTCATGGCCTCGGCCGAGTAGGCATAATTGTCATATAGCGCGAGGCCGAGGAAATCCCCGGTGAAGATGAAACCCGTGATTTGCCGGCGCCCATCGGGCAAAAGTTTGTACATCCTGACCCCGCCGCCAGTAACGACGAACAGGTAATCGGCGGGGTCGCCCTCGATGAAGATCGTCTCCCTCGGTTCGGCTTCCGTCTGAGTGGTGATCGCCGCCAGCCGGTTGAGCTCGGCCGGTTCCAGCGCGCCGCACACGCTGTGGACGCGGATGGCGCAGGCCTGGCAGGGATTCGCTATCTGGGGCGCGAGTTCGAGCGGCCTGGAAGGTCTGTTGTCGTGCGACATGGCTGTTCGCGGCGGTAATGGATCGAGATCTGGTTATTGTCATATGTGCGGCGGCACAAGGCAAACTTAAACCGAAAGCAATTGCCGGCGGGCTTGCGTCCGGGAAGCGGTTCGAACGTCGAGTGTTGATGTAGATCAAAGCATTCGGCTTTGTTTCCCGTCAAACTCGCGTTTTCCATGAGGGCTGGTACGTGCGCAGGAAGCGAGAAATGACCGGACGGTATATCGTGAAACACTTGTCGGTCGACAGGGTTGACCAAGCCTATCCTCTTTTGCAGAGCGCTACGGGAGACCTCAGCCTCGAGAAGTGGCGGAGCTACGCGGCCACCCGCTCGACGCCCGGAGGCGTGATCCCGGACGGCGGCGGCGTGGTCTGTGTCGAGAAGAGCCAAGGCTACATTCACGGCCTGTTCGACTACCGGATCGATGTCGATCTTCACTGCGTCCGGACGCTGGTGTGCGGGAACGTCGTCGCGTGGGACATTCTCAACGCAAGGTCCGTGCTTGCCGTCCTGTTCGAGGCGATGGACTCACTGGCGAAGGAGCACCGCTGTCAGGCGGTGCATGTCAGCGTGCCGCGGGCCGGCGGCGCGCTGGTCCCGCGCCTCGAGGATGTCGGCCACTCCGTCGGGTCGGTGGGGCTGTGCAAGCGACTTTCCGGGGATGATCGTTGAGCGGCGCCCGCCGGCGAAAAGGGAACGGATTTCGGCCGGCGTCGTCTCCCGACGGCTCCGAGCCGCGCCTGTTCCCGCGAAGAAACTTCGCGCCAATTGATTCAGATCAAGGATCCCGGCGGCAGTCTGTGTGATGAGACAACGCGTGGGATGCCGGGCCGACGCCCGGCATTCCAAGCGCCGGTCTTTACCGCTTCAACGTGTTGGTTCCGCTTCAGCGTACGCGAGGGAGACAAGGTTCAAGGAGTTTGCGATGGCTCATGGCCAAGACCGGATGTTTGATGGGCTACGGAAGCCGGAACTTTACGACTCTTTGACTGAACACGCCGCTCCTCGTACCCTGACACACTCTGAGCCGCTGCGCGATTTAGTGCCCTCGCTTCGCACGGCGGCCGGGTGTTGCCGACTAGCTTCCGCTTCTTGTGCATCGGTTGTCAGATTGGTAGCGTCGGCCTTGGTAAGGGCGTCAAATAGAATATTTTGGCTTAAACGATGGTAGAAGAAAACGTCGCAGATAAGAGTAAGCGCCGGGAGCTGTGGGGGTTCTTCTTTCTGACTGTGATTTTCGCGCCGGCGCTAGCGGTCGCTATTGTCGGCGGATACGGTTTCCTTGTTTGGATGTATCAGCTGGTCCAGGGCCCGCCGACCTACTGACGGCCGAAGGCGAGGAAGGAAAATCGACCATGCGCGAAGCCACTGTTGATCGAGGGCGCCGGTCACTGCTGACCGGGCGGCTCGACGAAATCCGCCGCGCCGAAATCCACGTCACAAGCCTCGTCGTCTATGCCGATCCGTCGCGCGCCTTGGAGATATCGGACGCGGTCGGACGGCTGCCCGGCGCCGAGGTCCATGCGAACGACGGACGCGGCAAGCTGGTCGTCGTCCTGGAGACCGCGGGCGACGCCGATATGGCGGCCGCGATCGACCGGGTCGACCGCACCGCGGGCGTCATCTGCACCGCGCTGGTCTATCAGCAAGCTGAGCCCCTGGGCCCAGACGAGTGAGGACGCTCCGATGAAGATGCGCCGACGCGATTTTATGAAGGCCCAAGCCGCCGCGGCCGCCGCCGCCGTCGCCGGCATCGCGACGCCGGGCGCCGCGGCCAACCTTGTGACCGACGCCGCCAAGACCGAGCTCAAATGGTCGAAGGCGCCGTGCCGCTTCTGCGGCGTCGGCTGCGGCGTGATGGTCGCGACCAAGGCCGGTCGCGTCGTCGCCACCCATGGCGACGCCAAGGCCGAGGTCAACCGCGGCCTCAACTGCGTCAAGGGCTACTTCCTGTCGAAGATCATGTACGGCAAGGACCGCCTGACCACGCCGCTGTTGCGCATGCGCGACGGCGAATTCCACAAGGACGGCGACTTCACGCCGGTCAGCTGGGACCGCGCCTTCGACGAGATGGCGCGCCACTTCAAGAAGGCGTTGAAGGAGAAGGGGCCGAGCGCCGTCGGCATGTTCGGCTCGGGCCAATGGACCGTGTGGGAAGGCTACGCCGCGGTCAAGCTGATGAAGGCCGGCTTCCGCTCGAACAACATCGACCCCAACGCGCGGCACTGCATGGCCTCGGCGGTCGGCGGCTTCATGCGCACCTTCGGCATCGACGAGCCGATGGGCTGCTACGACGACATCGAGGCGACCGACGCCTTCGTGCTTTGGGGCTCGAACATGGCCGAGATGCATCCGGTCTTGTGGACCCGGGTCGCCGACCGCCGGCTGAGCGCGCCCCACGTCAAGGTCGCGGTGCTATCGACGTTCGAGAACCGCAACTTCGACCTCGCCGACCTGCCCATCGTCTTCACGCCGCAGACCGACCTGGCGATGCTCAATTTCATCGCCCACCACATCATCGCGACCGGCCGGGTGAACCAAGACTTCGTCCGCCGGCACGTCACCTTCCGGCGCGGCGTCGACGACATCGGCTATGGCCTACGCCCCGAGCATCCCCTGCAGCGCGCCGCCAAGAACGCCGACAGGGCCGGCGCCTCGGACAGCATGAGCTTCGAGGCGTTCGCTGAATTCGTCAGCCACTACGACGCGGACACGGTCGCCAAGCTCAGCGGCGTACCGAAAGAGAAGCTCATCCAACTGGCGGAACTCTACGCCGACCCGACGACCAAGGTGGTCTCGTTCTGGACCATGGGGTTCAACCAGCACACGCGCGGCGTCTGGTGCAACAACCTGATCTACAACATCCATCTCTTGACCGGGAAGATCTCCGAGCCAGGCAACAGCCCGTTCTCGCTGACCGGCCAGCCGTCGGCCTGCGGCACGGCGCGCGAGGTCGGCACTTTCTCGCACCGCCTGCCGGCCGACATGGTGGTCAAGAACCCGAAACACCGCGAAAGGGCCGAGCGTATCTGGAAGCTGCCCGCCGGCCTGATCCCCGCGAAACCCGGCTATCATGCGGTGCAGCAGAACCGCATGCTCAAGGACGGCAAGATCAACGCCTATTGGATCCAGGTGAACAACAACCTGCAGGCCGCCGCCAACATGAACGAGGAGACCTATCCCGGCTACCGCAACCCGGACAACTTCATCGTCGTCTCGGAAGCCTATCCGACGGTGACGGCGCAGGCCGCCGACCTGATCCTGCCGACCGCCATGTGGGTCGAGAAGGAGGGCGCCTACGGCAACGCCGAGCGCCGCACCCAGTTCTGGCAACAACTGGTCGACGCACCTGGCGAGTCACGCTCGGACCTCTGGCAACTGGTCGAGTTCTCCAAGCGGTTCAAGACCGACGAGGTGTGGCCCAAGGAGATCCTCGACGCCAACCCCGGCTACAAGGGCAAGACGCTGTTCGACGTGCTCTACCGCAATGGAGCGGTCGACAAGTTCCCGCTGACCGATATGAACGCCGACTACGGCAATGACGAAGCGCGGTCGTTCGGTTTCTACATCCAGAAAGGGTTGTTCGAGGAGTATGCCGAATTCGGCCGCGGCCACGGCCACGACCTGGCGCCCTTCGACACCTACCATCGAGAACGCGGGCTGCGCTGGCCGGTGGTCGATGGCAACGAGACGCGTTGGCGCTTCCGCGAGGGCTACGATCCTTACGTCGAGGCCGGCACCGGCGTTCAGTTCTATGGCCACAAGGATAAAAAGGCGCGCATCTTCGCCCTGCCCTACGAGCCGGCGCCCGAAATGCCGGACGACGAATATGACTTTTGGCTGGTAACGGGCCGCGTTCTCGAGCACTGGCACTCCGGCTCGATGACCCAGCGCGTGCCCGAGCTGTACAAGGCGTTCCCCGACGCGGTCGTCTTCATGCACCCCGACGACGCCAAAGCCAAGGGACTTCGCCGGGGCAGCGAGGTGCGGGTGATCTCGCGGCGCGGCGAGATCCGCACCCGGGTCGAGACGCGCGGCCGAAACAATCCGCCCCGGGGTCTGGTGTTCGTGCCCTGGTTCGACGCCAGCCAGCTGATCAACAAGGTGACGTTGGACGCCACCGACCCGATCTCCAAGCAGACCGACTACAAGAAATGCGCCATCAAGATCGAGGCGGCATGAGGCGCGTCATGAAGACATACGCATTCATCATCGCCCTGACGACGGCCGCCGCCGCGGCGTGGGCCGCCGAGCCGATCGCCACCCTCAGGGGGCCCACCCCGCTGGTCGAGCAGGGCGCGGCGCCCACCATGCCCAAGGTCTCCAACGAGGATCTGCGCCGGTTGCGCAACTACCCGGAGCAGCCGCCGACGATCCCGCATCACATACGCGGCTATCAGATCGACCTTAACGCGAACAAGTGCCTGTCGTGCCACAGCCGCCGAGCGACCGTGGACTCCAAAGCGCCGATGGTCAGCATCACCCATTTCATGAACCGTGACGGCCAGTTCCTGGCCTCGGTCTCGCCCAGGCGGTACTTCTGCACCCAATGCCACGTGACGCAGCAGGTGACCAGGCCTCTGGTCGGCAACGATTTCATCGACATCGACTCGGTCCTCTCGGACCAAAACTAGGCACGGACGGACCGGGGGAACAACCATGTGGTCGCTCGCCAAGGAATATTGGGGGGTGATCCGACGTCCCAGCGTCCATTTCAGCCTCGGCTTCCTGACCTTCGGCGGCTTCATCGCCGGCATCATCTTCTGGGGCGGCTTCAACACCGCCCTCGAGATCACCAACACCGAGGCGTTCTGCGTGAGCTGCCACGAGATGTACGACAACGTCTACCAGGAGCTGAAGCCGACCATCCACTACACCAACCGATCGGGCGTCCGCGCGACTTGCCCCGCCTGCCACGTGCCGCACGAGTGGACCAACAAGATCGCGCGCAAGATGCAGGCCTCCAAGGAGGTCTGGGGCAAGATCTTCGGCACCATCAACACGCGCGAGAAGTTCCTCGCCATGCGGCGCGAGTTGGCCGAGCGCGAATGGGCCCGCCTGAAGGCGAACAATTCGCTGGAATGCCGCAACTGCCACGATTTCGGCTACATGGACTTCACCCGGCAGAGCCCGCGCGCGGCCAGCGCGCATGAGGAGTTCCTGGTCAGCGGCGAGAAGACGTGCATCGACTGCCACAAGGGCATCGCCCACGAACTCCCCGACATGACCGGCGTGCCCGGCTGGCAGTAGGGCGACGGAACGCCTAATTTCCGGTTATGGCTACATCCTGACTCAATCACCGCACCGGAACGACGGCCGCTTTCACCCGCCAGGCCGACATTCGAGTCCCAACGGCGCTTTTGGCGCATCGAATTTCAAACCGAGACCCACCCGCATCCGCCGTCGGCCCCGACCCGGCCCGCCCGGCCCGCGAACGGGCCAGCGATCATCCGCCGGGCGGCAGGTCCTTCGACCACTTGGCGCGGATCTTCTCTTCCAGCTCCTTGCTCGTGCGCGCGACGATGGGGAAGGTTTCCCGCCTCGACCAGGGCTTGCAGGCATCGATGACCACCCGGGCGTTGCGGGGGTCGTCGGCGCTGTAGGCCATGGGGTCGAGGCGGGTGCTCCAGCACCCTCGCAGGGTCTCCAGGTCTTCCAGCGGATCGAAGCGGGTGCACATGGCCCAGACCACGTCGTTCATGTTGGCCGGGTTGATATCGTCGTCGACGACCACCACCCAGCGGTTGGCATAGGCGCCGGCATGGCATTGCGAGGCGATCAGCCCGGCCTGCTTGGAATGGCCGCCATACATCTGCTTGATCGAGACGGTGAGCCACATGCGGCTGCCGCCGGCCTCGTGCGACCACACCCCCTTGACCTCGGGCACGCCGGCGGCCTCCAGCTGGTTCCACACCGCGCCGGCCCGATAGGTGCCGCGATAGAAGGTGTCGTCGTTCGGCGGCACGGCGGGGATGGCGCCGAGCAGGATCGGATCGTTACGGTGCATCAAGGTCTCGATACGGATGGCCGGCTCCTTGCCGGCGCCGCCGGCGTAATATCCCGTCCATTCGCCGAGCGGGCCTTCGTCGATCAGATCGCCGGGATGGACCCAGCCCTCGAACGCGATCTCGGCGTTGGCCGGCAGCGGCAGGCCGGTGGCGGGCCCTTCGATGACCTCGACGGATTCGCCGAGAAGACCGCCGGCGCAGTCGTACTCGTTCTTGCCGTAGGGAATCTCCAGTCCGGCGACCATGAACACCGCCGGATGCATGCCGACGACCACGGCGATGGGACAGGGCTCGCCGCGCTGGTGGTACTTGTCGAGGATGAGGTTGCCGTGCTTGCCCTTCGACGTCATCACCGAGGCGACGTTGCGATCGTGCGCCTGGATGCGGTAAGCGCCGTAGTTGATCCAACCGCTGTCCGGGTCCTTCATGATCACCATGCACGCGGTGCCGATGTAATAGCCGCCATCGTGCTCGTGCCATCGCGGCGTCGGGATCTTGAGGATGTCGACATCGTCCCCGGTGCTGACATTCTCCAGCAGCGGCCCGCCGTTGACGGTGGTCGGGGGGATCGACGGCGCATCCTTCATGTAATCCCGCCAGTACTCGACGAGTGCGATCTCCGGCGTATCGACCGCCAGGCCGAGCGCGATGTTGATCCGGGGGACCGAGGTCAGGATGTTCGCCAGCACGCGATAGCCCTTGGGGTATCCCGGCACCTGGTCGAACAGGACCGCCGGATTGGCCATCTTGCGCATGTGGATATCGACGATGGCGCCGATCTCCTCTTCGCGTTCGGCGCCGGTGACGTTGCGCAACTCGCCGGCGGCCTCGATCTCCTCGATCCACGCTCTCAGGTCTTTATTGGCCAATTTCAGTGTCTCCTCCGATGCGCCGTGACCGACCCTGCCGCCCGGCCATCGATGCCTGGCCCCGGCCGGTTTTCATGCCGGCCGGGGAAGGATTCCGCTTCTACTCTGGCCATCTCTTTGGGGCCGGGACTGAAGCCAACGCAGCGGGCTGGCGCACAACCGACGCTGCCGGGGGAATGAAGATACCTTGGGCCGATAAAGCCGCCGGCGCCCGATCGGGCCCGACGCCCCCGGCGGCGAGGCCGGAGGGGCGTTTCGGCCCCATCCTGGTTTACGACTTGCAGTCGATGTTCTTCGCTTCCATGCCGGAGCCCGGATAGTTGAAGGTGCAGGTCATGCCGACCTTGATGTGCTTGCGCTTGGTCTTCTTGCCGTCGATCGTCACCTTGGTGCGCGAGCCCGAGACCTTGGCCTTGACCTCCTTGCCCTTGTAATCGATGTAGATGCGCCGGCCGCCCTTCTTGGTCTTGGTCACCTTGCCGCTATGCTTGAGCATCACGACCTTGGCCTTCTCGAGCGGACCCTTGGATTTGAGGTTTTCCCGCGCCGCGGCCACGGTCTTCGCCGGCGTGGCCAGGACCTTGACGATCAGCTTCTGGATCTCCTCGCCCGACACCGGGTTGATCTCGAGCTTGGACCTCTTCGCCGCGGCGACGAACTTCGGATCCTTCACGGTGGCCATGAAAGCCTTGCGCAGCGCCGCGACACGATCCTTCGGCACACCCGGCGGCAACAGGTACGGACGCCCCATGGTCTGGCGCGAGAAGATAAGGTCCATCTGGTCCCTTTGGCTCTTGTTTTTGGCGAAGTCGGTGATCAGCGGCACGTCGGGCAGTTCCGGATGGCCGGCCAGCGACATTTGCAGCAAGATGTTGAGCTTGCCGGCCTCGAGGTCCTTGCCCCTCATCAGTTTGACGCTGGTCCACGACCAGCCGCAGATGCCGTCGACCTCGCCGCGGTCCATCGCCAGCACGGTCACCGCCGTGCCCGGATAGCCCGAGATCAGCCTGAGCTTGGCGCCGAGCAGGTTCTGGATGAAATTGGCGAACTGTTCCGAGTCCGAAACGGGGCCCTGAGTGCCGACCACGGTTTCGTGCTCGAGCAGTTCTTTGAAGGTCTTGGCCGGCGCGCGGTGCGAGGTGACACAGACCGATACCTCGTTGTTCAACGATCCCAGCCAGTTGAACTTGGTCGAGTCGAACTTCGGGCCCTTGCCGCCAAGCAGTTCAAGGGTCGGCGCCCCGCGCGCGATCATGCCGAGCACGGTGCCGTCCCTGGGCGCCGCGTTGTAAAGCCAGTTGGCGAGGACGATGGTGGCGGCGCCGGTCTTGTTCTTGACGATGATTTTCGGCTTGCCGGGAATATTGCGCGCGAAATGGGGGGCCAGAAGGCGCGAGTAGGTGTCGTATCCTCCGCCGGGCGCGAAGCCGACATAAAGCGTAAGGGTCTTGCCCTTGTAGAAGTCGGCGACCGATGCCGCCTTCGCCGTCGGCGACGGCATTCCAAGCGCGATCAGGGCGATGGCGCCGAGAAGGCCTAGTGTGCGTGATCTATTGGTCATCTAACGTCTCCCTTTGACAGAGCCCGAACACCGAGACACCGCCATCCGAAGCCGGTTGCCATTGGCGGCTACGAACGGCGCCATCTCCGCCATCGGGCGAAGCTTCCTCCGGTTCTGGGCGAAGCGCCGCTTCGCCCCCGCCGGATTTGGACCCGATCTTACCAGATTGTCCCCATAACTGGTAAAACTATGATCGAACTTGCTTATCCGAACAACAGCGTTATCACAAAAATGGGAAAATTATTGAATTATGAACAACGGACGGCCTAGATTGGCGGGCGTCACAATCATGTTCGTCAACATCGGCAACGGGGAGAGGCGGCGATGAAGCCGGCCGCGTTCGAGTATCACGCGCCTAAAACGATCGCCGAAGCCGTGGCACTCCTCGCCGAGGTCGCGCCCGACGACGGCCGCATCCTGGCGGGTGGCCAGAGCCTGGTGCCGACCATGGCCTTTCGCCTGGCGCGCCCGGCCCATCTCGTCGATATCAACGGCGTCGATGGACTGGATCGTCTTTACCTCGATGGGAATGAACTTTCGATCGGCGCCTGCGTGCGCCATGCGGCCTTCCACCGCCCCGTCGTCGATGGTCGCCTGGGGCTCCTTCTGTCTTCCATTGTCCGCCACATCGCCCATTATCCGATCCGCCAGCGCGGCACCTTCTGCGGCAGCCTCGCCCAGGCCGACCCGGCCTCGGAATGGTGCCTCACGGCGGTGACGCTCGACGGCACGATGACGGCGAAGAGCGTCAGGGGAAGCCGCACAATCGGGGCGCAAGACTTCATCGAAGGCATCATGACGACGGCGCTCGCGGACGACGAGTTGCTCACCGAGGCGCGCCTTCCGATCCCGCCCGACGATACGCGCTTCGGCTTTTGCGAGTTCAACCGCATAGCCGGCGGCTTCGCCGTCGCCATGGTGCTCGCCGCCTATGGTCTGAAGGACGGCGTCATCACCCGCCCCCGTCTCGGCGTCGGCGGCGTTGAAGAGCGGCCGCGCCGAATTCCCGAGGCCGAGCAGGCGCTCGAAGGCCGCAGCCCCGGCGCGCAAGCGTTCCGGGCGGCATCGGCTGCCGCCGCCGGGGCCGTCGATCCGATGGAAGACATCAACACCAGCGCCGATTATCGCCGCGACCTTGTCGCCACCCTCACGCTGCGCGCCCTGGAGAGCGCCTGGTCATGAACGGCAAGCACGATATCACCCTCACCATCAACGGCCAGGCTTACGCCATCCGCGTGGAGGCGCGCCGCACGCTCGCCGACGTGATCCGCGAGGAATGCGGCCAGACGGGAACCCACCTCGGATGCGAGCACGGCGTTTGCGGCACCTGCACCGTGATCGTCGACGGCGCCCCGGTGCGCTCCTGCCTGATGTTCGCCGTCCAGTGCGATGGCGCCAAGATCCGCACCGTCGAGGGCCTCGCCGATGGTGAGGAGCCCCATCCCCTGCAACGCGCCTTCATGGAGCACCATGCGCTGCAGTGCGGCTTCTGCACGCCGGGATTCCTCATGCTGGCCGTCGGCGTGCTCGAACGCGAGCCCGATATCGGCGACGAGGACCTTCTCGACATACTGTCCTCCAACCTCTGCCGTTGCACCGGCTATGCCAACATCGTCAAGGCGGTCCGCGCGGCGGCGGCGCAAATGAGGCGGCGCTGATGGCGGCGGACAAGACGGCATATCTGGGGCGGTCGGTAGAGCGCCTCGAGGACCCGCCGCTGGTCACCGGCGCTGCCCGCTTCGTCGCCGACATCTCCTTTCCCGGCCAACTCCACATGCGCGTGGTGCGCTCTTCCTACGCCCATGGGGAGATCATCTCCATCGACACATCCGAGGCACGATTGATGCCGGGCGTCGTCGCCGTCTGGACCGCCGAGGACATCGCCGACATCGGGCCGGTCGATTTCCGCGCCGACAGGGCGGCGGAGGGGCTCAAACCCTACCGCCAGCCGGTGCTGGCCAAGGGGCGCGTGCGCTATGTCGGCGACCCGGTGGCCGCGGTGTTCGCGGAGGACCCCTATCTGGCCGAGGACGCGGCCGAGTCGGTCGTTATCGAGGTCGAGGAGCTGCCGGTCATCGTCTCGGCCGATGACCCGCCGGGGGAATTCGCAGCCGGCCGCGGCACCGAGGCGGCCGTCATGCACCACAGCTACGGCGACATCGACGCCGCTTTCGCCAACGCCGAGCGCGTGATTGCGCTCGACCTCAGGACCGGCCGGCATTCCGGCGTGCCGATGGAAACCCGCGGGGCGATCGGCCGCTACGACGCGGCGAAGGATATGTTGGAGCTCCACGGCGCCGCCAAGGTGCCGCACCGCAACCAGGAAACGCTGGTCCGCATGCTCGGGCGCGACCCTTCCCGGGTGCATGTGCACGAATGCCATGTCGGCGGCGGCTTCGGCGTCCGTGGCGAGCTTTACCCCGAGGATATCCTCGTCCTGGTCGCGGCCATGCGGCTCGGCCGGCCGGTGAAGTGGATCGAGGACCGCCAGGAGCACCTGATGTGCGCCAACCAGGGGCGCGAACAGCACCACCTGGCGCGCGTCGCCGTCGACGCGGAGGGGCGCATACTCGGCATCGACGACGAATTCTTCCACGACCAGGGCGGTTATGTCCGCACCCACGGCTCGAACGTCGCCAACCGGACCATGTGCACGATAACCGGACCCTACCGCGTTCCCGCGTTCCGGGCCGTCTGTCATTTCCGCCTGACCAACAAGACGCCTTGCGCCACCTATCGCGCGCCCGGCCGATACGAGAGCACCTTCGTGCGCGAGCGGCTGATGGACGCCATCGCCACGGAGTTGGGGATCGACCCCATCGAGGTGAGGAAGCGCAACCTGATCGCCGCGGACGAGATGCCCTACACCATCGCCTTCGACGAGCCCCACGTGTCGGACATGGTGCTGGATTCCGGCGACTATGCCGGCCTGCTGGACAAGGCGGCGGCGGCCTTCGGCTGGGAGGCGCTGCGGGTCGAATTGGATCGCCGCCGGGCGGACGGCGAGCTGGTCGGCGCCGGCATCGGCATGTTCGTCGAGGAGGGCGGGCGCGGCCCCACCGACGGGGCGAGGATCGCCGTCGACGCCAACGGCGACGTCGAGGTGATAACCGGCGGCGCGTCGCTCGGCCAGGGGTTCGAGACGACGATGGCGCAGATCTGCGCCGAGGCGCTCGGCGTCGATTACCGGCGCGTGCGGGTGATCCACGGCCATACCGACCTCATCCCCTACGGCATCGGCGCCCATGCCACCCGCGCGACGGTGATGACCGGCAGCGCCGTCAACGTCGCCGCATTGATGGTGCGCGAGATTGCCATCGACGCCGCGGCGGAGATGCTGCAGACGCCGGCGGATGAGTTGGACATCAATGACGGCACCGTCGTTAGGCGTGACGGCCCCACCGGGCCCTCCGTCACCCTCGGCGAGATCGCGCGCCGTCTGGCGCCGGGCGCGGCCGGGCCCGGCCAAGGCGATCCGGGCCAGGGAAATCCGGGACTGGCGGCCGAAGGCTTCTTCACCACTAAGGACACGGTCTTTCCCTATGGCGTGCACCTCGCCGTGGTGCGCATAGATCGGGGGACCGGGCAGGTCGCGGTGGAGCGCTTCATGGTGGCTTATGACGTCGGACGCGCGGTCAACCCGATGATGATAGAAGGCCAGCTCGTCGGCGGTTGCATCCAGGGTTTGGGCGGCGCACTGTATGAGGAGTTCGTCTACGACGAGGAAGGCCAGCCGATGGCGGTGACGTTGGCCGATTACCTGGTGCCGAGCTTGCGCGAGGCGCCCGACATCGAGGTCCTGATCACCGAGGACGCGCCGAGCCCGCTCAATCCGCTGGGTCTCAAGAGCGCCGGGGAGGGCGGCATAAACGGCGTCGGCGCCGCCATCGCCGGCGCCATCGGCGATGCCATCGGCGACCCGGGCGCGGTGAGGCGGCTGCCGTTGACGCCCGGGCGGGTCCGGGATCTCCTGCGCCAGGCCGATGCCGCATCTCCCGGCACGCCATGATGACCGTTGGTCGCAACCGGAAGGAAGGAACGAGATGTCGAAGAAGATTCCGCTGACCCTCGCCATCGGCGATTACGAGATCGTCCGCGCCTTGAAGGAAGGTTCGGTCGAGCCGGACGGCATCGAGTTGACCGTCCTCACCGCCATGGACTCGACCACCCGGCATTGGCGGTTCCTGCGCAACCGGGATTTCGACGCCGCCGAGGTGTCGGCCTCGTCCTATCTCGTCGCCCGCGACCAGGGCATGGGGTTCCACGGTATCCCCGTGTTCCTGCACCGCAGGTTCCGCCACGGCTTCATCTTCATCAACACAACCTTGGGCATCGAGAAGCCGGCCGACCTCATCGGCCGCAAGATCGGCGTCAAGCAGTACCAATCCACCGCCCAGCTATGGATGCGGGGACTCCTCGAGCACGAGTATGGCGTCCCTCACCGCACCATCGAATGGTTCTCCGAACTCGACGAGAGCATCGAATTCACCCCGCCCGATGATCTGAAGCTTACCCGGCTGGCCAACGAACAATCGGTCGAGGCGATGCTGGCGGAAGGTGAGTTGGACGCGGTGTTGCATCCCGACCTGATCAAGCCGCTGATCGCCAAGGACCCGCGCGTCGGGCGGCTTTTCCCCGATTTCAAGGCCGACGAGATCGCCTACTTCAAGAAGACGGCGATCTTCCCGATCATGCACGTCATCGGCATCCGCCGCGACATCGTCGAGGAATACCCCTGGATCCCCATCAACCTCTACCACGCCTTCAACCAGGCCAAGGACATCGCCATGAAGCGCATGGTGAACCCGCGCATCGCGCCGCTGGTGTGGTACCGGGAAGCGTGGGAGGAGCAAGAGGAAATCCTCGGCCCCGACCCCTGGGAATACGGCATGACGGAGAAGAACCGGTCACAGCTCGAGATCCTGGTCGGCTACGCCCATGAACAGGGAACGATCGAGCGGCGCATGCCGCTCGATGAGCTCTTCATCGACATCACCCAGGGCCGCAAGCGCGGCGACGAATTCAGGATGTAGGGTTGCCGCTTCGGGCCTTGGGGCGAGGATACCGTTTTGCCCTGATCGTCACCGCGCGCCGGCATTGACGACCAGCATCGACGCCCGGCATGAACCGAAGCTGGCGGCGCTAAGGGTTCATTCATTTTTTTCGATGTCTTTCCTGGTTCCGGCACCGTCAATCCCCATATAGATCGGCTATCGCCACTCCTTGGCCAAGGGACCGAAGTTGAACATTCGCAATATCGCCATCATCGCCCATGTCGACCATGGCAAGACCACCCTGATCGACAGGCTGCTGGCCCAAAGCGG
>JACZQV010000173.1 GCA_022545545.1 Pseudomonadota bacterium
TGGACCTGCTGTCGGGTGGCGGAACCGACAATCCGACATTTATCGGCGGAAATGCAACTGCCGTCTACGAAGCCGCCTCCGGCGTCACCAATTCCGGCGGCGTGCCCGTCGAACAGGACGGCGGCCCGGGCACCCGTGATTCCCATTGGGACGAGGAAACCTTCGACAATGAAATCATGACCGGCTACATCAACAATTCCGACAATTATTTGTCGAATATGACGGTGGCGTCCCTTGATGACCTCGGTTATGACATGGGCTGGACTCCCGACCTTTTGATCGCGTAATCAGTTTTCGCGGAAGGCGCGCTCGACGGATTGCAGAAATGGCTGCATCAGGTATTCGAGCATCGTCCGTTCACCGGTTTCGATAAAGACTTCGGCAGGCATTCCCGGCGACAATTCGATCTCGGGCGCGATTTCGTGCAGGCGCCGGCGGTCGACCGTCACGCGGGCCGTATAATAGCGTTCCCCCGAACGATTATCCTCCAGCGCATCGGGCGAAACCCTCTCAACCCTGCCGCCGATGCGCTTGAGGTTGCGCTGAGCAAATGACGGAAACACGATATAGGCATTCTGACCCACCCGGACATTGTCGATATCGTTGGTCGCCACCTTGGCCTCGATCACCAAATCACCCTCCAGCGGCACCAGGTCGAGAATTGGCTCGCCCGGGCCGATTACGCCGCCCGTCGTTTTATAGCGCAATCCCAGAACCGTCCCGGCAACCGGCGCGCGGATTTCGGTCCGCCGCAAACGATCGAGGCTGGCGCGGATTTGTTCCTCGAGTTCGGCGCGCTCGCCCCGCACCTTGGAAAGCTGCTGGTCGATTTCCTCCTGGCGTTCTATTTTCAGGTTGACGATCTGCAATTCGGTCTCGCCGATAGCTTCCTCAGCGCGCGCGATCCTGGCCACCAGTTCGCCTTCGGACCCCAGCAATTGGGCCTGGGCCCGCTGCAGTGCCAACAGACGCGGCTTGCGTGCCATACCTTTCTTGTAAAGCCCATCGACGATTTGGACTTCTTCGGCGATGAGGTCGAATTGCCGCTTAACGCCTTTCAACTGGCGACGGAAGCCCTCGATCTGCTTCTCCAGCTGGGAAATACGCTGGCGCAGAATGGCGGTGCGGCTGAGGGCATTCTCGCGCCGCGTCCGGAACTGGTTGATCTCCGCCTGGATGGAAGCGCGGACATCCGGATTATCGCGGTCAAGAAGCGAAGGATGGTTGAATTCCACACTCTCGGATCCGGCGCGCTCGGCCCTCAGGCGCGCTTCCGTCGCCACCAGCACGCGCAAACGGCTGGTCAGCGCGCCCACTTCCGATCGGGCGCGCACGTCTTCCAGCACGACCAACGGATCACCGGCCTTGACGCGCTGGCCTTCACGCACTTTCAGCTCCTTGATAATGCCGCCTTCGAGGTGCTGGACCGTTTGGCGGCTGCTTTCGGGACTGACGATGCCGGGCGCGATCACGGCGCCCGATAGCGGCGCCGTCGCCGCCCAAATGCCGCCGATCACGAAAAACAGCGCCAGCGCCGACAATCCTAAAACCAATGATCCGCGAACCTCCCGTATCAAGGGGGCGGCGGCCTCGCCCGGCCGGGCCAGGGGTCCGGGCTTTGCCGGTTCAACGAGTTCCCGGGATGTGAAATCAACGATGTCGCTCACTGTTCCGTCTCCCGCCGATCATGAAACACCGCCGGCCGGAATTTGGGCCGGCGCCGGGGCCTGGCGCAGTTTGTTGAGGATTTCGTCGCGCGGGCCAAAGGCTTGAATTCTGCCTTCCTGCAACACCATCAGCTTGTCGACCGAGAGCAGGATGCTCGGCTGGTGGGTCACCAGAAGCACCGTCGATTCCCATTCCTTGGCGGCGAGGATGGCCTCGACAAGCGCTTCCTCGCCGGCCGAATCCAGGCTCGCATTCGGCTCGTCCAGGACGATCAGCTTCGGCCGGCCGTAAAAGGCGCGGGCCAGTCCCACCCTTTGGCGCTCGCCGCCGGACAGGAGGGAGCCGGCTTCGCCGACCTCGGTGTCATAGCCTTTGGGCAGGGACAGGATTATGTCATGAACACCGGCGGTCTTGGCGGCGGCGACGACGGCGGCGGCATCCGGTTCCTGGGCGAGCCTCGCGATGTTTTCCGAAACGGTGCCCGCGAACAGCTCGACATCCTGCGGCAGATAGCCGAGATGCGCCCCCAGCTCGTCGGCATGCCAGGACGAAATATCGGCACCGTCGAGCCGCGCATGGCCGCGCGTCGGTTTCCAGGCTCCGGTCATCACCTTGCACAGGCTGGATTTCCCCGCCGCCGTCGGCCCGATGATGCCCAGCACCTCGCCGGCGGCGAGGTCGAAGGTGATATCCCTCAGGATGGGGTTCCCGTTACCGGCAGGGACGAAGGTCATCTGCTGGCAGGCCAATTCCCCTTGGGGCACCGGCAGTGACATGCCTTTCGCCTGGGGCGGAACTTCGGCCAGCAGCCGCGTCAATCGCTGCCAGGCATCCCGCGCGCCGACCAATTGCCGCCAGGCGCCGATCGACTGTTCGACCGGCGCCAGGGCGCGACCCAGCAAAATCGAAGCCGCGATCATTCCACCCGAAGTAAGCTGTCCCTGCAAAACCAGCCAAGCGCCGCTTCCCAAGATCACGATTTGAACGAACAGGCGGAGGGATTTCGACAAGCCGACCATCGCCGCGCCACGGTCGCCCGCCTGGCGCTGCGAGGTCAGCGCCTTGGCATTGGTGTCGCCGTAACGCCCCAGAAGCGCCGGCAACATACCCAAAGCCTGGATCACCTCGGCGTTTCTGAGCGCCGATTCCACCGATTGCGTCGCCGCTATGGAGAACTGTCCGGCCCGCCTGAGCGCGTTCCTGGACACCAATTCGTTGACCAGCGCCACGGCGAACAAGACAATCGCCGCGCCCAGCGCGATCAGGCCCAATAGCGGGTGCATCAGCCAGATGATGACGATAAAGGCCGGCACCCAGGGCGTGTCGATGACGGCATTGACGCTGGGGCTCGCCATGGTCGAACGCAGGGTCGCCAGGTCGCGGAGTGGCTGCGCCGAACCGGCATGGCCGGCAAGGCGCGCTGTCAGCGCCGAGGCGATGACATGCCCGGAAAGGCGATGATCGAGCCAATTGCCGACGCGAATGAGAAAACGGCCCCGGGCGGTCTCGACAATGCCCATCACGAAGACGGCGATTCCAGCAATCACGGTAAGGAGAATCAGTGTTTCGAAGCGGCCGCTGGCCAGCACCCGGTCGAAGACCTGCATCATGTAGATGGGCGAGGCCAGGATCAGCAAGTTTATGCCGAGGCTGAACAGAAGCAGCCAGACCAGCGCCCGCAAGCAGCTACGGACGACAAATTGAACGGCGAAATGGGGTCTCGCGCGTTCGGCCATCAAAGACACCTCTTGGTGGTCTAAATCATCCGTGCCCTTGGCGAGCCGGCCACTGCCCGGGTGAGTCGATATCACGACCCCTTCATCCGGTCCGTAGCGGGGCCGGTCTTTGGGGCCGTTTCTTGCCGTCCACCGAATACCGAAAAATGTTAAAATTTCGTTTCACCCAGGGACTTTCATGCAGGGATGCGGCACCGGGGGCGTCCGACGACGGATCTCGACCCTTGACCACACTCGCAAGCGAACAAGGTGCCCCTGCGGGATGCCGGTCGGCGACGTGTTTAGGCAGGATACGGAAAAGAGCCCTTTTCGGTACAGGCGCCGCGTTAGCGTCTGTCCCGTGTAAATCCTAGGCCCAAGACCGCGGGTTCATGGGGGGTTTTCCGTACAGCCCATTTTTGGAAAATTTCGGACTTCTAACCCTTGTGGCTGTATGTCCGCTTATGGCTATAAGCGGACATCCAGCGCGGGTCTGCTGAACGTCCGGTGTTGCCCCTAAAGCCGGCATCGG
>JACZQV010000174.1 GCA_022545545.1 Pseudomonadota bacterium
ACGACAACCTCTTCATCACCCTCCAGATCGAGACGGTAAGGGCGATTGAGGCCATCCCCGAGATCGCCGCCACCGCTGGCGTCGACATGCTGTTCATCGGTCCGACCGACCTCTCGGCCGACATCGGCAAGCTCGGGCAGGGCTCCGATCCGGAGCTCCTGGCGCTGATCGAGCGGGCGGAGGCGGCGATCAAGGCGAGCGGCAAGCTCATGGGCACCATCGCGTACGCCGGCTCGAGCCTGGACGAGATAAATGCGCGCGGCTACGATCTGGTGGTGGCGGCGAGCGACGTCGCCCTGTTGCGCGAGGGCGCCGACGCCAAGATCGCCGCCGCCGCGCCGATCATCGGCAAGGGATAAGACGGCGGCCGCGGCCCCTCCTCAATCGAGGGCGTAGAGCGCCCGGGCGTTGGCGTCGAGGATCTTGTCGACGACCTTGGCCGGGACCTTGCCGTCCTGTTTCAACAGGCGCAGGGCCGCGATCTCGGTCGAGGTGTCGTGATGGCCGTAATCGGTGCCGACCACCAGATTGTCCTCGCCGGCGTGTTCGACGATATAGGCCAAATCGTCGGTGACCTGGCAGGCGACGTAAACGCGGTTTTCCGCCAGCGGATCGTCGCCAAGGGCCTTGCCCCGGCGCTTGAGGCGAAGGCCGAGATCGTTCAGCGCATAGGGTACCCACTGGGCGCTGACCTCGATGAAAGCCCAGCGCAACTTGGGGAACCGCGCCGGCACGCCTTCCATGATCAGCGTGTGGAAGGTGCCGACCACCGGTAGCTTGAATTTCGAGAACCCGGCCTCGTCCATATAGTAGTCGTGGATTTCATAGTTGCCGATCCCGGCATGGAAGCAGATCGCCAGGTCGAGCTCGGTGGCGATCTCGAACAAGGGGTGGAAATAGGGGTCCGAGACGCGCCGTTCGGCCTCGAGCCCGCGCATGAAGACGCCGCAGGCGCCATTGTCCTTGGCATAGGCAAGCTCGTTGCGCACCTTGTCCATGGCCAGTGTCGGCGCCAGGGCGACCCAGCGAAGCCGGCCCCGGCCCTTCTTCCAGATATCGCCGAGCCAGCGGTTGTAGCCTTTGCAAAGGGCGGTTTCGACTTCCGGCTTCTTGGTCCAGGGCCTGAGGAACAGGGTCGGGTAAAGCACCTGGACATCGATCTCGAGCTCGTCCATATGCCGGAGCCGCGCCTCGATGTCGGTCATCTCGCGGGATTCCTCGGAGGTGTCGTAGCCGACATTCCGATCCCGCGCATGGGCGCGGTTGTCGATCAACCAGTATTCCTTCTGGATATTGCCCTCGTTGCCAAGCACGTCGGGGCCGGCGGATTGGGTCAGCAGCAAGGGCGCGTATTTTCGATCGGCCTCGTCCATGAACTCCCACGTCCGTGGCGTTTCGATGACGTGGGCGTCCGAATCGATGCTTCCCATGGGTGTCTCCCTGCCATGACCGTGGGGCCGTTGCCGCCCCCCGAGGCGGCCCATGGCCAACGCATTTCCACCCTTTAGGTACACGATGCCGGGCGCCCTCGCAACCGATATGCTTCGGCTTCTAATGAATGGCGGAACGGGCCCGGATCGGGGGGCTGAAAGGCTGGATATGACGCCAATGCCTATCCTATAATGCCGACGGCAAACCACGATCCCGAAATTGGAGGAGCCCGATGACCGTACGACCGGAGACCCAGGACCAAGACACGGACGCCAGCGCCAAAACCAAGCGCCCGGAGGCGACGTTCTTCAAGCTCAAGGCGCAGCTTCTCGACCAGGGGCGGACCAACACGATATTGGCCGCGACCGACAATATGGAGGCAAGGATCAAGGTCTATGCGTCGGGCGGCGAGAATGCGCTCCACACCCATGTCAACGAAGACCATATGTTCGTCATCATGCAGGGCAGCGCGCGCTTTTACGGTCCCGAGGGCGAGGAAAGGGAGATCGGGCCGAAGGAGGGGATCATGATCCCGGCGGGGGCCTATTACTGGTTCCAGGCGACCAGCGAGGAACCCCTGGTGCTGATTCGCGTCGGCGCCCGCGCCAATCCCGGCGACCGCCAGGACCGGCGCAACATCAAGGGCGGGCCCCTGCCCGGCGATTCCAAGGCCAACAAGCAGGTCGACGTCATCTACCGCGACGACGCCTACTACGAGTAATCCCCTAATCCAGGGCCGGCATCAGTCCCCGTTCCTCGAGGAAGGCGATCATGAGCGCGTCGAAGCCGGCCGGGTCCTCGATGCAACACGCATGGCCGGTGCCGGGCAGGACCTCGTGCCGGGCGCCGGGGATCAGGCCGGCGGTCCTTCGCCCCGCCGGCAGGGAATGGTCGTGCTCGCCGTTGATCACCATTACCGGCACCCGGAATTCGCCGAGGCGCCCGGTGGTGTCGGTCGAATTGCCCGCCCTGAACACATTGGCGATGGCCTCGGGGATCAGCCGGGGCTGGCGTTCGGTGAAGGTGTCAAGCAGATAGCCGCCGAGCCGGCTTTGGCCGAATTCGGGGCTGACCAATTCCCGCATGTGGCGGAGGTGATAGGTTGGGAGTCCGATCCCTGTGTATCCGTCGATGCGCTTTTCGAACCGGGCACTCACGCCGCTGTTGCCGCCGACGAGGATGATCGCCGAGAACATCTCGCGATGATCGAGGCCCAAAAGGATGGCGATGGATGATCCGACGCTGCAGCCCATCAGGATCGCGGGCGCGGCGGCCTCATCGCCCATCACACCGAGCACGTCGTCGCACATGTCCTTGAGCGTGTAAGCCTTCGTTACCTTCTCGGAACGCCCGTAGCCCCGGATATCGACGGCGATGACCTTGAACCAGGTCGAGAAATGGGCGATCTGGTACATCCACAGATTATGGTCGAAGGGGTTGGCGTGGATCAGCACCATTGGTGGGCCTTCGCCCGCGACCTCGTAATGGATGTCGACGCCATTGGCGCGGCTTTTCGGCATGTTCTCCTCCTTGCCAGGCATTAACGCCGGGCTTTTAAGCTTGGCAAATTCCAGGTTTTAAAGCATCGCGAAGGCCGTATTTTTTAAAGCTTTGCTTCAGCTAATCGTCGGACGAGGGTGCTTGCCATGCCCCGGATTACCATGGTTTCCGGGCGCCATGGAGCGGCCCTGGGGGCGGCAACGAGCCCACATGAACACGAGATGAACGGCCCGTTAATCGCCGGTTAAATCCGACTGTGGCACTATGATCAGCCATTGCCAATCACAATCGTGAGGACGCGGAGATGCGGAAAACCGCCTTGATTTTAGCCTTGCTCGGCCTGTCATTGCCAGTGTGGCTTTCCCAGCCGGCAGTCGCGGATGATGGCTGTAAAACGAAGTACCAGGAGAAATACGACTATAAGACCGGCAAATACAAATACAAATACAAGAGTAAATGTCGCGGCTATAAATACAAGGAAAGCTGGAGCGGCTATGACGGCGGCCCTCCTCCCTGGGCGCCGGCGCATGGCTATCGGGCCAAATATCCCGACATATACACCGGCACCTGCAACCGGGGCTTGAGCAACTCGCAACTCCTCGGCGGCGCCCTGGGGGCCGTTATCGGCGGCCTGCTCGGATCCAAGGTCGGCAAGGGCGACGGCAAGCTCGCGGCGACCGCCGCCGGCACCCTCATCGGCGCGCTGGCCGGCGCCTCCATCGCCCGGTCGATGGACACCGCCGATAACGAGTGCCTACGCAGGGCGCTTGAGGCGTCGCCCGACCAAAGGGAAGTCGCCTGGCAAAACCCCGACGCCGACACCCAATACAGGGTGACGCCGGTCAAGAGTTACCAGAATAACGCCGGACGGTACTGCCGCGAATACATCACCGAGGCGGTGATCGGCGGCCGGACCGAGAAGGTCTACGGCACCGCCTGCCGCCAGCCCGACGGCGCCTGG
>JACZQV010000079.1 GCA_022545545.1 Pseudomonadota bacterium
ATCGAATGGCGATCTATCATCTTATACATTCGGATAATGTACTTTGAGAACTAGAGCTTTCGGAAATTGGTCCTGTTCTGATAGGCGACCAGTGTCACGAATGGCTGCTTCGGGTGTGCGCTGTGATAAGGCGGCGTTTCCCAGTGGGTGCAAATCCCACCCGGCGAACGCTCCAGCCGGAAGCAACCGGAGCAGTCGTGGAGGTGACGAAATGGCTGAAGCCTTCGGATATCGCAGCGCAACACGTCGCATCTCAAACGTGCTCTTGCCGCTGTAGGTGCTGCCCGTAAGCGTCGAACGCTCGTGGCCTACCAAGTCTTGCACCGTACCCTCGGGCACCCCGGCGCGTTCGAGCATCGTAATCACCGTGCCGCGCCAGCTATGGAACGTATGCCGGTCACTCAGTACGCCAGCTTCGCCAGGGCATCGCGTTTCACCGCGAGCGACACCCCGCCCGAGTATAGCCCGTAAGTCATCGTTGTCTTTTCGTGCCCCACGATATCCGCAACCACATTCTCAGGCACGCCAGCGTTCTCCAAAATCGTCACCACCGTCTTGCGGAGGGAGTGGAACACGTGCTGCGGGCCGAAACCCAACTCAGTTTTCAGGCGACCGAAACGCTTGCCAACCCCATTAGAGCGCTCGCCGTACTTATTCACGCCGAGTCCGGACAGCACATGGCCGTCTTTGCTGCCCTCGATCAGCCGCGCCATTGTCTGTGCCAATTCCCGATGTATCGGAACGTCGCGCCATCCTGCGGCGGTCTTAGCCTCGCCGACCGCGAAGTGATCGCCCTTCACCTGCTCGACCTTGAGCGCGCAAAGCTCCTCGATCCGGCAGCCGGTCCACATTCCTAGGCGGATCAAGTCCGCTAGCTGGTCGTCGCCCCGCTCGATGGCCGCGTCGAGTAGCTTCACCACGTCTGCCGGCTCGAACGGCTGGCGCTTAGATCGCGGCTCGGTTCGCTTGTTCTGCCTGGCCACGTCGAGCCTGCTGAAGGGCTCGTGATCCTCGCCCGCCACCTCGATGCTTTGGAGGTAGCGCCAGTATCCCCGCAGTGCGCTCAGGATGCGCTGGACGGTCCTGGGGGTAAGATTACCGCCCCCGTTCATCAATGCCGTTATCCAGTGGCGCACGTCCTTTCGGTTCACGTCTTGCACCATGGCGAACTTGGCCGCGAAGCGCTTAACGACGGAACGCCGCATATCCTGCGTCTTGGCCGTGGTGCGCGACGTGCTGAGCCACTCGTCAAGGTGTTCGGTGAGCGGGACCAGCGCCCCCGTGGCCACGGCGTAAAAGCGCCGCGCCTCGGGATCGCTGGACGGTTTATCGCCGATGTTTTCGACGTTGATCGCGCCGATATCCCACGCCGCGTAATCGATCTGTTCTAAGATCGACTGCCGCTGTTCCTCGGTCTTGGCGTTGCGAAGCGCGCGCCGGAAGAATGCTGCATCGTCGTTCGGCTCTTGGCGCGCTCGCGCAATCTCGGATCGCCATGCAGCGATGACCGGCCCGACACGACGTTGCGCCACGATGCGGCTATCTGTTTCGAGGGATTGAATGAACCGGGGTTTGTTGCCAAAGTGGGGGCGAAGGGCCTTCGGTATCTCTAGGACGGCATACCAGCGACGGCGGCGTTTCTGTAGGTAGGACGCCATGGCCAAGGCTTCCCATAATCAATGCTTACCACATACGTTTACCACACACACCGGGCCGCTGACAAGCCTTATTTCCCGCCATTCTGCGGCCCCATGGCCTACTTGGCGGAGCGTCTCTGAACCGCGCCGGTAGGGGGCGGCGGCGCCAACTCGCCGTTCGCCAAGGCGTTCATGGACGCGATGAAGAGCAACCGCTCGATCATGGACGGGACGCCGCTATTCTCGAAGATGCGCCGGCCCGTTATCATCACCGCCGAGCGGACGCCGCGGTATTCCGACGTGCGCAACGCTGGCCACGACGGCGGCGACTTCCTGTTCGTGCGCAAAAAGTAGGATACGGAAACCCCTGGTTTTCGTTGCCCACCTGCTAAATCGCTTATTCCAACACCTATCCACTGCCCTCGGAAAGCATTTGCCGCGCGCTGCGAGCAGGTCTAAGAGGGGCCTTTCTTGGTTTCAAAGTAGGGGTTGGTTCCGCTGGCATGGTCGGTCACGTCCACGATCGCAACAATCTCGGGGATCTGCTCCTTTATCATCACCTCGACGCCTTGCCTCAAGGTCACATTAGCCAAGGCGCATCCCTGGCAGCCGTCCTCGAACTGGATGTAGGCGATATCGTCCTTGACCTCTATCAGCCTGATGAATCCGCCGTGATCGCCTACAGCGGGGTTAATCTGTTCGTCCAGAACGCGTTGCACGCTCGTGGACAGCGACGTGCCGGGTCCACCACGTAGAGCGCGGTCGGTGTCAGTGAGCGTGGCGACGAGCTGGACGTCCACGACCTCGGGCACGTAGTGGCGGATCAGGTTACCGATGTTTTCCTTGATGGGGACCGATGCGCCCGGTGATCCGACAATTCGGAGCTTCACGATGCCTTCGGTGAAATTTTGAAAGATCAGATCACCTCCCCTGTCTGCTAATAGCGGGCGAATCTGCTCATCCAAAAGCTCTTTGATCCTGGCGGTTACCTCATCTTCCGGCTCATCTTTCGCCTCCGGGTCGACGTCCCGCGACGTGATCCCTTCGACATCTGCGGGCTCGGCCGCGACGGAGTGCTCCAGCGCCTGTTCTAGGTCGGCGATCAGATCCTCGGGATTCTCGAGGCCGATGGAGAGGCGCAGTAAGTCGGGGGGAACTGGCGTCGACGGTCCCTCGATGCTGGCGCGTTGCTCGATCAGGCTCTCGACACCGCCGAGCGAGGTTGCCCGCTTGAACACTGCGACCCGTGCCGCCGTGGCCACCGCCGCGGCTTCGCCGTGTTTATGGCGAATCGACAGCATGCCCCCGAAGCCGCCGGTCATTTGACGCGCCGCAACCGCGTGGCCAGGATGAGTGGGCAGCCCAGGGTACAGCACCTTGGAGATCCGAGGATGCCCCTCGAAATGACGTGCAATGGTGAGCGCGCTTTCGGAGCATCGTTGAACCCGCACGAACAATGTGCGCATTCCCCGCAGAAGTAACCATGCCTCGAACGGACCCAACACGGCACCGGCGTCGCGCCGCCAGGCGCGGATTCGCTGCCAGAATGAATCCTGTTCTGCGCACACAACCGCGCCAGCCAGCACGTCGCTGTGGCCGTTCAGGTACTTGCTGGCCGAATGCACCACCAAGTCGGCCCCGAGCTCGAGCGGGCGTGCCAGCACCGGCGTCGCCACCGTACTGTCGACCGCGAGGTGGGCGCGAGCAGCGTGAGCGATTTCCACGGCCGCCGCGATATCGGTGATATCCCAGGTTGGGTTTGCGGGAGTTTCAAGCCAGACCAGCCGAGTCTTCCCGGGTCGCATCGCAGCGGCTAACGCATTTACATTACTCGTGTCCACGAATTCCACGTCGAGTCCCCATGACATCGCGAAATCGATCAACCATGTGCGCAAAGCCCAGTACATGACCCGCGAAGCGACCACGTGATCACCCGGCAGTAACGACTGAAACACGGCGGTCGCCGCCGCCATGCCGGAGGCAAAAAGCAGGCAATCGCTCCCGCCCTCTAGGGTCGCAAGGAGTTCTTCGGGCTGGTCGTAAGTTGGGTTGTGAGGGCGTGTATAGCCGCGACCCGAGCTGTAGCCACCGTCCGGGTCCCGTTCGTAGGTCGTGGACAAATGCACGGGCGGCACCAGCGCCCGCGTCACCTCATCGATCCGCCCCAACGCCTGGGCGGCCACGGTTTCAGGCGCGAGAGTTTGCGCTGACCCGCGGTGTATCTTATCGTCGGTCATTCTCGCTTCGAGTCCCCTGCGGCGCACAGCTCCCTTGCTCGCTTCAGTCTGTCATCGCCAGGCTGGGCACTCAAGGCAGAGTGCTCGCATTGTTATATGGATTAGGAGTATTGCCAGGCGGTTGGCCGCCAAGGCAACTACCACAATAACTAAGCTGGGACTTCCCGGATGATTCCACCCAACCACCGAAGACGGTAGCACACTTCGTGTTTTGATCGAAAGCGTGATCCTACAACCCGGTTCGGGGTCTTGGCATAGGGCGCTCGATGCGTCCGAGACCCTACCAAGGCGCAATCGGGCGCGAGAAGACGATCATTCGGCAAGCGCAAAGATGCCAGCGCCCGCGGTAGGTGATGCCGGTAAACTACTTCTGGTGATTGGAATCGGGGCGTCATGTCGGCGCTGGCTTCGTCGGCAGGACATCGGACCGAGACACTCCCCCGGGCAGGGCCGGGCCGTTTTTCATTGGACCGCTCAGACCCTTCGCCCTTAACATGCCGGCACGGTTGAACCTGGTTTCCCACGACGCCGGCGCCAAGGCTGTCGATGAGCCCCATCTTCTCGAGATTCCTCGTCCCGGCGGCGGTGTTTTGCGTCCTCGCCTCGGCGCCGGTGCGCGCCGCGCCGGTCGACGTCGAGCTGGTCCTCGCCGTCGATGCGTCCGGCAGCGTCGATGAAGAGGAATACCTCCTCCAGCGGGCGGGCTACGCCAAGGCCTTCAGCCACCCCCGGGTGATCGACGCCATCCGCGGCGGCGTGCACCGCGCCATCGCCGTGACCTATGTCGAGTGGACCGGGCCGGGCCTGTACGAGGTCATCGCCGGCTGGACCCTGATCGACGACGCCGAATCGGCGAAGGGATTCGCCGATTTGCTCTTCACCTCACCGAGGGAGCTCTTTTCCGGCGGCACGGCGGTCGGCGACGCCATCATCTATTCCGCCACCCTGTTCGATGACAACGGCTTCGAAGGGGCACGCCGGGTCATCGACATTTCGGGCGACGGTCCGACGAATAAGGGCCGGCCGGCGTCCTGGGCGCGCGACGAGGTGGTGCGCCAGGGCATCACCATCAACGGCCTGCCGATCATCGACGAATATTACGGCCTCCACGTCTTCTTCCTCGACCACGTGATCGGCGGACCCGGCGCCTTCGCCATCCCGGCCAAGGACTTCGCCTCCTTCCAATCCGCGGTCCTGAGCAAGCTCATCCGCGAGATCGCCGGGGATGACCCTTCTTCCCGCCCCGACAAGAGGGCGGTGGACGGAGACGCCGAGGTTGACCGGGCGCAAGCGGTGGCATTACATCGCCGGCGGGGCGGCACTGGCCGTGCGGCATACTGGCGGTAACGGGATCATACCAGCGAGCCGATGAAGACCTTCATCGGCTCGCTGGCAAGCGCGAACGCGCGCCCGCAGCGAAGCGAGGAAAGCCAAGCGGGCGGATGCCCGCGCCCGGCGCTTGAGGGAACAAGAGGCGAGCCCGGTCATGGGCTCGCCGGGATCAAGCGCTAGTAGAGGTGCTGGCCGCCGGTGACGAAGATCTCGGCGCCGCTGACATAGCCTGAATCCCCGGAACAGAGGAAATAGAGGACCGACGCCACGTCGTCGGGCTGACCGAGCCGGCGCAGCGGAATGCGCGGTATCAGCACCTCGGTCTCCGCGGACAGCATTTCGGTCTCGATCTCGCCGGGGGCGACGGCATTGACGCGCACGCCGAGCTCGGCGAACTCGGCCGCCATTTCCCGCGTCAGGCACGATAGCGCCGCCTTGGAAGTGGAATAGGCCGAGCCGGCGAAGGGATGGATGAAATGCCCGGCGATGGAGGTGACGTTGACGATGGCGCCCTTGCCCTTGTGCAGCGCCGAGGCGAAGCCGCGGGCGAGCCTCAAGGGCGCGAACAGGTTGAGCTCGTAAACCGAGCGCCAGGCCTCGAGATCGCCGTTGAGGCAGCCCAACCGCTCCTTGTAGGGGGTCTTGGGCGACATGCCGGCATTGTTGATCAGGGCGTGCAGCGGGCCGCCATCGAGAAGCCCGTTGGCCTGCTCGATGAAATCCTCCTGATTGGCGGGCTCGCCCAGATTGACGGTGATATGATCGGTCCAGTTGGGATCGCGTTTGCATTCGTCGGGCACCTGCTCGCGCGAGCAGGTGACGATCTTCCAGCCCTCGTCGGAGAACCGCTTGACCGTGGCATGGCCGATGCCGCGGCTGGCGCCGGTGAGGATGAGGGTCTTGGGCTCCGCGCTCATGGCGCAACGTTAGTCAAAAACCGCGTCCCGTTCCAGTGCCGTGTGAGGGCACCGGTGTCGCCGTCCGGCTTAGGGCACTATCCAGCCAGATGGCCAGCCAGATGGATAGTGCTCTAGGGGTAAAGCCGCCCCATCGACCAGCCGGATCCCTGGCGCCGGTAGAGGATTCTCTCGTGCAGCCGGTCCGGACGATGCTCCCAGAACTCGATGGCCTCCGGCACGACGCGGAACCCCGACCAGAAGGGCGGCCTCGGGACGTCGGCGCCCGCGAACCGGCGGTCATAATCGGCATACCGCCGCTCCAATTCACCCCGGTCCGGCAATGGCCGGGACTGTTTCGAGGCCCAGGCCGCGATCGCGCTCTCGCGGGGCCGGGTGGCGAAATAGGCGTCGGCCTCTTGATCGCTGACCGGAGCGGCCGCGCCGTCGATGCGCACCTGGCGACCGAGCGATTTCCAGTGAAAGCACAAGGACGCCTTGGCGTCGGCCAGGAGGTCGATCCCCTTGCGGCTCTCGACATTGGTGTAGAACACGAAGCCGCCGTCATCGACGCCCTTGAGCAGCACGATGCGCGCCGAGGGGACGCCGGCCTCGTCCACCGTCGCCAGCGACATGGCATTGGGCAGGGCGGGCTCGCTTTTGCACGCTTCCTGGTACCAAAGATCGAACAGTTCCAAGGGGTCCGTCGGTTCCACGTCGATCACCTGTAATATCCGACATTCGATTTAAATACTGGCCAAGCTAAGGAGCATAGCCAAGTAAGGGTTTTTTTACACCTTGGATGGGATTATGGTTATAAGCGGCGTGAGACATATGCGCGCCGAACATCCGTTCACCCGGCGCCATCTCTCGCGAATTCATTGTTTACCAAGATCGAGGATCTGGAACATGACCCTAACCAGTAGCCTTGCCAAATTTGTGTTGGTGGCGTTTTTGGCCGTCTCGGTTGCCGCCTGTGCGCAGAACCGGGGCCAGAAGGAAACCGGCGGGGCTCTCGTCGGCGCCGTCGCCGGCGGCCTGCTCGGCGCCCAGTTCGGCAAAGGATCGGGCAAGCTCGCGGCCGTCGCGGCCGGTACGCTGCTTGGCGCGTGGGTGGGGAGCGAAGTCGGCAAGTCACTCGACCGCGCCGATCGCCTGGCCATGCAACAAACGACTCACTCGGCGCTCGAAACCGGCCGGATCAACCAGACGTCGACCTGGCGCAATCCCGACAGCGGTCATAGCGGGACGGTGACGCCGGTCAAGACCTACCAGACGTCACGGGGCCAGTATTGCCGCGAATATCAGCAGACCGTGAACATCGGCGGCAGGACCGAGCAGGCCTACGGAACCGCCTGCCGTCAGCCCGATGGTAGCTGGAAAGTGGTGAACTGACGGACATCAGGACCGATCGAAGACCCAAACACGGCCCGGCGGGAGACCGCCGGGCCTTTTCGTTTTGCCCCCACCGGACGAAAAAGATCCAAGCCTACCGATGACCCCCGGGGGGCTGCCCTGGCCCCTGCCTTGGCCTCGCCTCGCCGCCGACGGCACGTTTGACCCCCCCCTTCTTTGGTGTAGGATGCCGCCGAGCCGTCACCTTGGCGGTTCGGGCCGCCCACTCGCCGAGAGGCAGGAATGACGGACAACAACGGACTGATGGCGGGGAAGAAGGGCCTCGTGATGGGCGTCGCCAACGACCGCTCCCTGGCCTGGGGGATCGCCCGGACCGTCGCCGAGCACGGCGGGGAACTGGCCTTTTCCTATCAGGGTGACACCTTGTCCAAGCGGGTCCGGCCCCTGGCCCAATCCGTCGGCTCCGACCTCGTTGTGCCGTGCGATGTCGACGACGACGCCAGCATCGATCAGGTGTTCGAGACCATCGAGGCGCGCTGGGGACGGCTGGACTTCGTCGTCCACGCCATCGCCTTTTCCGACAAGGAGGAGCTCAAGGGCCCCTATCTCGATACCAGCGGCGGCAATTTCGCCTCGACGCTGCGGATATCGTGTTACTCCCTGACCGCTATCTGCCAGCGGGCGGCGGCGTTGATGCCGGACGGCGGAAGCATCGTCACCCTGACCTACCACGGCGCCGAGAAGGTGGTACCGCACTACAACGTCATGGGCGTCGCCAAGGCCGCGCTCGAGGCCAGCGTGCGCTACCTCGCGGTCGATCTCGGCGGCCGCAACATCCGGGTCAACGCCATTTCCGCCGGGCCGATCAAGACCCTCGCGGCATCGGGCATCGGCGATTTCCGCTACATCCTCAAATGGAACGAGTACAATTCGCCGCTCAAGCGCAACGTCACCATCGACGATGTCGGCAAGGCCGGGATGTATCTTCTCAGCGACCTGGCGAGCGGCGTGACCGGAGAGGTGCATCACGTCGATTGCGGCTATCACGTCGTCGGCATGAAGGCGGTCGACGCGCCCGACATTTCCACCGTCTAAGCACCGCCAGCTAAGCACCGCCAGCCGCCCAAGGGATCATGTCACACAACACATTCGGGCATCTTTTCCGATTCACCACCTGGGGTGAAAGCCACGGCCCCGCCATCGGCTGCGTCGTCGACGGCTGCCCGCCCCGGATCGCGCTGTCGGAAGCCGACATCCAGTACTGGCTCGACCGGCGCCGGCCGGGCCAGTCCCGCTTCACCACCCAGCGCCGCGAGCCCGACCGCGTGCGCATCCTTTCCGGCGTGTTCGAGGGCGAGACCATCGGCACGCCGATCGGCATGGTGGTCGAGAACGAGGACGCGCGGAGCGGCGATTACGAGGAGATCAAGGACAAGTTCCGCCCCGGACACGCCGAATTCACCTACCAGCGGAAATACGGCATCCGGGATTACCGCGGCGGCGGGCGGTCATCGGCGCGCGAGACGGCGATGCGCGTCGCCGCCGGTTCGATCGCGCGCAAGATTCTCGGCCCCTCGATCACCATCCGCGGCGCCATGATCCAGATGGGTCCCCACCGGATCGACCGTGAGTCCTGGGACTGGGACGCCATCGAGGACAACCCCTTCTGGTGCCCCGACCGGGCGATGGCCGAGAGGTGGGAAGGCTATCTCGCAACCGTGCGCAAGCAGCAATCGAGCACCGGCGCCGTCATCGAGGTCGTCGCCAGCGGCGTGCCGCCGGGTTTGGGCGCGCCGGTCTACGGCAAGCTCGATGCCGATCTCGCCGGGGCGATGATGGGGATCAACGCCGTCAAGGGGGTGGAGATCGGCGCCGGCATGGGCGCGGCCGAGCTTTCGGGCGAGGAGAATGTCGATGAGATGCGCATGAAGGACGGCGAGGTCGAATTTCTCTCGAACAACGCCGGCGGGACGCTTGGCGGCATCTCTTCGGGCCAGGACGTCGTCGTACGATTCGCCGTCAAGCCGACGAGCTCGATCTCGAAACCGCTCAAGACCGTCAATGTCCAAGGCGAGGAAGTCGATATCGCAACCTTGGGCCGGCACGACCCCTGTGTCGGCATCCGCGCCGTGCCCGTCGGCGAGGCGATGATGGCCTGCGTGCTGGCCGATCATTTGTTGCGCCACCGGGCCCAGTGCGGCTAGGCGCGCCGCGTCCCACCTTCGCCGAACGATTGCGGCGGCTTCGCCATGCCGCCATGTGATAAAGTCAGGGCAGTGGCGGGCTAGGTGCGGCTGGGAGGGCGGCTCATCGCCGCGAACGGGCCGGGAGACATCGCGATATGGGCGAAACCAACGACGGCTTCATCCGCGTTTGCTCCTTGGACGAGCTCAAATCCAAGGGCAAGCTCGTGTTCGGCGGCGCGCGCTCGCCGCTCCTCGTCGTCCATGACGCCGGCAAGGTCGTGGCCCTCGATAACCGTTGTCCCCACCTCGGCTTTCCGCTCCACCGCGGCTCGATCGAGGACGGCATCCTCACCTGCCACTGGCACCATGCGCGCTTCGATCTGTTGAGCGGCGCAACCTTCGATCTGTGGGCGGACGACGTGCCCACCTGCCCGGTCGAGATCCGCGGCGGCGAGGTCTGGGTGGGCCGCGATTGCCGTCACGCCGACGAAGCCGGCCACTGGCGCCGGCGCCTCGGCGACGGCATGGCCCACAATATCGGCCTGGTCATCGCCAAGGCCGTGCTCGGCCTCAAGGCGGCAGGCACCGACGATGCCGAGATCATCCGCCAAGCCGCCCTGTTCGGCGCCCGCAACCGGGACGGCTGGGGCACCGGGCTCACGGTGCTGACGGCGCTCGGGAACCTCATTCCCGCCCTGCCGGAGGACGAGACCTATCTCGCCTTCTACAAGGGCATCCGCCGGGTGGCGTCGGACTGTGACGGCGAGACGCCCCACCGGGCGCGCGAGAAACTGGGCGCCAAGCCGCCGCCCTTCGAGACGCTGAAGCGCTGGCTGCGGCACTGGACGCTGGTGCGCCACCGGGACGGCGCCGAACGCACCCTGTTGACGGCCATCGCCTCGGGCGCCAGCCAGGGCGCGCTCGCCGATCTGCTGCTTAGTGCCGTCACCGACCGCTACTATGCCGATGGCGGTCACGCGCTCGACTCCATCAACAAGGCGTTCGAGTGCCTGGATGTCATCGGCTGGGATCACGCCTCGGACATCCTGCCGGCGCTGACCCGCCAGTTGGTCACCGCCAAGGGAAGGGAAGAATCCAATTCCTGGCGCCATCCGGTGGACCTGGTTCCCTTGCTCGAAAGCGCGTTCGAGGAACTTCCCGCGGCGATCGAGGAGGGCGCATCGAAACGGGACCCATGGACCCGCCATGGCGCGCTGGCCGAGGAAATCCTCGCCGATGACGCGGCGGCGATCACGCAAGCGCTGAGTACCGCCGTTCGCCAAGGCGCGCGGGCCGCCGACCTCGGCCGCGCGCTGGCCTACGCCGCGGCCTTGCGCCTCGCCCGCTTCGGCACCGCCAACGAGCATTCCGACTGGAACTCGGCCCACCACAGCTTCACCTATTGCAACGGGCTTCACCAACTGCTCAAGCGCATCGAGGCGGATGGGGACGCGGCCCGGGACCGGGCCTGGGAATCCTTGCGCGGCGTCTATCACGGCGCCATGGCGCTTTATGTCAACCGCTATCTCAACGTGCCGCCGGCGCCGCTGCCGGGCGCCAGGCCCGGGGATTTCGAAGGTCTGCCCGAAGGGGCGGACGATCTCCGCCGCCGTCTCCTCGCCGTTCTCGACCGCCAGAGCCAGATCGACGAGGCGGCGCGCATCGTCGCCCGCTATCTGGCTCTCGGCCATCCGCCCCAACCGATGATCGCCACCCTCGCCGAGGCGCTGCTGCGCGAGGATGCCGGGTTTCACGCCTATCAGTCGCTGGAGGCCGGGGTGCGCCAGTTCCACGAATGGCGGGGCGAGGCCGAAGGCGGCAACGTCTTGATCGCCATCACCCGGTTCCTCGCCGCCCATTCGCCGACCGAACGCTCCCAGTTCCAGACCGCCGCCATCGCCAGGCGCCTGCATAAGGGCGGCAAGATCTACGAGGACGAGACGACGGAAGCGGAGACCGGCGAAGCGGGCGCTTAATTGCGGCGCGCCTTTCCCTCGCGCGTGAACGACGCGACGATTTCCAGATGTGGCGTCCACGGGAACTGATCGACGGCAACGACACGGTCAAGGCGATAGCCGCCGTCGACCAATATGCGGGCATCGCGCGCGAAGCTTGCGGCGTTGCATGACGCCGCGACGACGCGTCCGACGCCAGATCGGGCGAGCGCCCGGGCCTGTGCCCTGGCGCCCGCGCGCGGCGGATCGAACACCACCGCATCGAAAGGGGCAAGCTCATCGCCGGCGAGTGGCCGGGCCATGAGATCGCGCACGCTGACCTCTATGGGATGGGCGAGGGCCGAGTGATTGGCCGCGTGCCGCAGGGCCTCGGCCATGGGCCTCGAAGCCTCGACGGCATGGACGCCGGCGCGCCCGGCAAGGGCGAAAGCGAAGGTGCCGACGCCGGCGAAAAGATCGGCGATCCACTTGGCCTCGCCGACGCCGTCCGTCACCAACTCCACCAGCGCCGCCTCTCCCGCTCTGCTGGCCTGGAGGAAGGCGCCCGCCGGCAGATCGACCGGAACGCCGGAAAATAATTGGCGGACCGGACGGCGCTCGACCACGGTCTCGGGAGCCGCGTCCGCCCCCGCCGTCGATCCACGCCCGGCCCTTGGCGCCGCCTGCCGCCACGACAGCCGCGCCAGGTCACGGGCGGCGGCGAAACGCACAAGGTCCTCTCTCTGATCGCGGGTCGGATCGGCCTCGGCGATGATAACGACATCGAGCCCGCTGTCGGTCCCGTTGACGGCGATCTCGGCCTTGGCGCCCGGAGTTAGCAGGCGGACGAGCAACTCCCTTAGCGGCGCGATCAGGGCGACGAGGCCGGGCTCCAGCACGGCGCAGACGCCGATATCGACGATACGGTGAGTGCCACGGGCGTAGAACCCGATGGCGATCGTGCCCGTGGCGCCGCCGCCGGCCCCGCCGCCCCGCCGGGCGGTGAAACGCGCGCGGCGCCGGCTCGCCGGCGGGGTACGCACCAGGGGCTCCACCGGCGCGTCGCCAAGCCCGTGGCGGGCAAGCGCCTTGATGACGGTTTCGCGCTTCCACGCGGCGTAGAGGCCGTCCTCCAGGTGCTGGAGCGTGCAGCCGCCGCAGGTCCCGAAATGGGGGCAGACCGGCTGGGCGCGGCCTTCTCCTTGGCGCAGCACTTCGGTCACCGTGCCCGCGAGTTCGCCGCCCCGTGCGGGTGCGAACGTTGCCCGCACCAGATCTCCCGGCGCCGCGTAGGGGAGGAATGCGCGGCGCCCGTCGGCAAGCATCGCGATGCCGTCACCGCCGGCGCCGAGGCCTTCCACCGTCGCCTCGGCGATAAACGCCGCGTCTGTGCGTGCGCCCGGCACGCTCATCCCGCGAGGCAGGCGGCGATAAGGAACTCCTTATTGCCGTCCCTGCCCGATATCGGACTTTCGCAAATGCCGAGAACCTCCCAGCCCGGCCGCGCCTGGAGCCAATCATGGATGCGCCCGCATACTTCCTCATGGAGGCTTGGGTCGCTGACGATCCCGCCCTTGCCGACGCGCCCCTTGCCGACCTCGAACTGGGGCTTGATCAGGGCGATGAGACGGGCGCCGGGGGCGGCCAGGGCGAGGGGCGCCGGCAACACCACCTCGAGGCCGATGAAGCTTGTGTCGCAGACGATCAGGTCGACCGCGTCGGCGATCTCCTTCCCGGAAAGGGTCCGCGCGTTCACGCCCTCGCAAACGATAACGCGGGGGTCGTTCCTGAGCTTCCAGGCGAGCTGCCCCCGGCCGACATCCACCGCGTAAACCCTCTTCGCCCCACCGGCGAGCAGCACATCGGTGAAGCCGCCGGTCGACGCCCCGATATCGAGCGCCACCGCGCCTTCGGGCCGTATGGCGAAATGATCGAGCCCATGGGCGAGCTTGATGCCGCCGCGCGAGGCCCAGGGATGGGACGCGCCGCGGACCTCCAAGGGAACATCGGCGGCGACGAGCCGGCCCGGCTTGTCGAACCGTTGGTCGCCGCTGAATACCTTGCCGGCCAGCAGCAGGGCCTGGGCGCGGGTCCGGCTTTCCGCCAGGCCGCGATCGACCAGCAGCACATCCAGGCGTGATTTCTTGCTCTTCAGGCCGGCGTCACCGGCCCCGCCGCCGCGCACCTTCGAGGTCGGGCCGCCGGCCACCGGCTCAGGCGCGTGCGGGCGCCTTTTCGGCGGCCCGGCCGAAGGCGTCGAGCGCCGTGGCGACGATGGCGCGGGCATCGAGGCCGGCGTCGGCGTACTGGGCCTTCGGCGTGTGGTGGTGGATGAAGCG
>JACZQV010000004.1 GCA_022545545.1 Pseudomonadota bacterium
GACGTGCTCGATCACGCGCAAGGCCCACTGCGCCCCGAGCATGCACTGGGCTCCGTAGATGTGGTCCGACGACACGCCGGCAATTTCCGGCGGCGCCCAATCATCGACGGTGACCTCGTAAGCGCCGAAATGGCCCTTGGCGGCGCTGATCACGCCCTTGAACAGGGCGACCTCGGTGACGCTCGGCGGCAACACGTCATCGGCGCGCGCCAGCAGCACGGTCGCATCCAGGCGGCTCGACAGTTGCTTGGCCGCGTCGATGGCGCTCTCGCCGCGGCCGTAAACCAGCACCCTGCCTTCGGAAACGAGGGCCGACGTGCGCGAGTCCGGGATATCCAACGCCGCCTCGGCGATCAGCGCCACGATTTTCGCCGTCGCCCCCTTGGCCTCCGCCGACCAGCCCGCGCGCTCACGGATATTGGTGAAGGTGAGGTCCGTCTCGTGCGGGCCCTCCTCGACGGTCTCGGAAAAAAGCGGTGCCTCCTGGGTGCAGCAGACGATCAGGCGATCGCCTTTCGCCGCCGCATTCTCGAAATTGGCGATCTCGGCACGGCAGAGCTGCCTGTGGATATGGATGTCCTCGCCCAACGCCTTGGCCAACGCCTTGGCGTCCAGCGGCATGGTGCCTTCACAGTTGCAGACCAGGAGTTTCTTGCCTTGTTGTGCCATGGTTACGGTTGCGAATGCTCCCTTCACCCCTTATCCGAAATTTTGAACGTTGCCGGACTGGAACGTTGCCAGACTAGTTGCCAAAGTATAGGTGGAGCCCCTGGTGCTTTCCATCCCAAAGTGCTCGTTGTTCTATCACCAAAATTACCTTTTGTTGTCATATTATCTTATAATAACCGAGATTGGCATGCCGGCTGTCGCGGCGCCGACCATGCCCGCCCGCGCCCGTTGCGCTCACCCGGCGGTAACGGCTGAGATCGGCCTTACTTTGGAGATCGTGGCGTTCGGCGTCAACCGATGAGGGATAACGGTGGTCACTGAGTCCATGGCCTTAGGGATCGTGCTCGAGCGGCGCGAGATCGACCATCCGTGGGAGTCCCATAGCTGGAACGCGGTGGCGGTGATCCCGGGCGCGGCCGAAGGGGACGAATGGCGGGTCCTGGCCGAGGAGCCGGGGCTGGTGCGCTATCACGCCGGCACGCTGACCCTGGAAATCCACCACAAGGAAACCGAGGGCTACCGCTTAAACTTGACGACCGAGCTGCCAAAGGTTTACATCGTGTTGCGCTACGACGATGGGAACGAGGCCGGCATCGTTCCGTTTTTGGCCACGGTGTGCCCATACGAGGCGCAGAATTACCTCGACGGCGACGAGGACCTGGTCGAGGCGGCGCCGATGCCCGATGTGGTGGCGGCGTGGCTAACGGACTTCGTCGCCAAACACCACGTCGATGAGCCGTTTTACAAGCGCAAACGCAAGCCCCACGATCCGCGCAAGGGGCCGCCGGAACGGCCTCGCCGCCGGTCCGAGGAGGGATGATGGCGCGCACTGACGAAAGATTCATCGGGCGCTGGTCGCGTCTTAAACAGAAGCGCCGCCGGCGCGAGCCCGGGCCCGGCGATGTTCCCAAGGATGAGAGCGCCAGGCCCGAGCCGGCAGATGCGCAACCCGCGACCGGCGAAGAAGAGACCGCGGCCCTGGATTTGCCGGACATCGAGACGCTCGACAAGGACTCCGACTTCACCGTGTTCATGAAGGAAGGGGTGCCGGAGGAGTTGAAGAAGCTTGCCTTGCGCAAGCTGTGGCGGAGCGATCCGGTCTTCGCCGTCATCGACGGCCTCGACGATTACGATGAAGACTACCGTACCGCCTTTGTCGTCGCCGAAAATCTCGCGAAAAGACTCAAAAAGTCCGGCAAGGATGCGGCCGATCACGGCGCCGAGACCGCAGCGGAAGGAGATGAAGGGCCGACAAAAGAAGACGGGGAAGCGCCGGCGCGGCTTGGCGCGGACAGCGGACGGGAGACTGGGGCCGGCGATGACGCCAAGGCCGGCGAGCGGGCAGGCGATGACGCCAAGGCCGGCGAGCGGGCCGGCGAACCGGAAGACGATGACGCTAAGCAGAGCGGCTGACCGGCCGCTTGCGCCGCCACCGCCCGCCTCTTTCCGACCGGACCCCAAACCACGGCGGAACACCCTCGGGCAAGCCTGCCTGAGGCGTGTCTAATGAGGTCACCTAACCATAAATACAATGAGAGTATGCGTGAAAATTTTTGATCATCTTTTCTTTGACAAGAGGCCGGCGTTGGTCCAGACTTACGGCTAGGTTCTTGGGCTCAAGCCACCGGTGAGAGTGGCGTGACAGAAAAAGCGCTTTCGCGCGACGGGGAGGCCAAGCCATCACGGAAAATTCGCCGAGCGAAGTTGCCGCCGAAGATATGCTTCGGGCCAACACCTATATGCTGTTGGCGTCGCTGCTTCGCGCGCCGCCGGACGCGGAGACGCTTGCCGGCGTCGGCGCGCTCGAGGCCGGCGAAGGCGAGATGGGCGGGGCGTTGGCCCGGCTCGCGTCCGCCGCACGCGACAGCACGCCGGAAGCCGTCGATGACGAGTTCCACGATATCTTCGTCGGTGTCGGGGAAGCGGAGCTGAACCCTTACGCGTCCTACTATTTGACCGGGTTGTTTTACGAGAAACCCCTGGCCAAGGTTCGTTTGGAGATGGCCGAACTCGGCATCGCCGGAAGCGACGATTCTTCGGAGCCGGAGGACCATATCGTGGCCCTTTTCGAAATGATGTGCGGGTTGATTACCGGCGCCTTCGGGAAGCCGGTCGACCTGGCCCGGCAGCAGGCGTTCTTCGACACCCACATCGCGCCATGGGCCGAGCGCTTTTTCGAGGATCTGGAAGCGGTGGAGAGCGCCAGCTTCTACAAACCGGTGGGGACGATCGGCAAGCTGTTCTTGCGGATCGAGTCCCAGGCGTTTGAGATGGCGGCCTAGCGCCGGCAAAGGGCGGAGCCCCCTAGGCAGACTTTTTTGGCACCAACACATGCCGCATGAAAGGGTAAGACCATGAGTAAAAATGAAACACTGAAATCGCCGGGACGCCGGGCCTTTTTCAAGAAGGCCGGTGTCGGTGCCGGCGCGGCCGGTGTGGTCGCGGCGGGTCTTTCCGGTAATTCGGCGAAGGCCGAGGTCAAACCCGGCAAGGGCTTCAAGAAGAGCGCTTACCAGGAAACGGAGCACGTTAAGAAGTATTACGAATTGGCGCGGTTCTAAGGGACCGTCGGCGCCAATCGGAGCCTTAACAAAGCTAGGAGACAGGCAATGCTTAGAAAGAAGACCAACGGGGTAGCGAATGGCCCTCGTTTGTCTCATGCGCTGGCCGGCGTAGTCGGCCGCGCCGTCGATCGCCGCGGCTTTCTGATCGGTTCGGGACTTGCCGCCGGCGGGTTTGCCGCGGCCTCGACGATGCAATTCGGGATGGTCAAAATGGCCGATGCCCAGGTGACGGGGCCTAGTGGCAAAATTAAAATTGTCAGATCGGTCTGCACCCACTGCGCCGTCGGCTGCACGGTGGAGGCCGAGGTGCAAGGCGGCGTCTGGATCGGCCAGGAGCCAGGATTCGACAGTCCCCTCAACAATGGCACCCATTGCGCCAAGGGGGCGTCGGTCCGCGACGACACCCATGGCGCCCGGCGGCTGAGGTACCCGATGAAGCTGGAGGGCGGAAAGTGGAAGCGGCTCTCCTGGGATCAGGCCATCGACGAGATCGGCGACAAGCTCTTGGCGATTCGCAAGAAGGCCGGACCGGATTCGGTCTATTGGATGGGCTCGGCCAAGGTGAGCAACGAGAACGCGTATTTGCAGCGTAAGTTCGCCGCCTTCTGGGGCACCAATAACATCGATCACCAGGCGCGCATCTGCCACTCGACCACGGTCGCGGGCGTTGCCAACACCTGGGGCTACGGCGCCATGACCAACTCCATGCCGGACATCCGCAATGCGCGTGCGATCTACCTGATCGGCAGTAACGCGGCGGAAGGGCACCCGGTGGCCTGCCAGCACATCCTCAGGGCGAAGGAGCAGAACAACGCGCCGCTGATCGTCATCGACCCGCGCTTCACCCGCACGGCGGCCCATGCCGACGAATTCGTCCGCATGCGGTCCGGGTCCGACATGGCGGTGATCTGGGGCACTCTCTGGCACATTTTCGAGAACGGCTGGGAGGACAAGGAATACATCCGCCGGCGCACCTGGGGAATGGACCAGATCAGGGCCGAGGTCAAGAAATGGAACCCGAAGGAGGTCGAGCGGGTTTCCGGCGTACCGGGCGCCCAGTTGAGGCGCGTGGCGCGGCTCATGGCCAACAACCGTCCGGGGACGGTGATCTGGGCCATGGGCATCACCCAGCACACCATCGGCAACAACAACACCCGGGCGCTCTGCATCCTGCAGCTCGCCTTGGGCAACATGGGCGTCGCCGGCGGCGGATGCAACATCTTCCGCGGCCACGACAACGTCCAGGGCGCCACCGACTTTGGCGTGCTGTGCCATACGCTTCCGGGGTACTACGGCCTGAAGACCGGCTCGTGGAAGCATTGGGCGCGGGTATGGGATGTCGATTACGACTACCTGCTCAAGCGTTTCGCGTCCAAGAAGCTGATGCAATCCGCGGGGATGCCGGTTTCGCGCTGGATCGACGGCGTGCTGATTCCGAAGGATCAGTTGGATCAGCCGGAACAAGTCAAGGCGCTGGTCTACTGGGGCCATTCGGCCAACTCCCAGACCCGACTGCCGGAGATGAGAAAGGCTTTCGACAAGCTGGATCTCTTGGTCAATATCGATCCGATTCCGGGCATCGCTTCGGTTTTGCACGACCGCACGGACGGCGTCTACTTGCTGCCGGCCTCCACGCAGTGGGAGCAATACGGTTCGGTGACGTGTTCGAACCGGAACCTCCAGTGGCGTGACAAGGTGAGCGAGCCGATCTTCGAATCGAAGCCCGATCACGTCATCGCGTACCTGTTGGCCAAGAAGTTCGGCTTCGCCAAGGAGATGTTCAAGAACATCAAGGTCAACGGCAACGAGCCGTTGATCGAGGACATCACCCGCGAGTGGAATCGCGGCATGTGGACCATCGGCTACACCGGCCAGTCGCCGGAGCGGCTGAAGATGCACATGAAGTACCAGCACACCTTCGACAAGACGACGCTGAAGGCCGTGGGCGGTCCCGCGGATGGCGAGACCTACGGTCTGCCGTGGCCGTGCTGGGGCACGCCCGAGATGAAGCACCCGGGCACCCACATCCTCTACGACACCTCGAAACCGGTGGCGGAAGGCGGTCTGACCTTCCGGGCCCGCTTCGGGGTGCAGAGGAACGGGGAGAACCTGCTTGCCGAGGGCTCGTACTCGGTGGGCTCGGAGATCAAGGACGGTTACCCCGAGTTCTCCATGGCCGTGCTCAAGAAGCTCGGCTGGGACAAGGACCTCACCGCGAAGGAACGGGCGACCATCGCCAAGATCGCCGGCGACAAGACCAACTGGAAGACCGACCTTTCGGGCGGCATCCAGCGGGTGGCGATCAAGCATGGCTGCTCGCCCTTCGGCAACGCCAAGGCGCGGTGCGTGGTGTGGAACTTCCCGGATCCGGTGCCGATCCACCGCGAGCCGTTGTATACGCCGAGGCGGGATCTGGTCGCCGACTACCCGACCTATCCGGATACCCGGCGCTATCGTACGCCGACCTACTACAAGTCGATCCAGGATAAGGATGTCTCCAAGGACTATCCGCTGATCATGACGTCCGGGCGGATAACGGAGTACGAGGGCGGCGGCGACTTGACTCGGGCCAACCCGTGGCTCGCCGAACTCCAGCAGGAAATGTACTGCGAGGTCAACACCTATGACGCCAACAACGCGGGCATCCGCAACGGCGGCGACATGTGGGTCGAGGGTCCGGAGGGCGGCCGCATCAAGGTCAAGGCCATGGTCACCGATCGCGTGGGCCGCGGCGTCGTCTGGCTGCCGTTGAGCTTCGCGGGAGTCTGGGAAGGCAAGAGCCTGAGGGACAAGTACCCGTCGGGGGCCGATCCCTACGTCATGGGGGAATCCGCCAACGCCGTGTTCACCTACGGCTATGACTCGGTCACTCAGATGCAGGAAACCAAGTGCAGTCTCTGTCGCATCAAGGCAGCGTAAGGAGGATCTATCATGGCAAGAATGAAATTCCTGTGTGACGCCGAGCGCTGCATCGAGTGCAACGCGTGCACCGTGGCGTGCAAGAACGAGCACGAGGTTCCGTGGGGGATCACCCGCCGTCGGGTAGTTACGATTAACGACGGCAGACCCGGGGAACGGTCGATCTCGGTCGCCTGCATGCATTGCTCGGACGCGCCGTGCATCGCGGTGTGCCCGGTGGACTGCATCTACCAGACCGAAGACGGTGTGGTGCTGCATTCCAAGGACCTCTGTATCGGCTGCGGCTACTGCTTCTACGCCTGCCCATTCGGCGCGCCGCAGTATCCGCAGGCGGGCAATTACGGCAGCCGCGGCAAGATGGACAAGTGCACCTTCTGCAACGGCGGTCCGGAGGAGGACCACTCGGACGCCGAGTTCCAGAAGTATGGCCGCAACCGTCTGGCCGAAGGCAAGCTGCCGCTGTGCGCGGAGATGTGCTCGACCAAGGCGTTACTCGCCGGCGACGGCGAGAAGGTGTCCGACATTTACCGCGAGCGCGTGGTCGCCCGCGGCTTCGGTTCGGGCGCCTGGGGTTGGGGCACCGCTTACCAGATCAAGGGCGGAAGAATCTAAAGCCCTGGCGCTGGCAAATTTCGAGGGGGGGCGGCCCAAATGTACGCCGCCTCCCCTTGTCATTTGGAGGACGCGTCGGTGGCGGAACCCGAGAGAGGCCTTGCGCCGAGGTCCGCCGTGGGCGCATGATCCGAAAGTTGATCGAACAGCCTGCGGTCGGGATTTGCTCATGAAAACCGGAAAGCTCATCATTACGCTCGCTTGTCTAGTGGCGGTCGGCGCTTCGCTCGGCGCCTGCCGCGAGGACGAGCAGGGTCGCGTACTCCTTTACGATAAGGGCGTTTACCTGGGTAAGCCCGATACGCCGGTTTCCAAGCAGGCGCGCCGCGCCCTTTTGATACGAATTCAGCGCCAGAACGAACTCACCGGGCCACAAGGCGGCGGCGGACCGGGTTCGGGGACACCGCCGGACGTGCGCCCACCGGCGTCGACGCCCCTCGATGCCCTGCGTGAACGCGCGCGTCGACAGAGCGGCAACTGAATTAACGGGGAACGGTCATGGAATATTGGCTGAAGCGAATTTTAGCGGCGGCGGTCGCGTCGCTGTTGATCGCCGGCGTCGGCGGCGTCGACCTTTCCGACGCCTTGATCGGTCCGGCGGCGGCGCAGGAAAAGGGCAACGTGCCGGGCAAGAGCCTGGGCACGAGCAGCGACTCCGACCTCTGGCGCGCCCTGCGCAGAGGTTACCGCAGTGACGTTCCCTATCGCGACAAACAGAAGGGCGTGGCGATCCAGTCCGAGGGCGAGAACTGGCGAAACATGCGTAACGGACCGCTCTCGGTCTATGGCGGGTGGGGGTTGGGCGGGGTCATCGCCGTGTTGGCGGTATTCTTCCTCCTCCGCGGCCGGATCAGGGTCGAGAAGGGGATGTCGGGCCGGACGGTCGAACGGTTCAATGGTGTCGAACGCTTCGCTCACTGGCTGACGGCGACGAGCTTCATCGTCCTCGGGCTCACGGGTCTGAATATCTTGTACGGCCGCTATGTGATTTTGCCCGTCATCGGGCCCGAGGCGTTCTCCACCCTGACCCTGGCCGGCAAATACGCCCACAACTTCGTTTCCTTCGCCTTCATGATCGGGATCGTCATGATCGCCGTGCTTTGGCTCCGCCAGAACATCCCCGACCGGCACGACCTGGCCTGGGTGGCGAAAGGGGGCGGAATGTTCACCAAGGGGACCCATGTATCGGCGAAAAAGTTCAATGCCGGACAGAAGGTCATATTCTGGGCGGTGATCCTTGGTGGCATTTCGATCAGCTTCTCCGGCCTGGTGTTGATGTTCCCGTTCACTATCGAGGCGTTTGGGCCGTCATTCGCCCTCCTCAACATCTTCGGCTTCGACTTGCCGACCGATCTGACGTCGATGCAGGAAATGCAGCTGTTCCAGCTCTGGCATGCCCTGATGGGCCTGGTGATGATCGCCCTCATCATCGCTCACATCTACATCGGCACGCTCGGCATGGTGGGCGCCTTCGACGCCATGGGCAGCGGCCAGGTCGATGAAAATTGGGCGCGCGAACACCACGACCTGTGGTTGGCGGAGCTGGAGCCGGGCGCGAAGTCGGCGGGTCCGAGCGAGGCCGGCGATGATTGATGGGAAACGCGTCGGCGTCTGCTTCGCGGCAGCGCTGCTGGTCGCCGCGTTGTCGTTTCCCTTACCAGCCTTGGCGGCGATGAACGCCGATCAGGTCAAGGCGAAAGTCGCCAAGGCCTTCGGCGTCAAGGTCCTCAAGGTGCGGCCGGGAAAAGTCGACGGCCGCAAGGTCTTCGTGGTCACGATAATGAACCCCGGCGGAAATTTCGACGAGGCCTTCCAGGTCAGCACCATCGTCGTCGATGTCGAGACCGGGAAACTGGTTTCGGGCTACCGCCACCGCGCCAGCGGGCTTGACGCCAACCAGGCTCCATCGTACGTACCCAACCTCCATTCCCCGGACACATTGAGCTGGGGTTTCATCTGGCGTTAGCGCCGCCGGCCTAGTACTTACTTTCATAGGAGGGTGACACATCTGACGGCCTTGCGGGTTCTCTCGGCTAGGAGCGTGGTCCGCCGTGATGCCGGGCGCATCACAAGGGCCGCGCGCCGCCGTCCGAAGGGCCCGCAAGGCCGCCCGAAGGGTCCGTTTTTCGCGGCCACCGGAGGGCTCAAGCGCCGCTTGACGATGTCCGGAGAACGCCGGCGCGCCGCTTCCACCCCGGAGGCCGCGAAAAGACGATCATATGTATCACCCTCCTATGAAAGTAGGTACTAGTGGTCGCGGTGACGGTCGATGACCCAGCACCCCAGAGTTCCGCCGGCGTATCGTCTGGTCGCACTGGCGCCGGACGCCGAGCTTAATTCCAAGGCCCGGCAGATGGCCGCCGAGGGGGCCGAAGACGGCACCCTGCTTTGGCGCGCGCGCGACGACAGGCTCGACTGCGCCGTGATCCTGCACCCGGACGATGTCTTCGAGCGCGCCATGCTGGTCACTTACGTCGCTATGCTGGGGCTCAATGACGCCCTCGCCATCGTCGTGCCGCCGCTGACGGAAGTGACATTGATCTGGCCGAACCGGGTCGACGCCAACGGCGCCCGCGTCGCGCGCATCGGCGTCGAACTGCCTGGGGACGCCACCGCCGGATCGGTTCCCGAGTGGCTGGTTCTCCTCGCCCATGCCAATGTCGCGCCGCCAACGGCCGGCGGCGACAAGATCGACCTCGAAGTCACCTCGCTTGTCGAGGAAGGCTGCCAGGACCTCACGGCCGGGGCCCTGTTGGAAGTTTTCGCCCGGCATTTCCTCAACTGGGTCAACCGCTGGCAGGATGACGGTTTCGATCCGATTCGGACCATGTGGCTGCGCCACGCGCCGGGTCACGGTGAAAAAATCGAGTTGGAGCTCGGAGGAGAGCGTATCTCCGGCACCTTCGGCGGCATCGACGACGACGGCGCCTTGTTGCTCGGCGGTGATGGCGCCGACCGGCCGATCGCGCTTCTCGCGGCGCTTTCAGCCATCGGACGGCGAGACGGGGTGGAGACGCCATGAGGAAACCGCGATCGATCACACCGGCCCTGGCGGCGTCGATGCTGTTGGCGGCCGTCCTCGCCTTACCGGTCCAGGCGGCGCCGATGGAGCACGACGCAATCGTCAACGTGCTCACCTATTCGGCCGATGGCAAGACCATCCTTTCGGGCAGCTGGGACCAGACGCTGAGGCTGTGGGACGCCGCCACCGGCAAGGAGATCCGCCGCTTCGCCGGCCATGAAGGCTCGATCAACTCGGTCGCCTTCTCGCCGGACGGCAAGACCATCCTTTCGGGCAGCTGGGACCAGACGCTGAGGCTGTGGGACGTGGCCACCGGCAAGGAGCTCCGCACCTTCAACGGCCACATCAACAGCATCTACTCGGCGGTGTTCACGCCGCAAGGAAAGACGGTGTTATCCGCCAGTTGGGACCGCACCGTGAAGGTCTGGGATACCGCTACCGGGGGTGTGATCCGCACCTTCGAAGACCACGGCGCCAACGTCAACTCGGTCGTCGTGACCCCCGATGGCCGTTTCGTGCTGTCCGTGGCCTACGATGCGACGATGTTTCTGTGGGAACTGGAAAGCGGGAGCGTGGTCAAGAGGTTCAACGGTCACGACTATTCCATCAACTCCGTGGCGCTTTCCCCCGATGGCGCTTGGGCCGCCTCGGCCAGCACGGATAAGACCATCAAGCTCTGGGACCTGGCCACCGGCGCCGAGATCCGCACCCTGGAAGGCCACGACCAATACGTCTCGCGCGTCGTCTTTTCGCCCGACGGCCGGCTCCTTCTTTCAGCCGGCGGTGACGGCACCGCCCGGCTCTGGGAGGTGGCATCGGGACGGGAGGTGCATCGTTTTTTCAGGGGCCGCTTCCCGGTGTGGGCGGTCGCCTTTTCGCCCGACGGGCGGCGCGCGCTTACCGGCGGACACGACCGCGTCATCCGGGTCTGGGACGTCGCCACCGGCAAGGAGGTGACGCCGTGAGGGCAAGGCGCGCGCCGGCGCCCTTGATTCGGTTGGAGGAGGAATTGGGCGGCGGGTCAGTCGAGACGGACGCTGCCTATCGCAAGGAATCCTTGATCCAGGCTGGTCATGACCACCCCGGCCACGACGCCGATGCAGATGCACGCGGCGACGGCCCAAATGAATGCTTTCATCGCGCAACCCCGTTATCGATGAGGCTGGAGTGTAGCACGTGGACGGCCCCCTGACCAGCCTGCCTGGAGAGGCCACCGGAGAGGCCGAGGGACGCCATGCGCTTTCCGCGCGCCATACGGTTTGACGAATCGGACACCCGGATCTTCGAGCGCGCCGCTTCACCGGGGGAGTGGGCCATCCCCGGAACCTTCGTCTTCGCCGACGCCGACCCGGAGACCCTCACCGGCAAGGTCCGCCAGGCCTTCGCTTACGGCTTCTTGGCTATCGGCAGCTTCGGCTGGTCGACCTTCGTCGAGGTCGATAACATCAGCGAGGCCGCCTACGAGGCCACCCTCGAGGTCCTCGCCGGGTATCTGCTCGCCCACTTCGGTGCCCCCGACCGCGAGGCGGCGCTAAGCGCGGCCCGGGCGGAGGCCGAGTACGCCGCCGGCTTGTGCGAGCACGAGCGGCGCACGCTGCTGGCGGTCGAGCGCTCATTCGGCGAGGACGGCATCGTCGAGCGCTTCAAGGTCATCCACGGGACCTCCGACCCGGACCATCCCCAAGCCTGGACGATGACCGGGGACGGCGACGCTTGAGGGGTCACTTAGTCCTTACTTTCATAGAAGGGTGCGACATATGATCGTCTTTTCGCGGCCTCCGGGGTGGAGGCGTCGCGCCGGCGTTCTCTGGACATCGTCAAGCGGCGGTGACGCCCTCCGGTGGCCGCGAAAAGCGACCCTGCGGGCGGCCTTGCAGGCCCTTACGCTCACCTCGCGCGGCCCTTGTGATGCGCCCCCATCACGGCGGACCACGCTCCGGGCCTGAAGAACCCGCAAGGCCGTCGGATGTGTCACCCTCCTATGAAAGTAAGTACTAGGGCGGCTCCGCCACGGCATCCACTTTCACGCCTCTCCCGGCCGGGAGTACTAGGCCGCCGGCCCTTTGCGCGGTATCCTTCGGCCATGGATGATTTCTGGCGGTCCTCGGGATTTCACCTGCTGGAGCGGGACGGCGACGGCAACATGGCCGTGACCGACGGGTTCCTGCGGGCGTATTTACGAAGGCCGGAGATGGAACCGGTGGCGGAATCCTGTGAAGCCGAAATCGCGCTCCATAAGGATTTGCTCGCCAACCCCAGGCTTGCGGTCGAGGCCGGGCGCATCGGGGCGCTTGCCGACGCCGACGCGCGCGAGAACTACGAGGTCGTTCTCGCCTTCCGCGATCTGCTTCTCGAAGCGGGAACGGTCGAGGGGTGCTATCTCAACCTCTTCCGGAAGGGGCGGGTGACGGTGCCGCCGCTGTTCATCCAACAGATGACCCGCGTGATCCTGCGCAACATCCTCGAGGGCTGCTCCGATCCCATCCGCCTGAGGGCGGCGGAGCTGTTTTTCCGCGGCCAGATGGTCGGCCTGCATGAGGGCGCCATCATGCTGGCCGACGAGGAGACCGTGGAGATGGCGAATGTCACCGGCGGCTTCGGCAATCTCGGCCGCTTGCTGGCCGACGCCCAGATCCCGACGCAAAGCGTCGAGCTCGACGTGCTGAACGAGGACAACGGCGCGCTCTATTGGCAACGCGACGAGGACCACGATACCGTGCTCGACTTCAGTTTCGGGCGCGCCGGACAGGACCGGCTGTGCCGCGTGCTCGAGGCCTGGGTCGACCATTTCACCGGCGCCGGCGTCGAAATCGAGCCGGTGGAGGAGATCAACGACGAACGCTGGACCTGGCATGTCGGGCTCGACGCCGAGGCGACGGCCATCCTCAACGATCTCTATGAGGGCAAGGAACTTACCGACGAACGCCGCCGTCAACTGATCACCTTGTTCCGCCTCGAATTCAAGGATTCCGCCCTGGTGCGCCCGGACCTCGCCGGCAAGCCGGTCTATCTCGGCCTGGCGATGGACGGGGACAATCTGTTGCGGCTCAAGCCCCAGAACCTGCTAGTCAACCTGCCGCTCGCCGATTCGGCCTGAAGCCGAGCCCGGCGCCAAAGTGGTGCCGACAGAGGCCGCCGCCGCCGTGGCGCGGCCTGCCGGGCTGGCGCCGGCCTCGCGGTCTGGTAACATCCGCCCCCGGAGATCGCCCCCGGAGATCGGGCCCGGGGATCGGCAAAGAACGGGAAGGCATGAAACGATGAAGACCCGCGAACTCGGAAAGGCGAAAGTCAAGGTCTCGGCCATCGGGCTCGGTTGCCAGCCTTTCATCGGCAACTACGGTCCTGTCGAGGAATCCACCGCCATCTCCATCATCCACCGCGCCATCGACCTCGGCATCACGCTGTTCGACACCGCCGGCACCTATGGCAGGGGCCAGAACGAGGAATGGGTCGGCAAGGCGCTCAAGGGAAAGCGCGACAAGGTGGTGCTGGAGTCCAAGTTCGGCAATTTGCGCGGCCAGCCCGGCGAGGGCGGGCGGCTTTATGACGGGCGGCCCGAATATGTGCCGGTGGCGTGCGAGGAAAGCCTCAAGCGGCTTCAGACCGAAATCATCGACATCTATTATCTGCATCGGGTCGACCCCGAGGTGCCGATCGAGGACACGGTCGGCGCCATGGCGCGCCTGGTCGAGGCGGGCAAGGTGCGCCATCTCGGGCTGTCGGAGGCGGGGCCCGAGACGCTTCGCCGGGCGAGCAAGGTCCATCCGATCACCGCGCTGCAAAGCGAATATTCGGTCTGGGTCCGAGATTACGAGAAGGACACCATCCCCGCCTGCCGCGAGCTCGGCATCGGCTTCGTCGCCTATTACGCCATGGGCCGCGGTTTCCTGTCGGGCAAGCTCCGCACCTTGGACGGGCTCGAGCCGACCGATACGCGGCGGAGAGTGCCCCGCCTCCAGGAGGAAAACATCGGCTACAACCTGGGACTCCTCGACCGGCTCAAGGAGGTGGCCGACGATAACGGCTGCACGCTGGCGCAACTGGCGCTCGCCTGGATCCTCCATCAGGGCGACGATCTGGTGCCGATCCCGGGCATGACGGAGATGGCCTATCTCGAGGAGAACATCGTCGCCCCCGACGTCGAGCTTAGCGCCGACGATCTCGCGCGAATCGACGGCATATTCCCCCTCGATGGCGGCGCCAAGGGCCCGCGCTACGGGGGCGATCGGGACGACAAGAACCGCTAGGAAGGCCCGCTGGTCCCGGCAAGGAGAGGGTCGGCGGGGGGAGGGCGCTCGGCTCCTAAACCTTCCCTAAACCCATGGCCCGCGCTTCGGAGCGGGAAATCCGGGCGAGTGGCGTTACCGGCCAAGCTTCGCTGTACAAATGCCTGATTCCTTGGCAAAACAGGAGTGCTCGGAGCAAAGAAGCCGATTGGCGAACCGTCCGCTCCATGACAGCGGGCGGGCATCGAGGGAGATCGAGATGGACCCGAGAAAGGTGACCGACGCCGCCGGCGCCCGCGAGATCGTGGAAAAGCGCAAGCTCAGCCACGTCAAGGTCGGCCTGTTCGATGTCGACGGCGTCATGCGCGGCAAGTACATGTCGGCGGCTAAGTTCTTCTCGGCCCTCGATGGCGGCTTCGGTTTCTGTGACGTGGTGCTGGGCTGGGATTCCCACGATCAGCTTTACGACAACGTCACCTATACCGGCTGGCACACGGGCTACCCGGACGCGCCGGTCCGCATATTGCCGGAAAGCTGCCGCGACATCCCGTTCGAGGACGGCACCCTGTTCTTCCTTTGCGAGTTCGCGCCACCGGCCGACAAGCTTTGCCCCAGAGGCGTGCTGCGCCGGGTGATCGAGCGTTGCCGCCACATGGGCTTCGAGCCCTACGCCGGCTTCGAGTACGAATTCTTCCTCTTCGACGAGACGCCGCATTCGGCGCGGGAGAAGCACTACCGTAACCTCAAGCCCATGTCGCCCGGCTTCTTCGGCTATTCGGTGCTGCGCAACACGGTGCACGCGGATTTCTACCGCGAGCTTCTCGGCACCTGCGAGGGCATGGATTTCGGTCTCGAGGCCCTGCACGAGGAGACCGGACCCGGCGTGCTCGAGGCGGCGATCGCGGTCGATGGCGGCGAGGCATCGGCGGACAAGGCGGCGCTGTTCAAGACCTTCACCAAGGTGATGGCACAACGCAACGGCCTGATGGCCACCTTCATGGCCAAGTGGTCGCCCGACTGGCCCGGCCAGAGCGGCCATATCCACCTGTCGCTCAAAGGTAAGAACGGAAAGCCGGCCTTCTACGACGCCAAGGCGCCCGACAATATCTCCGACACCATGCGCCACTTCATCGGCGGCCAGCAGAAGCTGATGGGGGAGTTGCTGTCGATGATCGCGCCGACGGTCAATTCCTTCACCCGGCTGATCCCCGGCTTCTGGGCGCCGACCGAGGCCAGTTGGGGGGTGGACAACCGCACCTGCGCGCTCCGTGCGATCTGCGGCTCGGAGAAGGCCCAAAGGGTCGAGTACCGCATCGCCGCCGCCGACGCCAATCCCTACATCGCCTACGCCGCGGCCCTGGCGTCGGGCCTTTGGGGGATAGAGACCAAGGCCGAGCCCGAGGCGCCGGTCGTGGGCAGCGCTTACGACAAGAAGTTCCCGAAGCGCCTGGCCTTTCCGGCGACCCTGTGGGAGGCGGCCCAGCGTCTCAAATCCTCGAAGGTGGCGCGCGAGTGGTTCGGCGATGACTTCGTCGAGCATTACGCCGCCTCGCGCGAGTGGGAGGAGCGGGAATTCCGCAAGCACATCACCGACTGGGAGATGGAGCGCTACTTTGAGATCATCTGAGGACGAGTCGCCCGCCGGGCTCTTGGCCCGGCGATAGAGAGACGGCCCATGTCCGGGAAATTCAGCACCATCACGCCGGTCGACGGCAGCGTTTACCTCGAACGCCCCTTCGCCGACGAGGCCGGGATCGCCGATGCCCTGACGCGCGCGGCCGACGCGCAGGCCAGCTGGAAGCACGTGCCGGTGGCGGCCCGCGCGGGGTATTGTTCGGCCGCCGTCGACGCCTTCGTCGCCAAGGGCGCGGCCATCGCCGAGGAAATCAGTTGGCAGATGGGCCGCCCCATCCGCTTCGCGCCGGGCGAAGTGCGCGGGTTCGAGGAGCGCGCGCGTTACATGATCGCCGCCGCGGCCGATGCCCTCGCCGATCTCGGGATCGAACCGAAGGACGGCTTCACCCGCTTCATCCGCCACCAGCCGCTGGGCGTCGTCTTCACCATCGCGCCCTGGAACTACCCCTACCTTACGGCGGTCAACTCGGTCATCCCGGCGATCATGGCGGGGAACGCGGTGATCCTGAAGCATTCCTCCCAGACGCCGCTTGCGGCGGAGCGCATGGCCGAGGCCTTCTCAGGCGCCGGTCTGCCCGAGGGTGTCTTCCAGTACCTCCATCTCGATCACGCCCAGGCCGAGAGGATGATCGGCGCCGATGGTATCGATTTCGTCGCCTTCACCGGCTCGGTCCCCGGCGGGCGGAGGGTGGAGACGGCCGCCGCCGGGCGTTTCATCGGCGTCGGCCTCGAGCTCGGCGGCAAGGATCCGGCCTATGTGCGCGCCGATTCCGACCTCGATCATGCGATCGAGAATCTGGTCGACGGGGCGTTCTTCAACTCGGGCCAGTCCTGCTGCGCCGTCGAGCGCATCTACGCCCACGTCGATATCCATGACCGCTTCGTCGACGGCTTCGCGGAACGGACCCGCGCATACGTCCTCGGCGATCCGCTTGACCGCGCCACGACGCTCGGTCCGATGGTGCGGGCGGCCGCCGCCGATCATGTGCGGGGGCAGATCGCCGACGCCGTCGCGGCGGGCGCCAAGGCGCTGATCGATCCCGGCGGCTTCGCCAGCGACAAGGAAGGGACGCCCTATCTCGCGCCCCAGGTGCTGATAGATGTCGATCACTCCATGGCGGTGATGCGCGAGGAGACTTTCGGCCCCGTCGCCGGCATCATGAAGGTGAGCTCCGACGAGGAAGCGGTCACACTGATGAACGACAGCCCCTATGGTCTCACCGCCTCGATCTGGACGACGGACGAGGAAGCGGCCATCGGCATCGGCGATCGGGTCGAGGTCGGCACCTGGTTCATGAACCGCTGCGATACTCTCGACCCGGCGCTGGCATGGACCGGGGTCAAGGATTCGGGACGCGGCTGTGCCCTCTCATCCATCGCTTACGGGCACCTGACCCGCCCCAAGTCGTTCCACTTGCGCACCGCCCTCTAGCGGCGTATCGGACGGGAAGAGGGGAGCGAACGCCATGGCCAACGGCAACACCGGACTCAGGGGCGATTGGGCCTATCCGACCCAGTTCCGCTTCGGCGCCGGACGGATCGCCGAACTGGCCGAGGCGTGCCAATCCCTTGGCATGAAGCGCCCCCTGCTCATCACCGATGCCGGCCTCGCCGCCCTTCCCATGGTCGCCGACGCGGTGAAGATCTGTGAAGCCGCGGGCCTCGGCGTTGGCGTCTTCTCGGACGTCAAGCCCAACCCGACGGGCGGCAACGTCGCCACCGGCGTCGACGCCTACCGCTCGGGCGGCCATGACGGCGTCATCGCCTTTGGCGGCGGCAGCGGGATTGACGCCGGCAAGGCGGTGGCCTTCATGATCGCCCAGGACCGCCCGGCCTGGGACTTCGAGGATGTCGGCGATAACTGGACCCGCGCCAATACGCAAGGCCTGGCCCCGGTGGTGGCGGTGCCGACGACGGCGGGAACGGGGTCGGAGACCGGGCGCGCCGCGGTGCTGCTTTGCGAGGAGACCGGGACCAAGAAGATCATCTTCCATCCGAAGATGATGCCGGGCGTCATCATCGCCGATCCGGCGCTGACCCTTACGCTTCCGCCCCGGATCACGGCGGCGACGGGGATGGACGCGCTCGCCCACAGCTTCGAGGCGTTCGCGGCGCCCGGTTTCCATCCCATGGCCGACGGCATCGCCTTGGAGGCCATGCGCCTGATCAAGGAATGGCTGCCGATGGCCTATGGCGACGGCCGGAACCTTGCGGCGAGGAGCCACATGATGGCGGCGGCCAGCATGGGGGCGGTCGCCTTCCAGAAGGGGCTCGGCGCCGTCCATTCCCTGAGCCACCCCGTCGGCGCGCTCTATGACACCCACCACGGGCTGACCAACGCCGTGTTCCTGCCCTATGTCTGCGTCTTCAACCGCGCCGCGATCGAGGGCAAGATGGCGCGTCTCGCCCGCTGCCTGGCATTGGATGAACCTTCCTTCGACGCCGTGCTCGATTGGCTGTTGCGCCTGCGCGAGACCTTGGACATCCCGCCGACGGCGAAGGATCTCGGCGTCGAGGAGGGCCGCCTTCCGGAACTGGCCGAAATGGCGGCCAAGGATCCGACCGCCGCCACCAACCCGGTCCCGGCCGGGCCTGAGGAGATGCTTTCGATCTATCGCGCGGCGTTCGAAGGAAGGCTGGAGTAAGCCCGAAAAGCTGGCGCAGGACTGCATGGACCAAACCTTACCCACCCAGGCCCGGGCGGTGATCATCGGCGGCGGCATCGTCGGCTGTTCCGTCGCCTATCATCTGGCCAAGCTTGGTTGGCGCGAAATCGTGCTCCTCGAACAGGGCCAGCTCAGTTGCGGCACGACATGGCACGCCGCCGGGCTGGTCGGCCAGTTGCGCGCCCATCAGAACCTGACCCGCCTCATTCGCTACTCGTGCGAGCTCTATGAAAATCTCGAGGCCGAGACCGGCCAGGCGACGGGCTGGAAACGCTGCGGCAGCCTCGCCGTCGCCCGCACCGATGACCGCATGACCCTGCTCAAGCGCACCGCCGCCATGGCCCGGGCCCACGGCGTCGAGGCCGAGGTGATCGGCGCCGAAGAGGCCGGGCGGCTATGGCCGGTGATGCGCGCCGACGACCTCATCGGCGGCGTCTGGATCCCGGGCGACGGCAAGGTCAACCCGTCGGACGTGACCCAGGCGCTGGCCAAGGGCGCGCGCGCCGGCGGCGTCAAGATCTTCGAACGGGTCAAGGTCACCGGCGTCGACATCGCGGGCGGCGCCGTCACCGGGGTCGCGACCGATCACGGCGCCATCGCCTGTGACATCGTCGTCAACTGCGCCGGCCAGTGGGGGCGGCAAGTGGGGCGCATGTGCGGCGTCACGGTGCCGCTTTATTCGGCCGAGCATATGTACATCGTCACCAAGGAGATCGACGGCGTCACCCCCGATCTGCCGGTGCTGCGCGATCCCGACGGCTCTATCTACTTCAAGGAGGAAGTCGGCGGCCTCGTCATGGGCGGGTTCGAGCCCGAGGCCAAGCCCTGGGGCATGGACGGCATCCCGGATGGCTTCGAGTTCACCCTGCTGAACGAGGACTGGGACCAGTTCGAGATCCTGATGACGAACGCCCTCATCCGCGTGCCGGCGCTCGAGACCGCCGAGGTGCGCCAACTGGTGAACGGGCCCGAATGCTTCACGCCGGACACCAACTTCATCCTCGGCGAGGCGCCCGAGGTCAGGAACTTCTTTGTCGGCGCCGGCATGAATTCCATGGGCATCGCCAGCGCCGGCGGCGCCGGCAAGGCCTTGGCCGAATGGATCGACGCCGGCGAGCCGACCATGGACCTCTGGCCGGTGGATATCCGCCGCTTCGCCCCGTTCAACGCCGATGAGGCGTGGCTCGCGGCGCGTGTCGGCGAAGCCGTCGGCAAGCACTACGCCATACATTGGCCCAACCTGGAGATGGAATCGGCGAGGCCGCTTCGCCGCTCGCCGCTATATCGGCATCTGAAACGGGCCGGCGCCTGCTTCGGCTCCAAGATGGGGTGGGAGCGGGCCAACTGGTTCGCCCCCGATGGCGTCGAACCCAGGGTCGAATATTCCTTCGGGCGTCAGAACTGGTTCCCCTATGCCGCCCGTGAGCACCGCGCGGCCCGCGAGGCGGTCGCGATCTTCGATCAGACCTCGTTCTCGAAATTCCTGCTCCAGGGGCGGGACGCCGAGGCGGTGTTGCAGAATCTCTGCGCCAACGATGTCGGGGTCGATGCCGGGCGGATCGTCTATACCGGCATGCTCAACGGTCGTGGCGGGTACGAGAGCGATGTGACCGTCACCCGCTTGGCCGAAGACGCCTATTTCATCGTCTCGGGCACGGCCCAGACGACGCGCGATGCCGATTGGATCCGCCGCAATATCGCCGATGGCGCCAACGCCGCCCTCACCGACGTCACCGGGGCCTATGCGGTGATCGGCGTCATGGGGCCGAAATCGCGCGAGTTGCTGGCGGCGCTAAGCGGCGCCGATCTCGGCAATGACGCCTTCCCCTTCGGCACCTGGGGCGAGATCGGCATCGGTTACGCGACCTTGCGGGCCCATCGCATCACCTATGTCGGCGAGCTCGGCTGGGAGCTTTACGTGCCGGCGGAGTTCGCCGTTTCGGTCTACACCGCGCTGATCGAGGCCGGCGCCGAGTTCGGCCTCCGCGCCGCCGGTTATTACGCCATCGATTCACTTCGCATGGAGAAGGGCTATCGCGCCTGGGGCGCCGACGTGACCCCCGATTACACCCCCTACGAGGCCGGGCTCGGCTTCGCCGTCAGGTTGGACAAGGGCGTCGATTTCATCGGCCGCGAGGCGCTGATGCGCCAGAAAGAAGCGGGAATCACCCGCCGCCTCGTCCAGTTCACCCTCGAGGACCCGGACGCCATCGCCTTCGGCAAGGAGTTGATCCTGCGCGACGGCGAGGCGGTGGGCGAGGTGACGTCCGCCGCCTACGGTCACACATTGGGCCGCGCCGTCGCCATGGGCTATGTCAAGAATGCGGACGGGGTGGCCGACCGGGAATTCATCGAGACAGGGCGTTACGAGATCGACATCGCCGGCGAGCGCTTCGCCGCCACGGCGCATCTGCGCCCACCCTACGATGCCAAGGGCGAACGCATCCGGGCCTAGGGTCTGTGGGCTCAAACGGGGTCAAGTCTTGACCCCTTCACGAGCAGCCGGAAGGCCCGGCGGAAGCCTAAGGGGCCGCCGGCGGAGGCAATCGCGTTGTTGAGAAGTTAGGGCTTTTTGTCGGCCTTGCCGCCGCCGAGACAGGGCGGGGAAGCGGCGGTCTCGCCGCCCTTTTTTTGCCATTCCTCCCCGGTCAGGGTCTGGAGCGAGAGCGCGTGCAAGCCACCATTGAGCTCTTCCGCCAGGATGCCGTTGACCCTTTGGTGGCGGCGGAGGAGCGGCTCGTCCCCGAACTTCTCGGAAACGATGATCAGCTTGAAGTGGGATTGGGCGCCCGGCGGCACGGAGTGCATATGGCTCTCGTCGATCACCTCGAGGTGCTCCGGTGAAAGCTCGGCCATGATCTTGGTCTCGATGTTTTGGCGCATGCTCATCTCATCGCTCCCTTGCGGCTTGGCGAAAATCCGGGTCCGGCGGCTCGAGCCCTCGCCCGGCCACGGTCAAGCGCCGCAACCTTTGATCTGGTGATGCCAACTCTGATATTCACTCTCTTTATCACCCCATCCGGCGCCGGCGGTCTTGGCCGCGCCTTGGCGCGCCCCTGACGGCGCCCTATCGCGCGTTCTCCATGATCTCCAGGTTCTTCTTGGCCATATCGTTCCCCTGTTCGGCGGCGCGGCGGAACCATTTGATGGCTTCCGCCTTGCTTTCCGGCACGCCCCTTCCCTTGGCGTACATGTCGGCGAGGTTGTTCTGGGCGAAGGCGTCGCCCTGCATCGCCGCTTGGCGGTACCAATTCACCGCCAGCCCATCGTCATTGGGCACGCCCACGCCTTCGGCATAGAGCAATCCGAGATTGTACTGGGCCTTGGCGTGGCCCTGCTGGGCGGCCTTGTGGTACCACTTGGCGGCGTCTTCCGGGTCCTTGGAGACGCCCCGGCCCCGGGCATACATGACCCCTAGATTGTACTGGGCCTGGGCCAGACCCTGCTCGGCGGCCTCGCGGTACCACCTGGCGGCATCGCCGTCATCCTTGTCGACGCCGCGGCCCTGGGCGTACATGACGCCGAGGTTATACTGGGCCTTGGCGTAGTCCTCCTCGGCGGACTTTTCGAACCAGTCGACCGCCTCCTTGTCGTCCTTGGCGACGCCCAGCCCCTTGGCGTAGGCCCTGCCGAGCTGGTACTGGGCCAGCGCGTCGCCCTGCCCGGCGGCCTTCCGGTACCACTTGACGGCCTCGGCCTCGTCCTTGGCGATGCCCTCGCCATTGGCGTACATGTGGCCGAGGTTGAACTGGGCCACCGGGTTGCCTTCCCCGGCCGCCGTCTTGAATTCCTCGAACGCGGTCGCGTAGTCGCCCCGCAGATAGGCCCAAAGGCCGGTCTTGAAATCGGCCCCCACCTCGGCCGCCAAGGCGGCGAGCAGCGCCAGCGCGATCAGAAGGCGTTTCACGGCTTGATACCTCCGTCCTCAGGCGTGGACCACTACCTTGTCGGCGCCCGCGTCTGTCCTTGGCGGGCGCGAAACCGCCCGCGGTGCCAGGCCGGTTGTGACTTTCTCTTGTCCCTGGCCGGCATTTGGCCCGGTGCGTGCAAGATACGCGCGAATCCGCGTCGCCATTCGTGACGGGTGCGGTTGCGCCTGCTTGGCGTAGCTTCGCCGGCCGAAGAGATGGGCCGCCTCGTTGACGCCGATCTGGAAGAAGCTCGCCACCGCCCGCCAGTCGGTCTTGCCCTGATATACCGGCCGGCATTGCGCGACATCGTCCTTGTCGGCGAGGCGCACGCCCTGGGCCTTGAACCATGGGTCGAGCGCGGCGGCCAGACCGACGGCGCAGCCGATGCCGTCGCCATACCATCGCGTCAGGCTAAGCTTCTCCGGTGCAAGTCCGTCGAGGAATTCCGCCAAGTGGCTCAGCCGCTCGCGGCCGCTGGCGAGGTAAGTGGGTATTTCACGCGCTGCCCTGTACTCCATGGTTCTCCCCAATCCTGTCAAATCAGCAACGAAACACCGGCCTCGACCGACCTCCCGAGGGTAAAAACGACGACATTACCAGTCTAGCAAATTCGGCGTCGAATGTCTGCCGCGAGCGGTAGAAAGCGGATCCGGACAGGAGGGTTGCGGAAGAGGAAGGCCCTCCAAAGGAAGGCGTATTCCCCGGCGTTTTGCAGGGCCCCGTCCGGCGCCGTGGGGCACGGCCATCTCGCCCCGGCCATCCGCGCCGCATCGCGTGCGAACCCGCCCGAAAGTAAGTACTGGATCGCCCAGGCAGTGGTAGGATCGGGCCGCGAGAGGGGCTCGGCCTGAGCGCCCCGGAAGTCCCTGAACCGGCCGGGGAGAGACCGCCATGACCACTATCAGCGAAATCACCCTTCATCTCGTGAAGCTGCCGCTGGTAACGCCCTATCGCGTCTCCTATCGGGTCTATGAGGACTTCGATCCCATCATCGTCGAGGCGCGCGATACGGACGGGGGCATCGGCTGGGGCGAAGGGCACATTTCCCCCGGATACAGCTTCGAGACCATCGAGGGTGGCTGGGCGTTCTGCCGCGCCCAGGCGGAGAACGTCATCGGCCGGGAGGTGGCGGAGGCGATCGCCGGGGTGAGCAGGCATATCGATAGAAGCCCGGTGGCGGCGAGCGGATTGCTCAACGCGCTGGAGATGCTCGCCGGGAGCCCCATCCTCACGCTCGCCGAGGACACCCGGGTGCCCTTGCTGACGCCGATGCACGTGATGGACCCGGACGGCATCGCCGCCGAGGTCGAGGCCAGGCTGGCAGACGGGTTCACGACGCTCAAGGTCAAGGTCGGCAAGGATGTCGACGGCGACCTCGCGCGCGTCGCCGCCACCCGGCAGGCGGCGCGGGGCCGGGCGAGCATCCGTATCGACGCCAACCGGGGTTTCAGCGAATCACAGGGCTGCCGCTTCGCGGCGGCGCTCGATGCCCAGGGAATCGAGCTCTTCGAGCAACCTTGCGGCGCCGATGATTGGGCCGCCAACGCCGCCGTTGCCAAAGTTTCGGCCGTTCCGGTGATGCTCGATGAATCGGTCTATGGCGTCGCCGATATCGAACGGGCGGCCGGGATAGAGGGGATCGGTTTCATCAAGCTCAAGCTCAAGAAGTTCGGCCGTATGGACCTCCTCGAGGCGGCGCTCAAGCGCATCCGCGATCTCGGCATGGAGCCGGTGCTGGGCGACGGCACCTCGGCCGAGATCTGCTGCTGGATGGAGGCCTGCGTCGCCCGCCTGGTGATCGACAATGCCGGCGAGATGAACGGCTATCTCAAGCCCAAGGCGCGGCTGTTCGCCGACCCGCTTGGTTTCGAAAAGGGCGCGATGGTCCTGAAAGCGGGGTTCGTGCCGGAAATCGACCGTGAGACGCTGATGCGCCACACCGTGAAGGCGGAACGAATCTCCCGGCCCGCCGCGGGTATTCGCGCCGCCGCCGTATAGTGCTCTGATCGGAGGACGTTTTAGGCGTTGGCGGCGGGCGCGCGAAGGCCGTGGCCTTCGCCACGGCCTTCACTTCCTTGGGAATGACCGGCCGGCCTCCCGTCGCAAATAATTGCGCTGGCCGGGACGTTGGTCAAGTCGCGCCGTTCGAATGCTTGTATCAGGTACCGGATCGCCGGAGTAAATCTGGCCGATGCAAAGAAGCCGCGTTTTTCCGGTGCCGGCGTAACTGGATCGTGGCTGCGAGACCGTGATGTTAGTCGGCGCTTGCCCGCGTCACAATAACCCGTCCCCTGCCGCGCTTGAGAATATAACCACCGCGCGGGATCGAGAGATTCTTCTTCTTGATCAGGGCAACGAGTTCGCCGGCGATCGTCTCGGCCGTCTTGTCGGTTTCCCCGTTCGCGCCCTTATTCTGGGTCTTGAGCCATTGGGTGAATGCCTTGGTGCCGATGTCCTCCCCCACGGACTTCCGCAAAGCAGTGAGCTTACGCAACTGGCCCTTGGTCAGGCTTTCTTGGTCCAATTTTTGCGAAGACTTACGCGCCATTTTGATATCTCCCTAGAATATTACCAATCTAATTGTGATGCTATTTAATAAATCACAAATGTCAACTTGTAAAGCCGTAATCCAAGGACGCGCTCTGTTAATTTTGACCTCAAAGGGTCCTGGCGCCGCTCGCCTCATCCGCGTTCGAAGCCGCGCTTCGTCCTCGGGTGATCTGACGGGCGAGGGCGCGGCGGTCTCGCCGGCCATCGTGATCGGCCGGGGTTGAGGGGGCTGAACTTGCGCCCGTCCGCGACCGACGTGGGTTCGGCCACGCCATCGGTGGAATTTCCTAACTAACGGAATTTTCAGCATTATTAAACATACAAGAGGGCCGTTTGGCTTAAGGGACCCTTAAGGACTTAGGCTAATAATTGGCGTTCTGGGGTGAATGGGCGCCGGGGTCACCGGAATTGGCGATAGTCATCCGGAAAATCGGGACCTGAAACGGTCGGACCAATGTCTTGCCCAAAATCTAATCCCATGATGAAAATGGAGGACCTGGGATGCTGCTAGGGGATCTTTTGGTAGCGAACGGCGTGGTGTCGAGGGAGGACGTCCGCAAAGCGACCGAGAGACAAAAGACCACGGGGGGGCTCTTGGGCGAGAACCTGATCGCCCTCGAGGTGGTCACGGCTGAACAGTTACAAGAGGTTATCGCCACATTTCCGGATCCGCCCAAGAATATTGCCGACACCGGGCTGAAGGCCTCTTTCATCGAAACCCTGGTGTTAAAACTGATGTACGTGCACGGTTATGAAATGCCTACCGAAGTGGCGGCGGCTCTCAAGCTGTCGACGACGATAACGAACGAGGTACTGGATTCGGCCCGCGATAAGGGCCTGTTGGAGGTTCTCGGTTCGAGCGGCGCGATGCTGGCGTCGGAGCTTCGCTTCGCGTTGACCGGCAAGGGAAGGGACTGGGCGACCGAGGCGCTGGAACAATGCCAGTATATCGGCGCCGCGCCGGTGCCGCTCTCGGCTTATTGTGACCAGATAGAACGCCAGGCGATGAGCACCGAACGGGTCAGCCAGGAAGTCCTGACGCGGAATGTTTCCCATCTGGTCCTGCCCGACGGGTTCATCGACCATCTCGGCCCGGCGGTGAACTCCGGCCGCGCCGTGCTGCTCTATGGCCCGCCGGGGAACGGCAAGTCGTCCATCGCCGAAGCGATCGGCGCGTCGTTCGAGGGTATCGTTTATATCCCCTATGCCATCGAGGTCGACGGTCAGGTCATCAAGGTCTTCGACCCGACGGTTCACGATATCGCCGGCGAGGAAGAAGAGCCGAAGAAAAAGGTCAGGGCCATTATCGATGACGATGACGATGACGTGCCGCTGCGCAAGGAAGGCATCGATGAGCGCTGGGTGGGGTGCAAGCGGCCGGTGATGATCACCGGCGGTGAACTGACGCTCGATATGCTCGACTTCCGGTACGATACGACCTCCAAATTCTATGAGGCGCCGTTACAGGTCAAGGCGATGAACGGCGTCTTCATCATCGACGACTTCGGCCGCCAGACGGTGTCGCCGAAGGATCTCTTGAACCGGTGGATCATTCCCCTGGAAAAGCGCGTCGACTATCTGGCCCTGCACACCGGGAAAAAGTTTCTAATCCCGTTCGACGAGCTGGTGATATTTTCGACCAATCTTTCGCCGGCCGACTTGATGGACGAGGCCTTTCTCAGGCGCATTCCTTACAAGATCCCGATGGAAAGGCCCAGCGTCGAAGACTTCATCCAGATTTTCGTGCGGGTTTGCGAGGAAAAGAAGATCGAGCTTCCCGAGGACCTGATCGATTACGTCTTCGATTCCTTCTACAAGAAACAAGGCGAAAAGCTGGCGAGCCACCATCCCAGGTTCATCGTCGAACGGATCCTCGACAAGAGCCGTTACACCGGTGGCGAGCCTTATCTGGATCACGCCTCGGTGGATTTCGCCTTGAAGAACCTCGCCATCCGGGGAGGCGAGGACAACGAACCCATCATCGTCCACAACCCCGGGCTAAACTGACGCCCCGCGTTCGGGACCGGTGGAGACCCGCCGGCGTTAGAGCGCTATGCGGGACCGCCAAGCCGGCGTCCGATCGGCGGTCTACCAATGCCTGCAACGCCGGCGTATGCGCCGGTATTCGCCGGGGGTGTCGAGCGCCGCCTGATCCTTGCGAAGCTCGTCCATCATCTCCCGATAGACCGGTGTCAGCAGTTCTTGTGACAATCCCTCCATCCGCTCCTTCGCTTGCGTGGGCGAGGAGACGACGACGGGTTCGAGGCCCGTCGGTATGCGATAGGACGTCAGTGCCTTGCGGACCTTGGGGGCGTAAAGCTCGAGGCTCGCCCGCGCGACGCGGACGTGGTCTTCCTCGTGAAGCAGGATCTCATGATAGGGACATGAGCCCGGCTGGTACTCCTTGGCGACATAGATGTCCATGGTCGGGTAACGCAGGATCACGTCGACCGCGGTGACGAAAAAGCAATAGGTCTTGCCCACCGGCACATAGGAATATCTGGCGGCGGTCTTGATCTCGAGCGGGTAGCTGGTCAAGCCGAGGATTTGAGAACCCGGCCCGTGGGGCATCAACCTGCCGAGCTGCCGGATGGAAAGATTGTGATTTATCGGCGCGCTCGGGACCTCGATCTTCACGTTCACGTCGTAGGGGGCCTTGGCGAAGATCGGGCATTTGCGGCCCGGCTTGATCCGCGGCACCGCCGCGATTCGCGTCGATAGGGTCTCTTGCCGTGTGCCGGTCTCGGCTTGGCTACCGCCGCCGGGCGCTCTTTTGAGCTTGGCCTCGAGCTCGCGCAGCCTGCGCCTGGCCTTGGCATCGCCCTTATCGGCGGCGGTGCGCAGCCAGGCCATGGCCATATCGGTATTTCGCTTGACCCCCTTGCCCCTTGCCAATAGATCGCCCAACTTGCGCTGCGCCTCCACGTGGCCCTGCTCGGCCGCGAGCTCGTACCACGTGGCGGCCTTGGCGTAGTCCTTCTTCCCCCAGAGACCGGCAACGTACAGATCGCCGATGGCGTTCTGGGCATCGGCATCGCCGTTCTCGGCGGCGCGCACATACCACTTCGCCGCCTGGAAGAGACCGCGCTCGACCCCGAGGCCGTGATGATACAAAAGCCCCAGATTGTATTGGGCCAAGGCATCCCCGCGCTCGGCGAGCGGTGTCCAGATCCGCTTCGCGGCGGTGTAATCGCCGCGCTCGTAGGCGGCATAACCGTCATCGGTCTGACTCCATACCGGCGCCGCCAGGGTGAGGGAGAGCCCCAGTGCGAGGCCCGCGCGAAGGACCCCCCAACGAAGCCGCCGGGGGAATGCATCCCCGGCGTTACCCCCGGCTCGGCGCCCGGCACGATGAGGTTGGCAGGCAATCGGCATGTGCTCGAAGGACCCCTTAAACGCCCATTATTTTTACCACGATTGGATGTTACCACAGATCGGCGCCGGGGGGCATGCCAAGCCCCATTTTTGCCTTTGGGAGGTCCCTTTAGGTGGGAACATAACAGGAACATTTGGACTGGGCGTTGCTCTCTTGGCGCGATCCTGAATGCGGTATCCGAATCATCTGTCGGCATCGAACAGTGGACCCTGGCAGGCTTGAGGGCGGGCCTTCGCCGCGCCGACCCGCTACGCCAGCGAAGCGTGACGAGAACGGCTTCGGCCGCACAGGCGGGCCTTCGCCGAGGCGGGCCGTGTCTGCGGCCAACGGGGGCCGTCCGCCTCGCGTACTTAGTGCACGCCGCGATTTGCGCCGGCGTCAGCCTTCTCCCGCCGCCGGTTCCGGGACACGGCTTCTTCGCCGGCGTGGGCCCTGACCGCAGAACTCCTCTTCAGGTGAATAGACCAGGGTCTTGCGGCCGTGGATGGCGAAATAGATCGATGCCGCCAGGTACCAGATGGCGCCGCCGAACACGCCGACCCGGTAGTCCGGGTTGAGGAACAGGAACAACAGCGTGGCGACGGCGATCTTGGTGTCGATGCCGGCGCCCGGCCTATCATCATGGGCGCGGTGATGGTCCGTGCCGGACCGCTGGGTGTGGAAAATCCTTCGGCGCTACGCCTGACCGCCTCCGGCCCGGCCGCGAATGGTGGCGGCGCGCGTTTCCATGTTGACCGCATCATTGCCGCGTCCGGTCATGCGCAACAAGGCGGCATAGTTGTCCAGAGTCGTCGCCACGTCCGGGTGTTCCTCTCCCAGGGCCTTCTCCAGGACCCCCAACGACAGCTTGTAGAGGGGTTCGGCGGCGGCGAGCTTGCCATGGGTGCGGTAGAGCTCGGCCAGGTTTTCCAGGCTTATCGCCACATGGGGGTGCTCCGGCCCCAGGGCCTCGGTGTAGATGCTGAGCGAGCGCTTGTAGAGGTTTTCCGCCTCGTCGAAATTGCCCTCATCGTCATGCATCCCGGCCAGGTTGTTGAGGGACGTGGCGACGTTGGGGTGCTCGGGCCCCAGGGATTTTTCCAATATGGCGACGGCGCGTCTCGACAGCGGTTCGGCATCCGCGAACCTTCCCTGGGCGTGGTAGACCTGCGCCAGGCTGTCGAGTGTCAGCGCCACCTGGGGATGGTCCACGCCGACCGCCTTCTCGCGGATTTCCAGGGCCCGCTCATAGAGCGGCTGGGCGAAGGCGAATTTCCTCTGGGCGCGGTAGGTTTGGGCCAGTTCATTCAGGCTGTTGGCGATTTCCTCGTGATCCGGCCCGAAGGCCTTCTCATCGACCGCGAGAGAGCGTTTGTAGAGCTGTTCGGCGTCGGCGTAGTCCCCTCTGGCGCGGTGGACCTGGGCCAGGTTGGAAAGGCTCGTGGCCAAACGCGGGTCGTGCCGCCCGAAGCCTTCCGCCAGTCTCAAGGCGGCGAGGAAAGGGGTCTCGGCCTCGTCATAGCTCGATCGCTCGAAAGCCGCGGTTCCGGCGTCGGTGTAACTTTCCCAGCGCTTGTTCTCGCGGGCCTCCTCGCGCGTACCCGACCGGCGGCGCGCCTTGATCACGACGCCGACGCCGACCGCCAGAGACAGGAAGCTGGCCGCCACGAGGAATTCGATCAGCCGCCAGGATACGACGTAGCGGTAGATGTCGGTGACGATACCGCTCGTCGGCAGGATGTCCGGGACCTTTCGCGTTTTGGCGGCGGACGGCGATGGGTCCGCGGGCGGTGTCTGTCCGGCGGACGTCTGGGCCAGTGCCGACGACAAGACGCCGCCGCCGGCGGTGGCGCCGGCGATCAACATCAAAACGACACAGGCGGCCCGGGCCGCTTTTGGTACGCCCAACCCTGACATCTGCCTGATCAATGCCCCTGGCGGACTTAATGTTGGTGCTGCGCGAGCAGTGATTGGGCCCACGCTAGCACAAATCCCCGCCCGACGTAATACCCGGTGGTGATAGAGGGTTAACCTTCGCCGCCCAATGGCGGGCCGAATTTCCCTGTGGTTTCCAGCCGCACGCTGCCCTCGGTCCGGCGGTGGTCACCCTCGGTCCGGGTCGCTCTCGAAAAGGACGCCGCCGTCGCCGAGGAATATCCGCAATCTACTTGCCTTACCGCCGGGCGGGGGTGGCTCAGGCCTTGGCGACATAATCGCGAAGCGCGTTGGCCTCGCGCTCGATCTCATCCAAGCGGTCCTTCACCACGTCGCCGATGCTGACGATGCCGCAAAGCCCGCCGTCCTCGATCACCGGGATGTGGCGGATTCGCCGCTCGGTCATGACCGCCATCAAATCCCCCGTGGTATCGTTCGGCGTGCAGGTAAACACCTCGGCCGTCATCAGCTCATCGGCCCGCTTTTCCAGCAGATCGAGACCGTGATCGGCGAGACCCCTTATGATATCCCGCTCGGAAATGATGCCGAGCACCTTGACGCCGTCGTCGCTGACGACGAGCGCCCCGATCTTTTCCTGCTTCAGCTTTGCGGCGATGTCGGTGATCGTCGCCTCCGGTGGCGCCGTCGCGACGGACGACCCCTTGGTTCTCAGTAACGACGCAACATCCATGATTCCCTCCGTTGATCCCTTGATTCGAGTAACCGTCCCCTCAATGAAACGACGCAACTTACGAAGGCAAATTCCGTCGCGCGGGCGGCCTATTGCGGCGCCCAAGCCCCTATGTTCGCTCCGGCATCGTTACCGGGTTCAATCCTCCCCGCCAGGGCGCTCGCCCGGCGATGGCAGGAGGGCGTTGAAGAGGTCGATAGGCAGTGGAAAGACGATGGTCGAGGTCCTCTCCCCGGCGATGTCGTGGAGCGCATTGAGATAGCGCAGCTGCATGGCCTGTGGGTTCGCGGACATGATATTGGCGGCGTCCAGCAGCTTCTCGGCGGCCTGAAGCTCGCCCGTGGCATTGATGATCTTGGCGCGGCGCATGCGCTCCGCCTCCGCCTGCTTGGCGATGGCGCGGATCATGCTCTCGTCCAGGTCCACGTGTTTGATCTCGACGTTCAGCACCTTGATACCCCAGGCGTCGGTCTGCTCATCGAGCAAGCGTTGAAGGTCCACATTCAGCTTGTCGCGTTCGGCCAGCATCTCGTCGAGCTCGTGCTGGCCCAGCACCGAGCGCAGGGTCGTCTGCGCGAGCTGGCTGGTGGCGGCGCGGAAATCCTCGACCTGGATGATGGCCCTCTGGGCATCGATGACCCGGTAGTAGACGACGGCGTTGACCTTGACCGAGACGTTGTCCCGCGAAATCACGTCCTGGGTCGGCACGTCCAGCACCACGGTGCGCAGATCCACCCGCACCATCTGCTGGATGATGGGCACCACGATGATGAGGCCAGGCCCCTTGACCTTCCAGAAGCGGCCGAGCAGGAAGATTACGCCGCGCTCGTACTCGCGCAGGACGCGCAGGGTATAGATAACGAGTGCGAAGACGATGACGGCGGCGCCGAGATAGACGTAAAGTTCGATCGACATATCAGTCCTCCCTTTCTTGCTCCGCCGGTTCCACCAACAGGGTCAGCCCTTCGATACCGGCGATGTGAACCCGCGCGCCCGGCTCGAAAACCGCCGCCGCGCTTGCCTGCCAGGCCTCGCCATGCACCCGGATGGTACCATCGCGGTCCGTCCAGTTAATCACCCGGCCGTAACTGCCGAGAAGTTCTTCCCGGCCGCTGACCACCGGGCGCTTCCGTGCCTTCAACGCCATGGCGAGCACGAACATGAAGAAGGCGCCGCTGGTCGCCGCCGCGACGGCGATGAGGGGCCAGGAAATGGTGTAGTCCGGGACTTCAGTGTCGATAAGAAACACAGACCCGATGACGAAGGCAATAACGCCGCCGATGCCAAGGATGCCGAAGGACGGAAGGAACGCCTCGGCGGTCATCAAGGCGATGCCGAGCAGGATGAGGCCAAGACCGGCGTAATTGATCGGCAGGAGGTTGAGCGCATATAGAGCGAGCAGCAGGGAGATGGCGCCTACGACGCCCGGCACCACGGCGCCTGGATTCCAGAACTCGAGGATCAGGCCGTAGAAACCGATCATGAGCAGGATATAGGCCAGATTGGGATTGGTGATGACGGCCAGCAGTTCGTTGCGCCAGTCGGGCACGATGGCGACCACTTTCGCCCCCTTGGTGGCGAGACGCCGCTCCTCCTTGAGCACGGTGACCTTGCGCCCGTCGATCACCTCTAGAAGCTCCGCGATGTCGCGGGCCATGACATCGATCACCCCCTTCTTCAACGCCTCTTCGGCGGGAAGGCTGGCCGCCTCGCTGACCGCCTTCTCGGCCCATTCGACGTTGCGCCCGCGCATCTGGGCGAGGCCGCGGATATAGGCGACGGCGTCGTTCAGCGCCTTGTCGCCGATGGTGGGATGGTCGCCACGCTCCGCGGCCGGAGACTTTTTGGCGCCCCCGTCCTCGGTCTTTTTCTCTTTATCGGCTTCGCCGTTCTCGTCCTTGCCCTTTTCCTTTTGGGGCTTTTCCTTGTCGCCTTTGGGGTCGCGTCCGGGCATTGGGATGGGCGATCCGCCGCCGATCTGCACCGGCGTCGCGGCGCCGAGGTTGGTCCCCGGCGCCATGGCCGCGACGTGGCTCGCATAGAGGATGTAGGTCCCGGCGCTGGCGGCGCGGGCGCCGCTCGGCGCGACGTAAGTGACGACGGGGATGGGAGAGGCGATGATGTTCTTGATGATCTCCCGCATCGAGGTGGAAAGCCCGCCGGGCGTGTCCATGTGCAGGAGGACGATGGAGGCGTTGCGCTCCCGCGCCTTGGCGAGGCCGCGCTCGATATAGTCGGCGGTGGCGGGACCGATGGCGCCCTTGATTTCGAGCTGGACGACCGTACCCGGCCCGTCGGCTTCGGCGCCGATAACGGCGTCCGCCTCGGCCCCCGGAGCCGCTTGGGCGTGGCCAAGGCCCGCCGCAAGGACGGCCAGGACCACGACAAGGGGTCTTAGAACGACCATGCCCTGAATTCCTGCGCGCCGCGGTTGACGTCGCCGGGCGGCGTTCAGTGGCTTTCATCCGCGCCCGCCACCTGCCGGCGGTGCCAGGCGCTACGTTCCGATCATAGGCCGGCCCGGAGGTTTTCTCAAGCGAACCGCCGACAACGCCGGCGGGACCGTAGACTAGGGTGGCCGGGTGGGTGCGCGGTATGCGCGGTCAGTGTCCAGCCAATCGGATAACGCTCTAGCAATCCCTGGGCGCCCCGGGGCTCAGGGCCGACGGGAAGGGGCGGGGAAAGCGCCGGGCCGGGGCCCGACGCTCTCCGGATCCATGCCTTAGGCGGCTTTCTTCTTATTGTCGTGGAACAGCTTCTTGCGCGCCGAGGTCGAAATTTCGATCCGGCGCGGTTTCATCTCTTCCGGCAGCTCGCGGACGAGATCGATGTGCAAGAGGCCGTTTTCGAGATCGGCGCCGGCGACCTTGACATGGTCGGCAAGGCGGAACTGACGGGTGAAGCCGCGCCCGGCGATGCCGCGATGGAGATAGGCGTTATCCGCCACCTCCTCGCGCCTCTTGGCGCTGACGACGAGGGTGTTGGCGCGGGCTTCGACGTTCAGGTCTTCCTTGCCCAACCCGGCGACCGCCATGGTGACGCGGTAGCTGTCCTCGCCGGTCTTCTCGATGTTGTAGGGCGGGTAGCCGACCTCGGCGGTATCCCGCCTCAAGGCATCCTCGAAGAACAGGAACAGACGGTCGAAGCCGACCGTGGAACGGAACAATGGAGAGAAGTCGAGAGTAGTCATGGCTACATATCCTCCTTCAGAAGCAACATGCAGATTGTTGGCCCACCGCGATGGTCGGGCCGCTCTTAGCACTCATTCACATCGAGTGCTAACCCACATCCCATATGGGAATTCCGCCCGGCGCCGTCAAGATGGTTCGAGGCTTCGCCGGCGACGGGACTCCCGGCCTCATCCGGATTACAATGAAATAGTGACCCGATCGCGCGAGGAGGCCGGCCGGCCGGTGGCGGGCCGCGCGCGCGGTGCCTTGACGAAAAATAGACGGCCGATCGCAGGGAGGATTTATGTTCGAAGGCTTCACCAAGACCCAAATCGAGACCACCGGGGCGACCATCAACCTGGTCCATGGCGGCTCCGGGCCGCCGCTCCTGCTGCTTCACGGCAATCCCTTCAACTACGTCATGTGGCACAAGATCGCGCCCGAGCTTGCCCGCGACTTCACCGTCGTGGCGGCCGATCTCAGGGGTTACGGCGACAGCTCCAAGCCCGACGGCGGCCCCGATCACGCCGCCTATTCCTTCCGCGCCATGGCCGATGACCAGGTCGAGGTCATGGCCAAGCTCGGCTTCGATTCCTTCTTCCTCGCCGGTCACGACCGCGGCGCCCGGGTCAGCCACCGCCTGGCGCTGGATCATCCCGACAAGGTCGTCAAGCTCGCCCTCATCGACATCGTGCCGACCCACACGGCGCTGACCGAACTGCCGCTCGGCTGGGTCCGGGAATCCTATCACTGGTTCTTCCTCGCCCAGCCCTATGACTATCCCGAAAGGCTGATCTGCACCGATCTCGAATATTACATGCGCAAGAAGCTCGACAAGAAGGGGGTGGGCTTGAGCCCCTTCACCGAAGAGGCCTTGGCCGAATATATCCGCTGCTGCACGCCGGAGCAGATCCACGGGGTGTGCGAGGATTACCGCGCCACGCTCACCATCGACTTCCCCCTGGATTCCGCCGATTTCGGCGCCAAGAAGATCGCCTGTCCGGTGCAGGCGCTGTGGGGGGAGTTGAGCCATGTCGAGCGCCACTTCAAGCCGATGGAGGCGTGGAGCCGCTGGGCCGACGATCTCCGCGGCAAGGCCTTGCCGTCGGGCCACTATCCGGCCGAACAGTGCCCGGAAGAGACCTATGAAGCGCTCTACGGCTTCTTCTCGGGCCGGGAGGACGCATAAAGATGGCTTATAGACTGGGCGTCCTGTTGGGCGATGACATCGGGCCCGAGGTCGTGCCCGAGGCGGTCAGGGTATCGAAGGCGGCGCTCGGGGCCGCCGGCGTCGAGGTCGAATGGATCGACGTGCCCATCGGCTGGCAGGCTTATGAGAGTCTCGGCAACACCATGCCCGACGGCACGCTGGAGAGGTTATCGGTTCTCGACGGCTGGATACTCGGCCCCATCGGCCATCAGGCCTACCCGAAGCAGCCCAATTCGCTCAACCCCCATCCCGTGATCCGCAAGCACTTCGATCTCTTCGCCAATCTGCGCCCGGCGCGCTCCTACGCCACCATCCCGACGCCCTTCGCGGATGTCGACATGCTGATCGTGCGGGAGAACAACGAGGGCTTCCAGCCCGACCGCAACATGTTCGCCGGCTCGGGCGAGTTCATGCCGGACAGGGACATGGCGATATCGGTGCGCATCATCACGCGGAAGGCTTGCGAACGCATCGCCCGGGTGGCGTTCGAGAACGCCAGGGGGCGCAAGAAGCACGTCACCGCCGTGCACAAGGATACCGTCTTCAAGATGGGCTGCGGCCTGTTCGCCGAGGTCTGCCAGGGGGTGGCCAGGGAATACCCGGACGTCGCCTACGATGAGGTCCTGGTCGACACCTTCGGGCTCAAGATGGTGATGAACCCCGGCCAGTTCGACGTCATCGCCATCACCAACATGTTCGGCGACATCATGTCCGACGTCGCCGGCGGGCTGATCGGCGGCATGGGCCTGGCGCCGGCCTTGCAGATGGGGCCGGCTCACGCCATGGCCCAGGCGGCCCATGGCTCGGCGCCCGACATCGCCGGGCAGGGCATCGCCAATCCCTTTGCCGAGATCATGTCGATGAAGATGCTCCTCGCCTGGCTCGGCGAGACCCGCTCCGATAACGCGCTCGTGGCCGCCGCCAAGGCGATCGAAGGGGCGGTGGACCAGGCAATCGCCGATGGCAAAACGCTGACGCCCGATCTCGGCGGCAATGCCTCGACGCAGGAGATGGGCGCCGCCATCGCCGGCCTGGTGCCGGGGCACCTTGGGGCGTGAGGGCGATAATCCCGCGGCGATGGTGGCACGCGCGCATCTCATCGAGGCCGCCGGTCATTGCCGCTGAACGAGAATCCTTCTAAAATTGCGCGTAACAACAAGGCATATCCGGGATGTGCTGAATCGTAATCGGGGATGCTTCGGGCCATGAAACTGCTATCGGTCAATGTTTCGCTGCCTCGCGAGATCAGCCATGAAGGCAGGACCGTGACGACCGGCATCTTCAAGCAGCCGGTCGACGGACGGGTCATGCTCGGAACGCTCAACCTGGAAGGAGACGGGCAAGCGGACCTGGTCGGCCACGGCGGCGTCTATAAGGCGGCCTATGTCTATTCCATGGAGAACTACGCCTACTGGGAAAGGGAACTCGGGCGAAGCGACTTCGGCTTCGGGCAGTTCGGCGAGAACTTCACCGTCGAGGGGATGGCGGACGAAGCTATCCATATCGGCGATGTGTTCCGGATCGGCGACGCCCTGGTTGAAGTCTCCCAGCCGCGCGTGCCGTGCTTCAAGCTTGCCATCAGAATGGGAATCGACGGGTTCGAGCACGTCCTGTTGTCAAGCAACCGCGTCGGCTTCTACCTCAGGGTGCTCGAGGAAGGCGAGGTGGGCGCCGGCGATACCATAGAGCGGGTAGAGGCCTCCTCCGCCGGCGTGACCGTCGCCGAGATGAACAATCTCCTCTATTTCGACCTCGGCAATCTGGCAGGCGCGAGGAAGGCCCTTGGCATCAAGGCGCTGTCGCCAGGCTGGCGCGGATCCTTCGAAGATCGCCTGGCCAAGGCCGAGGTTTCGGGCAAGGCGCCGGAGGGCTTCCGGTCCCTGATCGTGGAGCGCAAGGAGCGTGAGAGTGAGACCATCACCTCGTTCTATCTCGTGGCCGAGGACGGCAAGCCCCTGGCCCCCTTCATGCCGGGCCAATTCCTCCCGATCCGGCTCGAGATACCCGGCCAACCGAAGCCCCTGAACCGCACCTATTCGATTTCCGATGGTCCCAACCGGGACACCTACCGGCTTTCCATCAAGCGGGAGGTGGCGCCTGGCGACGCGCCCGACGCGCCGCCCGGACGGTCGTCCAACTACTTCCACGATCATGTGAAGCCGGGCACCAGGCTCCGTGTCAAGTCACCGCGCGGAAAATTCTTCCTCGACCCCAAGGGGGAGGGGGGACTGGCACTGGTCAGCGCCGGGGTCGGGCTTACGCCGATGGTCAGCATGCTGAACGCCATCGTCGAGGCCGGCTCGAGGAGGCCGACATGGTTCGTCCACGGCGCACGCAATGGCGCCGAGCACGCCATGGGCGCGCAGGTTCGCCGCCTCGCCCGGGAAAACGATAATGTGGACGTTCACGTCCGTTACAGCCGGCCCGGGCCGGATGACATGGAGGGCCGGGACCACGACAGCGAGGGCCATGTCGACGTGGCGCTTCTGAAGCGGCTGCTTCCCGGCAACGATGTCCACTTCTACCTGTGCGGCCCGACGCCCTTCATGAGGTCCCTGTTCAACGGTCTTATCACCTGGGGGGTCCCGGAAGATCGCATCCATTACGAGTTCTTCGGACCCGCATCGGCGCTGATCGAGAGAAAAGGCGCGAAGGCGACCGGGGGCGACTGCGTCGAGTGCGCGACGGACATCGAGGTGACGTTCACGCGCTCGGGCCGGACCGCCAACTGGAACCCGTCGTTCGGAACCATCCTCGACATGGCGGAGGGATTGGGCCTCAATCCGCCCTACAGTTGCCGGTCGGGCATCTGCCATACCTGCAAGTGCGCGATCGAGTATGGCGAGGTGGAATACGTGGAGGAGCCGCTCGATCCGCCGGAACCGGGAACGGCCCTGATCTGCTGCTCCAAGCCCAAGACCAATGTGTCGGTCGATGCGTGAGCGATCGGCGCCCAGTACTTACTTTCATAGGAGGGTGATACATATGATCGTCTTTTCGCGGCCTCCGGGTAGGAAGCGTCGCGCCGGCCTGCCCTCCGTACGACTTCGGGAGGCGGGCGATGCTGGCATCGTCAAGCGGCGGTGACGCCCTCCGAAGGCCGCGAAAAGCGACCCTTTGGGCGGCCTTGCGGGCCCTTCGGACGTCGTCGCGCGGCCCTTGTG
>JACZQV010000080.1 GCA_022545545.1 Pseudomonadota bacterium
CGCGCACCGCATCTGGAAATCGCGCGCCGACGGGGGCGATGCGTCGGCCCAATACAATCTCGGCCTGTTGTACCACCACGGCCTCGGGGTCGAGAGCAAAATTTCCGAGGCGGCGAAGTGGTACGGACGCGCCGCCGAGAACGGGGACGCGGACGCGCAAAAGGCGATCGGCGATCTCTACTTAAAAGGTTTTTGGGGGAAGAAGAACTCCGCCAAGGCGGCGACCTGGTACCGCAAGGCCGCCGAGCAGGGCCACGCCGAGGCCAAGGAGGCGCTTCGCAAGCTTGGGGCCAAGGGCCAAGGCAGGCCGAGGCAGGCCGCTCCGTCCGACGCGCCGACCGAGTACCAAAAGGGTCAAGCCGCCTACAAGCGCCGAGACTACGCCGAAGCGGCGAGGCGGTACCGTAAAGCCGCCGAGCAAGGTCACGTCAGCGCGCAGTTCCGCCTTGGCATCATGTACGCGAAAGGCCGTGGTGTACGACAGGACTATGCCGAGGCGCTGAAGTGGTATCGCAAGGCCGCGGAGCGGGGTCACTCCAACGCCCAGTTGAGCGTCGGCGCCAGGTACGAACGTGGCCAAGGCGTGACGCGGGACTACGCCAAGGCGGTGATGTGGTACCGAAGGGCTGCCAAGCAGGGTTATCCATGGGCCCTACGCAATCTCGGCCTTATGTACTACCGGGGCAAAGGCGTGCCGAAGGATTATGTACGGGCCCACCTTTGGCTCAACCTCGCTGTTTCACGGTTCCGGCCGGGAAAATACCGGAATCAGGCGCTTAAAAGGCGGACCAACGCGGAAAAGGTAATGACGCCCGCCGAAATCGCCGGAGCCAGGCGGCTGGCGCGCGCCGTGGAAGATCATCGCGAGGCGCATGGGCGCTATCCGGACGATGCCGTCATCCAGGCCAAGATGGGGGAGCTGAACCTATTGGCCGGGCAGGCGCCCGCTCGGGAAGTGCCGGAGCGCGCCCCACCCCGACTCGTGAAGAAGGTTCAACAGGCACTGAAAGATCTCGGCTACGATATTGGCCCGGCGGACGGGACCCTGGGCCCGAGTACGCGTGCCGCCGTCCGCGCCTTTCAGGCCGACGCTGGGATCGCGGCAAAAGGCAGGGTCTCCGAGCGCCTGCTAACCCGCCTCGAACGGTCCATGGCGCGCACGTCGCCGCCCCAGGCGCCGGACGAGAATCCCGTGAGACTGGTGCGGGCGGGGCGCAAGCTCTCCTTGGCCGACGCCAGGATCCTCGAGAGGAAACTGGCAAGGGACCCGGACGCCCTTTGGGTTCGCGCCAAGCTCCTCGGTTTCTATTTTTACAAGGCGAAACGGGCATTGGGCGCCGGCCCGACAATCGAGGCCCGGCGGCGCCACGTCCTCTGGCTTATCCGCAATCGTCCCGAAACGCGCCTTGCCGGCTCATCCGAGGCGACGATCGACCCTATTGGACATGCCCTGGCGGACGAGGAAGGTTACCAGGAGGCGAGGGCGCTGTGGCTCGATCAGGCCAAGCGCAAAGGCGATAACAAAAAGCTGCTGCTGAATGCCGCCAAGTTCCTGCAACTTCACGATAAGGAACTGGCGGCGGGCATGCTGACGAAAGTGGGATATTCCAACCGGCTGGGTTATCTCTACGCCCTTGGCGTCCTGAGGGTGAACATGATGAACCAAAACGGCATCCCGACGTCCGTCGGCGAAACGGAGGCCGACTTCGCTTTCGCCACAAAGGCGCGGGAGGCGTTGGAAGGATCATCCGACCCCTTACTTCTCGCGACGGCGGGGCACATCCTCCTCAGGTACGGCGTCATGGTGAACCGTGGAAAGATCGACGCCGAGTTGATGGTTTTCGTTGAAAGCCTGTTGAAAAAGGCCGGCGTGTCGCTGGAAGGATTCTATGAGATCAAGGGAATGCTGGCGACATCGCCGGGCGAAAAACGCGCCTTGGCCGAGAAGCGGCTGGCCGAACTGGAGAAAGGGCGGAGGCCCGGTGCTACCGGCAAGCTCGAGAAACTTGCTAAAGCCGCGTTCGCAGCCGGGGATATGAGAAAAGCCGGGCTCTATGCCAACGAACTGCTGGAGGCGGGCATGAAACCCGGCAATGAGAAGAGGCGCGGGACCGCCGTGCATCACGGCAATCTCATCCTCGGACGGATCGCCCTCAAGCAGGGAAAGAAGGAGAGCGCCAAGGCATTCCTGATCGAGGCGGGGCGTTCCTCTGGGGGTGGCACGCTCGGCTCGTTCGGTCCCAACATGGCCCTTGCGAAAGAGCTGCTGGAGGCCGGAGAGAAGGCCGCGGTGATCGAGTATCTGCGGCTATGCAAAAGTTTCTGGGATTACGACCGAAAGAAGGGAACGCTGGATCGATGGATCAAGACCATCCGGGCGGGCGGGACTCCGGAGTTCGGGCCGAACCTGATCTATTGACGCTCTCCCCTCCCGGTTGATTGCCTCGCCGCCTTGGTGGCAACGGCTTGGCGGCTATTGAGAGACAAGGTTGAGCCCCATGGTCCAGAACATTCCTCGGCGAGGGCAGCGGGCGTGAGGCCACGCGTGCGGTGTCTGGCCGGCCTGTTGCTGGCGCTCTCGGGCGCGGCGATAATACCCGCCACCGGCGCGGAGCCCGCCGGCACGGCCATCGATCATGCGCTGTTCGACGCCAACCACTGCCTGACCGCCATCCGGCCGTCACCTGAGGAAAACGCCGTGGAGTTCCACTGGGGTTGCGCCAAGATGAAGCTCATCACCATCTCCTGCGTCCGCGACCGCACCGGATATCTCGGTCTCGGCCCGCGCTTCGCCCGGCCGGGCTGGCACTGCAACCATCCCCTGCCGGTGCTGGCGGACGAGACCGGCCGGCGCATCAGCGACGTGGCCATAAGCGATCCCGGCGGCCCGGCGGTCTGGGCCGCCTGCGCCGTCGCCGATCTGGGCGAATTCGCTTCGCGCCCGAAGCCCTATCACCGGACCGAGTGTTATCGCGCCATGATCGCGATCGGCAAGGCGGTTAACGGCACCGGCCGCCACCCGGACGCGGTGGCGGGCGAGCTGCTGCCATAGGGTGGCCATAGGGCGGACGGAAATCACGCCGTTTCCCGCCAGCGCGCGATGGCGCCGGCGGCACAAAAGAAAGCCCCGGAGAGGTCCGCCGGGGCTTTCCTTTCCCTATCAGCCGGGCTGGTGTGAGGGTCTGAGAGGGTGTTGCCCGGCCAGGGACTGAGGTGACTGCTGCTGTAAGCCAATAATTGACATGGATATGCTAATCAATTCTTAAAAAAGGCACTAAAAAACGGGATATTAATAGTCATTCTCATTATGATACCAATGCATACCAGCACAGCCAATAGAAGTGCTTGTTACATCCTGAGTTATACTATGTAACAACTGCCGCATCATCCCGTTGATCGAATTGGAAAAGTTCAGGGCGCGGTCGATCCTCAAGTTCCGGGCAGCCCCGTCTCGAGCCGCGCCTGGTGATAACGGTTCGCCGCCGGCGTCCTAGCGCGCCCGCGCCCGCTTCGCTTTCACCGGCGCCCTCTTCCGCTTCGCCTTTCCCCCGGCACGCTTGCGCTTGACCTTCAGCCCGGCCCGCTTCATCACGCCGTCGAGCCTTTTCGCCACCGCCGCCGTCGCCGGCGCCATCGGCAGGCGGTGCTCGTTCTTCTCCAATATCCCCATCCGCATCATGATGTATTTGATCGGGATGGGGTTGGTGTCGAAGAACACCGCCTCGTTGAGCTCGGCGAGCTCGAAATGGAGTTCGCGCGCCTCCCTGAGCCGCCCCTTGGCCGTCATCTCGTAGAGATCGGCGACCTTGCGCGGCGCCACGTTGCCGACCGCGTTCATCAACCCGGCGGCGCCGATACAGAGCATCGGGAAGCTCAGATCCTCGAGCCCGACGAAGACCCTGAAATCGAAGCCGAAGCGCGCCAGCATGTGGGTGACGAAGCCGAGATCGTTGACCGCGTGCTTGATGCCGACGAGATTCGGCGTCTTCTCGACGATGCGTTCCAGCGTCGAAAGCTGGATCGAGACCGCCGCGCGCCCGGGGATGTGATAGATCATCATCGGCAGGCCGGTGCGCCTGCCGAGGCGGATGTAGTACTGGGCGAGGCCGCGCTGGGGCGGGCGGATGTAATAGGGCGTCACCACCAAAAGGGCGTCGGCGCCGGCTTTCTCCGCCCCTTCGCCGAGCGCCGTGGTCTCGGCCTCGTTCTGCGATCCGGTCGCCGCCACCACCGGCACGCGGCCCGCCGCCGCCTCGACGGCGACCTCATAGAGTGCGATGCGCTCCTCGATGCCGAGCGTGCTCGGCTCGCCCGAGGTGCCGGTGACGACGATGCCGTGGCTGCCCTCGGCGATCTGGTGCTCGACCAGCCGGGCGTAGGTGTCGTAATCCACCTTGCCCCGTTTGAGCGGGGTGACGAGGGGCGGATAGGAGCCGCGCAGGAAGTTCCGTTTCAGTTTTATCAAGGCGCTTGCCGCCCTTTTTTAGTTGGTTGCCGCCTTTTCCCGGTTGGTCTCGAAGCCGGCTTGGGAGCCGAGCAAGGAGACCGGACCGGTGAGCTCCTCCTGCCACAACAGCGAATCCATGTTGATGTTGAGCGGCATGTCCTGGATCGTCAGTTCATAGACCGGCCCTTCGTCCGAGGCATGGTTGTGGATCGCCCAGCCCGGCGCCGAAAGCATCAGGTCACCGGCCTTCCACGGGTAGCGCTTGCCTTCGACGACGCTGTGGCCGTTGCCGGCGAAGTAGTAGTTCAGCGCCGCCGAGGCATGGCGATGCGGTCGGTCGACGATGCCGCCCGGGCGGATGCACATGGTGGCGAAGAAGTTCGGCGTCGTGCCGTTGGTGCGCCCGGTGACCGGATCGTAGAGCAGATAGAGACGCCGGCCCTTGTACCTCGGGCCCAAGCTAGCCAGCTTGTCGAGCTCCGCCTTGACCTTCTTCCACGGCCAATGGTGGGGCTTGATCTCGACCGGTTCGGGGTTGATGAGCTTCTCGTAAGGCATCAGCCAGCCGCCGTCCTCGGTGAGCTCGAAGGTGCCGTAGGGGCTCTCGGAACCCTCCTCCATCTCGTCCGCCGCCTCGGTCATGTCGGCATCCGCCGCGCCGGGGATCGGCGGGTCCTCATCCACCAGGTGTATGTTCAGCCGCTCGAGCAGGGCGCCGTTGGAGTAGCGCAGACGCACCTGCATATCGTCGGTCTCGTTGACATATTCGTGCACCGCCATCGATGGCGTGGTGATGACGTCGTAGTGGCTGAATTCGAAGGTCTCTGCGTTGATCACCATGGAACCCGCGCCCTGGATGCAGAAGTTGACGATGTTCGAGTTCTGGCGCACCGGCTGGGTGCGCTCGCCCGGCAACAGGACATCGACGGAGACGTCGATACCGGGCGCCAGGCCGAGGCTGCGGTCGTCGGCCTTGGGATGGGCGATCATCGAACGGCGCACGCCGTTGTTGGGATGGGCAAGACCCGCGAGCCGCTCGACCTCGGCCTCGATGTCCTCCTTGGAGATCACCACCGGCTCCCAAAGGTCGAGCGAATGATCGCCGTGGATTTGCTTGTCCGGTGTCTGCCGGCCCGACTTATCGGCGAATTTCGCTTTCGGTTCACTCATCGCTTGCTCCCTCCTATTCGCCCCAATGACGGCCCCTGATCTCGACGAGGGGTCAGGTCAGTTGCGGTGTCGTGCGCTTGGGATGGGGATATTTCGCGCCCACCCCCTGATCCACGGCCCGGCGGTAGATCTCGACGGCGGACGCCATGTCGGCCATCCCCATGCCCATGAACTTGTATATGGTGATATCGGCGTCGCCGGGGCGCACCTTTTGCTCCTCGACCAGCTTGCAGATGGGGACGACATCGTCCCAGCCGCCGTTGGCGGGACCGAGATAATCGATCAGCTCCTTGGAGCCCTTCTGGCACTGGGCCATGTTGTCGACCACCACCTTGGTACAGCGCGCAAAGACGTCCTGGGCGATCTCGGCGTTGGACGGGATGATGGCGCCGCCGGCGTTGATGTGGGCGCCCGGAGCCACCATGGATGAAAACAGGAACGGCTCCTTGGCCCGGGTGAAGGTGGTGATGATGGGCGCGTCCTTGACCGCGGCCTCGGCGGAGGCGCAGTCGAGGACCTCGAAATCGTATCTCGACTTCAGCAGTTCGACGAACTTGGCGCGGTTCTCGGCCGTCGGGCTGAACACCCGGACGCGCTTGAGGTCGCGCACCGTGGCCACCGCCGCGACCTGGGGCAATGCCTGATGGCCCGAGCCGATGATCGCGAGCTCGTCCGCGTCCTCCTTCGAAAGCCATTTGGTGGCGACGGAAGAGAGCGCGGCGGTACGCATCTGACCGAGTGAAAAAGCCTCGATGATGGCGCGGATCTGGCCGTCGTCGCTGCCGTGAACGACCATGATCGGCGCCGCGCCGCCGTGGGCGTTGCTCCACACCTTGACCCCCACCAGGCCGTCGCCGGTGAACTGCGCCCCGGTGACGTTGAGGCTGCCGCCGGGCCACACGGTCTGGGTCTTGGTCATGTTCTGGGCCTTGCCCTGGGCCTCGAGCAGAAGCCCCTTCTCGAGCGCCTCGATGGAACCGCTCAAGTCGATCAGCGAGCAGACATCGGTCTCGGTCAGCCACAAAAAGGTATCGGGAACCTCGATCGCCATCCTCATTTCCTCCCCAATGGTGATGGAACCGGCGTCTCGAACCCCAAGGCGTTCAGGATCAGGGCGCTCACGCCACCTTCTCCTCGGCGAAGATGGAGCCGACCGGCGGGGTCAGCGCCAGGGTGTTGCGAAAGATCGCGTGGGTGACGTTGCGCCCGATGGCAAGCAGCACCGCCACCGCATGCTCCGGCCCGATGGCGGACACCACCTCGTCGAACTCCGCCTCCACCCCGTGGCCGCGGCCCTCGAGGGCGGCGAGGACGAACTTCTGCACCTTGCGCTCGTCCTCGCCGAGCGCCGTCGACGCGTCGCCTTTGAGGGCATTGACGTCGCCGATCCAGTCCCTGCCGAAGCCGAGCTTTTCGCTGAGGCGTTCGTGCTGGTTGCGCTCATAGACATTGCCCATGACGCCGGCGACGGTAAGGGCCACGAGCTCCACCAGCTTCTCGGGCAATTCCGCCTTCAAGTCCTCGGTGAAGTTGCAGAACGACAACATGGATTTCGGCGCGTTGGCGCCGATCCGCCAGATCTCGCCGCAATAGCCCAGCCTCTCGACCTTGGGACGCAAGGCGTCCGCCAGTTCGGGCATGAAATCGTCGAATTCGATACGCGGGATGCGATCGCTCATCCTAAACCCCCGTCGGCCCGGCGCCGGCGCATGAGGGCCAAAAGCATTCCTCAACCCGCCGGCAGTTCGACATAGATGTCCTCGCCCTCGACCCTCACCGGATAGGTCTTGATGTCCTCCTCGGCGGGCAGCGCCACCGCCTTGCCGGTGGCGATCTCGAAGCGGGCGGCATGAACGGGGCACTCGACGCAGCCGTCCTCGACATAGCCGTCGGCAAGCGATGCGAAGGCATGGGTGCAGGTGTCATCGGTGGCGTGGAACGTACCGCCGAGATTGAAGATCGCCAGGACGAACTCGCCGATGGTGACCTGTATTGCTTCATCCTCTTCGATTTCGCCGACCTTGGCGACAAGATGGGAATTCGATTGCCGTTCACTCATTAACCATGAACCCCGTGTACCCCATGAACCCCGATGTTCCGGCGCTTTGGTGATGACCGGCTCCCCGATTATAGTATGCGCGAGACGCCGGGCCGGGTGAAAAAAGCGGTCGTGAAGACCTCCCTGGAAAGCCTTGTAAACCGCCGGGTCCGGCGGGGGGGCAAATTAGTAATATATCTAAGCTTTTAATAGCTTGGGTTTCTTTCGGAGGCTTGTCAACCCTCGATCCGGGCGCCGCCCGATGGCCCCGAAACGGCCCGATTCCGCCCCTGAAATGGCCGGAATCCGCATGGAATTGAGGGCCGGAACGGCCCTTCACTCATGCCTCTTAACGGGTCCTCCTAACGGGCGAGGTCCCTGAGCTTGATGCCCTCGTCGGCGAGATCGGCGTCGGCGACGGGGGTTTTCCTCTCGATCAGGAACTTGGCGATCCTGACCTCGCGCCCGAGGTTGAAGGCGTTGACGGCGACGACCACGTCGCCGGCCATATAGAAAACGATGAACCTGTTCGATGCCGGATCGCCGCGCCATACCAGCCGGTCCCAGCTTTCCGGCGCGCCGGCCATCTGCAGGTTGATGTCGAACTGGTCCGACCAGAACCAGGGGACCTCGGCGTAAGGGACGCGAACGCCGCACATGTTGCGCGCCACATTGACGCCCTGGTTCTGGGCGTTCTGCCAGGATTCCAGCCTGACCCTGTGGCCGAGGATGGGGTTGGGGTGATTGGCGACGTCGCCGGCGGCATGGATATCGGCATCGGAGGTCTGGCCGAAGACATCGACGACGATGCCGTTATCGACCTCGAGGCCCGCCTCCTCCGCCAACTCGGCGTTGGGGATGATGCCGATGCCGACGATGACCGCGTCGGCATCGAGCGCCCGGCCGTTGGAACACACCACGCGGCGCACCCGGCCCTCGCCCTCGAGCCGTTCGACGCCGATGCCGGTCAGCACCTCGACGCCGTGGGCGCCATGCACATCGGCGAGGAGGCGGCCGATCTCGGCATCGGCGACGCGGCCGAGCAGCACGTCCTGCAATTCGATGACGGAGACCTTGCACCCCCTGGCGCGGGCGGAAGACGCCACCTCGAGCCCGATGAAGCCGCCGCCGATGATGACGATGGAGGCGTCCGCGGCCAACGCCTTGCGGATCGCCAGCGAATCGTCGATGCCGCGGAGATAATGGACCCCGTCGAGATCGGCGCCCGGCAGCGTCAGCCTTCGCACCCGCCCGCCCGTGGTCAACAGGAGCTTGTCATAGTCAAGGGCCTCGCCATCGCCGAGCCTGAGGCGGTGCGCCTCCGCCTCGATCCCTTCGACGCGGGTGCCCGGGCGATGCTCGATGCCCTTGCCGGCATAAAATTCGGCGGGGTTGAGGAAAGTCCGCTCGACCCCGTCATCGCCGCGGAGAAGCTCCTTCGACAGCGGCGGGCGTTCGTAGGGCGGGTAATTCTCCTCGCCGATGAGGACGATCCGGCCGTCGAAGTCCTGGGACCTCAGGGCTTCCGCCGCCCGGCCGCCGGCATGACCGGCGCCGGCGATGACGAATGTCCGATCCCGCGCCATGATCTCCTCTCCTCCCGCCCCCGTTCGGGTAGGCGGTTCCCTTATAGGCCAAAATACGATCCGGTCCAAAGCCCCGCAAAAGCCCGGCCGCCGGCCTCCTCTGTCCCGGCCTCGGTGATCGCCGGCTGTTAATGCTTTCCTAGGATAATTCGGATAGACACGGGACATCCGTGTTAACTTCGGGTTAAGTTGTGATTCCGGCCCGCCGATGTCCGGCCGGATAGTGCTCTAGCGCCGCGGGTGCGTGATACATCGGGCAAATCTGGGAGTTCGAGGCCATGATCGAAGAGATCGAACCCGCGCTTGACGATCATCCGTTCGCGCCCAGGACGATCGAGGGCACCGGCCTCTCTTCCGATCTGCTACTCCATCTCATGCTCAAGACCATGTACGTGTCGGGGCCGATCACCCCTGCCAGGATGAGCAGGAATCTGGCCCTCCCCCGCTCGATCATCACGGTGCTGATCGACGACGCCAAGGAAAAAGGCCTGATGGAGGCCCTGGGCGCTCTCGGCGACAGCCTGGTTTCGGAATTGAGATACGGCTTGTCGGGCAAAGGCTCGGAGTGGGCCATCGAGGCCTTGAACCAATCGCAGTATGTCGGCCCGGCGCCGGTCACCTTGACGGACTATGGGGAGCAGGTTCAGAAACAGCTGATCGCCAACGAACAGATCCGCCCCGAAGCGCTTGCCGAATGCTTTACCCATTTGGTCATGCCCCAGGAGTTGGTCAAACTGGTCGGGCCGGCGGTGAATTCCGGGCGCACCATCCTGCTGTACGGTCCCCCGGGGAACGGCAAGACGGTCATCGCCCAAGCGATCGAAAACGTGTTCGAGCAGACCATTTTCGTCCCCCACTGCTTCGAGGTCGACGGCTACATCATCAAGATGTTCGATCCGACCATTCACAAGGTGGTCGGGCCGGCCCCGGGCTCGGACGAAGAGGAGGACACCGAAGTCCGCCAGGAACAGCAGTCGGACCGGCGCTGGATCCGCTGCCGCCGGCCGGTGGTCTACACCGGCGGTGAGTTGACGCTGGAAATGCTCGATCTCGCCTTCAACCCGATCTCGAAATTTTACGAAGCGCCGTCGCAACTCAAGGCCACCGGCGGTCTGTTCTTCATCGATGATTTCGGCCGCCAGTTGGTCAACCCACAGGACGTGATCAACCGCTGGATCATTCCGCTCGAAACGAGGATTGATTTCCTCACCCTTCACACCGGAAAGAAGTTCCCGACACCGTTCGACGAGCTGTTGATGTTCTCGACCAATATTCCGCCGGAGAAGCTGGTGGATTCCGGCGCGCTGCGCAGGATCCATTACAAGATCGAGATCGGACCGCCGACCAAGGAAGACTATGTGACGATCTTCGAGAACGTGTGCAAGGACTACGAGATCGAGCTTCCGTCCGATCTGTTGGCCTACCTGTTCGACGATTATTACGCGGCGAAGAACGTCGATCTCGCCAGGTACCATCCCAAGTTCATCGTCGATCAGATCAAGTCCATATGTGATTACGAGGGCGTGCCGTTGACGCTGGAGCGGGAGCGGGTGGACGTGGCCCTGGCGAACCTCTACGATCACGTGGCCATGGGATTGGCCGACGTGGGCTAGGCTTAGAATCGGCCCCCCGGGTCCGCTTGACTCGCGCGGGGCCATGGCCTACTCATTAGCCGACAGCGTTTAAAAAAATACGACGATCGGAGTACGGTCAGGCGTCCAGGTTTTGGACGTTTTTTCGCGCTATGCCCGGATTTTCGCGCTCAGGGCCATGCCCGGACTGGGCATTTCCGGGACATTGGCCACCGGTCGCGGCAGAGGAGTGTACCGCGTCCGCCGTTCTTAAATGTGTTCAGGGCAGAGGGAGCCGAATGATGAGTGGCCGGAATCTCCAACATAAATTCACCTACGAAGACCTTCGCGAATGGATCGAGGAGGCGGACAAGCTGGGCGAGGTGCGCTATGTCGACGGCCTCTCCTGGGAGCGGGAGATCGGCATGGCGACCGAGCTTCTGCACCACAGTGACCCGGCGCCGGCGGCGGTCTTCGACAATATACCGGGTTATCCCAAGGGCTTCCGTGTCCTGACCAATTTCTTCGGCGGCAAGCGTCAGAACATGACCATCGGCTTCGCCGAAGGGCTCAACCGGCTGGAGCTCAGCGAAGGCTTCCTCGAGGTATACGAGAACGAGGACAACCAGCCGGTGCTCCATGAGATCGTCGATGACGGTCCGATCTTCGAAAATGTCATAACCGGCGACGATGTCGACATCACCATGTTCCCGACCCCGAAGTGGCACGAGGACGACGGCGGGCGCTATATCGGCACCGGCTGCTACAACGTCACCCGCGACCCCGAGGAAGACTGGATCAATGTCGGCACCTACCGGGTGATGATCCATGACGAGAAGACCGTCGGATTTTACATCTCGCCGGGCAAGCACGGCCGCATCCACCGTGACAAATACGCCGCCCGCGGCGAGATGATGCCCTCCGCCATCGTATTGGGCGGCGATCCGATGACGTTCCTGATGTCCTCGTCCGAGGTGCCCTACGGGCTTTGCGAGTTCGACCTGATGGGCGGCCTCAGGGGCAAGCCGATCGAATGCGTCAAGGGCAAGATCACCGGCCTGCCGTTCCCCGCCAACGCCGAGATCGTCATCGAGGGCTGGATCGACCCCAAGGAATTCCGCCTCGAGGGGCCGTTCGGCGAGTGGACCGGCTATTACGCCTCGGACGTGCGCGAAGAGCCCGTCATGCACGTCGAGGCCATCTATCACCGCAACGACCCGATCATGCTCGGCTGTCCGCCGCAACGCCCGCCGGACGAGTTGGCGCGTTACCGGGCGGTGGCGAGATCGGCGCTTCTGAAGCGGTCGATCAAGGCCGCCGGCGTGCCGGACGTCACCGCGGTCTGGGCCCATGAGGTCGGCACCGCGCGCATGCTCGTGGCGCTATCGATCAAGCAGCGTTACGCCGGCCACGCCGCCCAGGCCGGCCATGTCGCCTGTCAGTGCCACGTCGGCGCCTATGCCGGCAAGTACGTCATCGTCGTCGACGACGACATCGACGTCTCCGACCTCGAACAGGTGATCTGGGCGATGCTCACGCGCTCCGATCCGGCAACCTCCATCGACATCGTCAAGAACGCCTGGTCGACGCCGCTGGATCCCAGGATCCCGCCAGAAGAGAAGGCGAAGAAGAACTTCACCAACTCCCGCGCCATCATCGACGCCTGCCGCCCGTACCACTGGCGCGACCAGTTCCCCAAGGTCAACATGCCGAGCGCCGAGTTGGCCAAGGAGACCCGCGAGCGGTTCTCCTATCTCCTCGACTGAGGGGCGGTTTCGCGGTCGCGATCGAACGCGACCGGGCCGAAAACGAGCACGACGGCCGGGTTCACGATTGAAACGGCCGGCATCACGATTAAATGGAAGCTGAATGGAAGCGGTCTTCGGACCGCTTCTTGCTTTCTGTCCCGGGCGCCGGCGCCACCGTGAACCACCGGGAAACCCGCCGTGGAAACATCGGGGTTCTCGAATTTGAATCGCTATAATGGATTATTATGATAGCCGAAAGAAGGGCCCCTAGGGGCGGTTCTGCTCCGGTCCGCGCGCCTACACAAGTGCCGCTTCACCAAGAGTCCGGGGGAAATCGGCCGGATTCACCAGGCCCACCCCGCGGGGTGTATCAAGACGACGGCATCTTTCTTGGGGGAATACCAAGATGACAGACATCGTTCTGGAAAGCGTCCGTGTGGTAATCGTTCTCTGCTTGGTCCTGTATCTGTGGCATGCGGGACGTGAAAGGTTGCCGCCGGGCCGGAAGGGCTGGCGCCTCATTCTTGGCGGGTTCTCCCTGCTGCTGCTCGGAAGCATCTTCGACGTCACCGACAATTTCGAAAGCCTCAACCGGTTCGTCATCATCGGCGACACCGAAGCTGAGGCGTTCCTTGAAAAAGTAGTCGGATACCTTGGGGGGTTCGTTCTGCTGGCGGTCGGCCTCGTCAGATGGGTTCCCAGCGTCCGGCAACTTTCCATCGAGGTCGCCGCGCGCAAGCGGGCGGAGCGGGAGATCGCCGAGAAATCGGCGGTGCTGGAGACGACGTTCGAGAGCATGTCCCAGGGATTTGCCGCCTATGACGCCGATCTCAGGCTCACCGCCTTCAACCAGAGATACCTCGAACTGCGCGACTACCCACCCGGTTTCATTCACTTAGGCATGCCGTTCGAGAAAATCGCCCGTTATCGGGCCGAGCGGGGTGATTACGGTCCCGGCGATGTCGAGGAGTTGGTTAAAGGGGCGATGGAGCGGGCGCGGCTGAGGACGGTCGAGCGGTCGGAACGCACCTTGCCCGACGGCCTTGTCACATCCGTGGTCCATGATCCGCTGCCGGGGGGCGGTTATGTCGTCTCGATCACCGACATCACCGAACACAAGCGGGCGGAGCAGGAGATCGCCGAAAAATCGGCACTTCTCGAGACGACGCTCGAGAAGATGTCCCACGGCATCACCGTCTATGACCGGAACCTCGACCTCCTCGCTTTCAACCAGCGGTATGTCGATCTTTGGGACTACCCGGCAGGGTTTATTCGCTTGGGTATGCCTTTCGAGGAAGTCGCCC
>JACZQV010000081.1 GCA_022545545.1 Pseudomonadota bacterium
GAAGGCGTTGATCTCTTTCTCCAGCCCTAGGGTGGTGACGACGCCGTCGTGTGGGTCCTGGTCCTTCACCTCGTCGAGCAGGGTTCGCGCGGGTTCGTTGTCCGGCTCGCGATCGAGCGTGAAGCGGAGGTTATTGGCGATGTAGTCGTGGCCCGGATAGACCAGGGTCTGATCCGCCAGCTGGCTCAGCTGCTCGGCGAAGGTGTGATACAGGTGTTCGGGGTGGCCGCCGCCGTGGCAGTTGCCGGCCCCGGCGTTGAACAGGGTATCGCCGCAAATGAGCGCCGGCGTGTCGGTGTGCGACAGCAGGCAGACATGGGACATGGTGTGACCCGGCGTGTCCAGCACCTCGAGCGCGACACTCTTGCCGACCTCGACGACATCCCCCGCCGCGAGGCCAACGTCGATGCCCGGAATCTTGTCCTTGGCCCCCCCATGGGCCAACAGCTTGGCGCCGGTGGCGGCGATCACGGCGCCGTTGCCGCCGGTGTGATCGCCGTGCTCATGGGTATTGAGCACCTGGGTAATCTCCCAGCCCTTGTCCTTGGCGGTATCGAGGCACAGCCGTGCCTCCAGCGGGTCGATGGCCAGGGCCTCGCCGGTTTCCGGACAAGCGACGAGGTAGTTGAAGTTGCGATAGGCGTTATCGGTATAGATCTGTTCGACGATCACGGCCCATGTTCCTCCGCGCCACGCGTTCGGGGCTCCGCCAACCCGATCCGGGGCTCGAGGCCCGCTGAATTCACTTTTACGCCCGCCGACACCTCATCACCGCTTCGGCGCATCGTCGGCGTACCCATAGCCGGCTGGATGCCTGGCACACGATCCCGTCGCAAGCCGCGCAAGCCTGGCGCTTCCCGGAGCCACCCCCCACTCGCGCCCCTCTTCGTGTCGATGCCGGACACTATAGGGTTTACCATAAACGCAAATCGCGGTGCTGAACTTCTTTGCCGCCAAGGGCGCCCCGGCGGCTTTGGCGCTAGTAGAGCACCACGGACCGGATCGACTTGCCCTCGTGCATGAGATCGAACGCCGTATTGATCTCATCGAGGGCCATCGTGTGGGTGATCAGGTCGTCGATGTTGATGCGGCCGTCCATGTACCAATCGACGATCTTCGGGACGTCGGTGCGCCCGCGGGCGCCGCCGAAGGCGGTGCCGCGCCACACCCGCCCGGTCACCAGTTGAAAGGGCCGGGTGGAGATTTCCTGGCCGCCGCCGGCGACGCCGATGACCACGGATTCGCCCCAGCCCTTGTGGCAGCATTCGAGCGCGTCGCGCATGGTGTCGACGTTGCCGATGCATTCGAAGGAATAATCGGCCCCGCCGCCGGTCAGATCGATGATCGCCTCGACCACGTTGGCCTCTTCCTTCGGGTTCAGGAAGTCGGTCATGCCGAATTTCCTCGCCTGTTCCGCTTTCGCCGGGTTGACGTCGAGGCCGATGATCTTGTCGGCGCCGGCCATGCGGGCGCCTTGTACGACGTTGAGACCGATGCCGCCGAGGCCGAACACCACGACGTTGGCGCCTGGCTCGACCTTGGCTTCGAAAATGACCGCGCCGATGCCCGTGGTGACCCCGCAGCCGATGTAACAGATCTTGTCGAAGGGCGCGTCCTTGCGCACCTTGGCCACCGCGATCTCCGGCAGGACCGTGAAGTTGGAGAAGGTGGAGCACCCCATGTAGTGCAGGACCGTCTCGCCATGGTGGGAGAAGCGGGACGTCCCGTCGGGCATCACGCCTTTGCCCTGGGTGGCGCGAATGGCTTGGCAGAGGTTCGTCTTCGGGTTCAGGCAGAACTCGCATTGCCGGCATTCGGGGGTATAGAGCGGGATCACGTGATCCCCCGGCGCGACCGAGGCGACGCCGTCACCGACCTCGCGGACGATACCCGCCCCCTCATGACCGAGGATCGCCGGGAACGCCCCTTCCGGATCATCGCCCGACAAGGTGAAGGCATCGGTGTGGCAGACGCCGGTCGCCTTGATCTCGACCAGGACCTCGCCGGCCTTCGGCCCTTCGAGATCGACTTCCTCGATGACCAGCGGCTTGGCCGCCTCCAACGCGATGGCCGCGCGTGTTTTCATCTCATCCTCCCCCCTAACACCCTGGATCAGGGATTTCGCCGTTGATCTTCCGTCATCGGGCGGTATCTGGTCAAGGAGCCCCTTGATCGCCCCGATCAACACCCACCTCGGTAGCTTGCTCGGGCGTTAGACAGAGGCACGGCACGATGGGGACATCGCCGGGCAATGTCTGAAATGCCCGGTCGATTCCCCAACGTTCCCGATGCCGCCGAACACGCCACGCCGTGAACGTACAAGCATCGCCGAAGGGGCGGGGATGGAGCCTGGGTGGCGTTGGCGCCGGCCACCGCGGCCGATTCCCTGGTGGCGCGCTCGGGGATGACGCGCCGAGGGGCGCCGCGTTCGGTGGCGGCGCGCCGAGCGCCTCTCTCCGTGGCGACGCCAGGCGGATAGGGCGGCACCGCCGGGCGAAGCGGCACGCCGCACCTCAAGGCCCCTGGCGTCGATTGCCAGGGCACGGGAATTGCGGCATAGTCGGACTAGAGCGGTTCTTGGTAGATAGGAATCAATTTGATGGGTGCAAATCGGCTCATTCGGCCAGGCGCGGCGCGCCGCGCGATGTGGAGCATCGGGCAAGCGTCGCAACGCCGCCGAGGGGCCGATTTGCCCCACCGCAGGCCGGGTTCTTTTGCGCCCTGGCGTCGTTGCGATATGCTTGTGATGCGCCTAGCATCACTGCGCATTCCACGCCTAGCCAGGACGCAAAATAATCCCGGTCAAATGGTTCCTATCTACCAAGACCCGCTCTAGTACTCGCCAAGCCTCGAGGAGGGCCGCTGATTGTCCGTGAGCAGAAAAATCGGGGATCGGCTTGCCGCGCCGCAAAATGCCGGCCGGGAAACTTCCCTTTACCGTGTCTTCGTGCGTGACTTGACCCTCACCTGCCGTATCGGCGTCCATGCCCACGAACATAAGGCGCCGCAACGCGTCAGGATAAATGTCGACATGTGGGTGCACAAAAGCCCGGCGCAGATCAATGATGACATCACCGAGGTGGTGTCCTATGAGGACATCGTATCCGGCATCGAGCGTTTGGTTGGCAAGGACCACATCAAACTGGTCGAAACCGCCGCCGATCGGATCGCACTTCTTTGCCTCGAGGACCGGCGCGTCGCCAAGGTGCGAGTCAGGGTCGAGAAGCTTGATGTCTACTCCAACGCCGCCGGGGTCGGCGTCGAAATCGAACGCAGCCGGAGTTTTGCCGCTCCGCTCGGGACGCTTCCCTTCCCTCCGCCATCGGACGGTTGAGCCGGGGTGCACCGGCGCCCGGGGCGCTCATCTCTCCATCTCGGCCATGATCGCGCGCGACAGCATGAACGGCCGTCGCTCGAGCACAACCGGCCGATGGCAAAACGCCTTCGATGACCTCTCGCGCTCATCGAAGATGCGCGTGGCCCGGGTCCATTGCCGGTAAAGCTCGGCGTGCCGCGCGTCGCCCTCGTCCGGCCCGTCCGAAGGTATCCCTTTTAGCCCGGCGCCAAGGTCGCGGATCCGGTCCGCCAGCCGGCGCTGGCGTTTGGCGTATCGCTCGATGCCGGCGATGATTCGAGACCGTTCGGCGTCGATGGTCGCGATCCGCCCGGCGAAGACCAGGGTCAGGGTGGCGTCTTTTCCCACGCCGAGGGTCTTGGCGAAGGCCTCGATGGCGCTGACGCCCTCTTCCACCGGCGTGCGCCGGGCGGCGATCCGGGCACCCCGGTCACGTCTGGCCGGCGTTCCGTCGTCCATCGGTTTACCGGGCCGTTGCCGAGGCCTTGGTGGACCATCCACCCTCCGCAGCGGCAGCGCCGCTGCTGCGGAGGACGGGTCGGGGTGCGTTGTCAGACGGCTTTTCCACCGTCTGTCATGACTCGTCGACGACCAGGGTGATGCCCCTTTCCGCCAGGTCGATCGACACCGTCGCGCCGCGCGGCAGCGGCGCGTCGACCCGGTAATCGATCACGAACAATTCGCCCAGCGGCGAGTCCACGGTGTATTCGATATGGTTGCCGAGATAGGTGGACTTGAGGACGCTGCCCTCCATTCCCTCCACTGAGGTGTCGTTCGACAGGATGATCGATACGGGCCGGATGGCGACGTCGACCTCTCCCGGCGACAGCCCCCGGTGCGGCAGACGTCTTTCGATGCTGCCGATGCGGACGACGGCGATCTCGCCGTTGACGCTCTTGATCTCGGCTTTCACCAGGTTGGCGTCGCCGATGAAGTCGGCGACGAAGACATTGACGGGGCTCTCGTAGAGTTCGTGCGGGCTGCCTTCCTGGGCGACCACGGCGTTATTCATCACGATGATCCGGTCGGAGACCGCCAGCGCTTCCTCCTGGTCGTGGGTGACGTAGACCGAGGTCAGGCCCAGTTTCCGCTGCAGATCGTGGATCTCCTCGCGCATCCGGCGGCGCAGCTTGGCATCCAGGTTCGATAGCGGTTCGTCGAACAACAGGACCTGGGGCTCCAGGATCAACGCCCGGGCGACCGCTACGCGCTGCTGCTGGCCGCCCGACAACTCGCTTGGCAGCCGCTCACCGAAACCTTCGAGTCTGACAAGCGCCAGCTCGTCCTCCGCCTTGGCATGAGCTTCCGGCTTGGCCATGCCGCTGACCCTGAGCCCATAGGCGACGTTTTCCAGCACGGTCATGTGCGGGAACAGGGCGTAGGACTGGAACACCATGCTCACGTCGCGGTCCGTCGCCGGCAGTTTGGTGACGTCCCTGTCGCCGATCAGGATCCGGCCCGAGGTCGGCATTTCCAGCCCGGCGATCAAGCGCAAGGTCGTGGTCTTGCCGCAGCCCGACGGCCCGAGCAGCGTTACCAAGGACCCCGCCTCGATGGTGAAGCTGATGTCGCGCACCGCCACCACCGAGCCGAAGGCTTTGGTTACGCCCTGGAACTGGACCGAAGCCGCTTTGTAGCCGGTGGTCATGCCGCGCCTCCCTCGAGGCCAAACTGTTGGGTGTCTCTTCTGGAGAGCCTGCGGGTTCCGACGGCGCCTTGGATCAAAATGATGGCGGCCAGCATAACAAGGATCAAGACCGAGGAATAGGCTATGGCGAGTCCGTAGTCCGCGTTCTCGACCCGCCCGAGGATGTATGAGGTGGCCATGTCGTAATTGGCGCTGACCAGGAAGATCACGGCGCTGATCGCGGTCATGGCGCGCACGAAACCGAACACCAGCGCCGCGACGATGGCTGGACGCAGCAGCGGCATCACCACCTTGCGCAAGGTGGCGAAACTCGTCGCGCCCAGCGTCAGCGAGGCCTCGTCCAGGCTCTTGTCGATTTGGCTCATGGCGGCAATGCCTGCACGCACTCCGACCGGCATGTTGCGGAATACGAAGCAAACCACCAAGATGATGCCGGTGCCCGTGATCTCGATCGGCGGAACATTGAAGGCCAGGATGTAACCGATGCCGATCACCGTGCCGGGGATGGCGAAGCTGAGCATGGTGCCGAACTCGAACGCGTCCTTGCCGACAAAGCGCTGACGCACGAGGATGTAGGCGGCAAGCAGCCCAATCCCGGCGGTCAGCGGCGCCGAGATGGCGGCGATCTCCAGTGTGGTCCAGAACGAGTTCCACGCCGCGCCACTCCAGACCAGACCATGGAGGCCGGTCGTGATCGAGAAAGCCTCGGTATAGTGACGCAAGGTGAAGCTGTGGTCGAACCCCCAGGTTTCCACGAAGCCGCCGAACATGATCATGCAGTAGATAACGGCAGTCAGCGCCGCCCACGGCAAAGCCGTCGCATAGATCGTCCTTGTCAGCCGCTTCGGCAGGCGGACGTGTAAACCGGCATCACCCTTGCCGGTGATGGTGGCATAGGACTTCCGGCCCAGCCAGCGGCGTTGGGCATAGAAGGCCGACAAGGTGAACGCCAACAGCACGAAGGCGAGCACGGCGGCGCGGCCCTGGTCGACCTGAGCCCCGACGATGGCGAAAAATATACTGGTCGAGAGCACGTCGAATTCACCACCGAGCACCAGCGGGTTGCCGAAATCGGCCAAGCTTTCGATGAAGCCGAGGAGGAAAGCGTTGGCGAGCCCCGGCCGCATCAGCGGCAGGGAAACGGTGGTGAAGGTACGCCAGTTGTCGGCGCGGAGCGTCAGCGCCGCCTCTTCCATCGAGGGGCTGATGCCTTCGACCACGCCGATCAGCACCAGGAAGGCGATCGGGGTGAAGGCCAGCATCTGAGCCAGCCAGATGCCGGGCAGACCGTAGATCCAGCGCGTCGGCTCGATTGCGAACGCCCATTCGAGGAAGGTATTCACCGAACCCGCGCGGCCGAACAGCAGGATCACCGCCAGTCCGATGACGAAAGGCGGGGTGACGATCGGCAGCACCGTAAGCACGCGCAGTATCTTCTTGGCGCGAAAGCCGGTGCGGGTGGCGATCAGTGCGAAAGCGAGGCCCAACACGGTGGTACTGGCACCCACCAAGGTCGCCATGAGAAGGGAGTTCCAGGCGATGCCGCAAGTCAATGTAGAGGTCAGGCAATCGGTGCCCCAGATGTCCCGGGAAAACAGCTTGATGAAGAAAAGCGCCGGGGCGAAGTTCTCGTCATTGTCCTGGAAGGCGCTGATGAGGATACTGGCAACCGGGAATACGATGAAGGCGGCGATCAGGGCGATGACCAGTCCGATGGAGCCGACGACGAAAGCATCGCCGTTGATCACACCGCGCTTCGCCAAGCCTTGGGTCAAAAAGAACAGGAAAGCGCCGATGACCAAAAGGGCGCCGTAGCCCATGCCAAACTGGCGGTCGCCGAGCTCGCCGAAGGCGGATTCAATGAAACCGAATTCCCAACCGCCGAGCCCGATGGCAAAGCCCTGGGCGACGATATAGGCGAGGCCGAGACCGCCGGCCGTCATCAGCACCGTGGCGGCCCACGGCTTGGCGCCGCCGCGCCACAGTACCGCCAACGGCGCAACCAGCGCCAAACCGATGGGCAGCAGCCACGCCCGGCCATGGTCCATGACCTGAAGGATGGCCGGCGCGGAATCGATGTTAGTCGGAAAGCCGTCGAACCAGGCGAAACCGAAGAACCCGTCGTCTATGGCGTACCAGGGAAGGACGGCATAGCCGGCCCAACCAACGGCAAGCCATAGAGCGACGGTCTTGTTCACGGCCTATCGTGCAACGGATGCCTAACGTGGCAACGCCTTCACCTCCTTGTCCCACCTTTTGAGCAGGCGCTTGCGTTCGGCCGACGATCCGTACTTCTTGAAGTTGTAGTTGATGAGCTTGATGTCGGCCATCTTCGGCGCTTCCGGCGGTGGCGCGACGCTCGCGTTCGACGGCACCTGATACGCCTTGGCTTTCGGCATGAGCTTCTGGGCTCCGGGGCTCAACGCCCAGTCGACCCATTTCTTGGCGCTTGCGAGGTTGCGGGCGCCCTTGATGATGCTCATCGAGCCGATCTCGAAGCCGGTCCCCTCGCAAGGCGCCACGGCCTTGATCGGCATGCCCTTGATGACCTGGGTCACCACGTCGTGGAGGAAGGTGATGCCGATGGTGGTCTCCCCGCGGGCGGCCGCCTTGATCGGCGCCGAGCCGGACTTGGTGTACTGATTGATGTTCTTGTGCAGCGCCTGCAAGAACTTGAATCCCTCATCCTCGCCGAAGAGCTGCACCATGGTGGCGAGCGTCGTGTAGGACGTGCCGGACGAGTGGGGACTGGCGATCTGGACCTCTCCCTTGTAGATCGGCTTGGTCAGGTCCTTCCAGCATTTCGGCGCCGGCAGACCCTTCTTCGCCAGCAGCTTCGTGTTGTAGCCGAAGCCCAATGCCCCCATGTAGATGCCGACCGTTTTGTAACCCGACGTCTTGGCCTGGTTCTGCGCCCACGGATGCAACTTGCCCAGCATGGGCGACTTGTACTCGATGGTCAGGCCCTCCTCGGCGGCCTGGAGGTGAGGGTCGCCGGTGCCACCCCACCAGACATCGCCTTTCGGGTTTTTCCGTTCGGCATTGATTTGCGCGAAGGTCTCGCCGGAACTCTTGCGCGTCATCGCAACCTTGATCCCGGTGGCCTTTTGGAACTCCTTGATCACCAACTGGCACCACTCGATCTGCGGGCTGCAGTAAAGAGTTAGCTTCCCCGCCGCCTGGGCTTCGGGGGCAGCCGCGAAAATCACGATGACAGCGGCCAAGGGCACGCTAAAACGGATTGATCGTTTCATTTCATCTCTCCCCGTATATTTAATTTTGTGATCGGTCCGCCGAAACTATCATCAGCAGGTCAGGTATGCCGACGTGCCGTGCCGATTTCACTTAGGGCTGTAAGCACTTCTCCTGTTTCTTGTCGCGATTCCAGCGCCGTGATAGACGTACACGATGAATCCTATCATACCTGATATTTAATTTCACCCACTTGGAATGCGCCATCCTTGGAACAGTGGGTTTGGAATACGCCCAGTTCACGGATGGCAATCGCCGACGGGAGGCACCGCGGTTTCTCGCCATGGCCCGGCCCGCACCCCGAAATCGGTGACCCCTTGACTTCCGATGCGGCAATCATGAACGACGATGGAGATGGGGCAATCATGAACGAAAATGGAATGGAGGCCCGATTCAACGCCGCCCGGGAGATCGCCCGTGATGCCGGTCGTCTGGCCCTGAAGCACTTTCTTCTCCGCGACACTCTCAAAGTCGAGACCAAAGGGGTCCATGACCTGGTGAGTGAGGCCGACCGTGATGTCGAAGCGCTGATTTCCAGTCAACTAATGGCGTTGTTTCCGGACGATGGGTTTATCGGCGAGGAGACGGGTGTCAAGGCAGGGGGGATGAAGGCAGCCGGGATTTGGGTGGTCGACCCGATCGATGGCACCGCCAGTTTCCTTGACGGCATCCCGGCCTGGTGCGTCTCCATCGCATATGTCGTCGGCAGTGAAATCGAGATCGGCGTGATCTATGACCCCAACGCGGAGGAGCTGTTCGCCGCACGACGCGGCCACGGCGCGACTTTGAATGACCGGCCGATACGCGCCAGAAGGGCAGGTGGTTTCAAGGACGGGAGAGTCGGCATCGGCTATTCGCTGCGGGTCGACCCGCGGCCGACGGTGACTGCGATCGAGAGGCTGCTGACCGGCGGCGGCATGTACGTGTGGAACGGCTCGGGTGCGTTGATGCTCGCCTACGTTGCGGCCGGACGCCTGATCGGCTACTACGAAGCTCATATTAACGCTTGGGACTGTCTCGCCGGCATCGGCCTGATACGGGAGGCCGGCGGCTGGACCAACGACTTTCTTGCCGATGACGGCCTGATCCACGGCAACGTCATCGCCGCGGGGGCGCCCGGACTGGCCGAGGCCATGCGGCATTTGGCAGGGCTGAATTGAGTCAGTCGTAGGCTCACATTTCGCCCTGGCCATAGTCGATCACGGCGCCGGTCATGAAGCCGGATTCCGAACCGAGTGGAAACAAGCAGACGCGGGCGACGTCTGCGGGCGTTATCGGCCGCCTTAAGGGCCGAACGGCCTCGGCCAGGGCCAGCCAGTCGGTGCGCCCTGACCGGCATTATTCGCGGCTGAATGTCCCCCTGTTATCGCCAAGCCAGGACGTCGATTGGAGCTGCTACCCCCATTCGCCGCGTCAGGGCAAGGCCGATATGGCGCGCCTTGGCGGCAAGCCAAGGTACCGCAAGCTCAGGCGTCCGCCGTTCGCCCGCGCTAGCCAAGGGCCGGAACGCCGGAATCGGAGGCCGTCGACGCGTTCCCCAACCTGAACGAACTCCTCATCATCTCACCCCGTCGCGCCCGCGACCACGACCGGCGCATCATGGAATCGAGCCCGCCCGAGGGGGAACGGCCCCTGGCTCGCGGCCCGATGGCCGGTTTCGCCCGATGTCCAGTTTTGACGGTGCCGAACCGATCGGGAGCTTTTTTAGCCAGCACGCCGATCTCATCGAATTTCCTTTGTAACCTTGGCCATGGCGATGTAAGCAAACCAAGTCACCGGAACCAACGATTCGCTTTAGGCGGGAGTCTCTGGATCATCCGATTGGCAAGACAGATAACCCCCAGATAAATCAAGCTATCTGCGATCAGTTCAGCCGCGAAGTGGATCGTGCAGCCGCTCAGACCGATCAACCGATTGTTAGTTGCGAATCGCAGTGAAATTGCGATCCGCGTGATGCGGGCGGCGACCGAGGCCGGCATCTCGACGGTCGCCGTTTATTCCCAAGAGGACAAGTTAGCGCTCCATCGCTTCAAGGCGGACCAGAGCTACAGGATCGGCGTCGGGCTGGGGCCGGTGGAGGCCTATCTGTCGATCGATGAGATGTTGCGTGTCGCTCAGCTGTCGGGCGCCGACGCGATCCATCCCGGTTACGGTTTCCTGTCCGAAAAACCGGAGTTCGCAGAGGCCTGCGCGGCGGCCGGGTTGGTGTTCATCGGGCCCTCGCCCGAGACCATGCGGGCGCTGGGGGACAAGGTTTCGGCGCGCAGGCTGGCCGAGGAAGCCGGTGTGCCGGTGGTGGCGGCGACAGGAGTGCTGCCAAATGATGAGGCCGAAATCAAGAAACTCGCCGCTGCCGTCGGCTATCCGTTGATGCTCAAGGCCAGTTGGGGCGGCGGCGGCCGGGGCATGCGCGAGATCGAGGACGAAGCCGACTTGGCGCGCGAGGTCGAGGCCGGCCGGCGCGAGGCGGCGGCCGCCTTCGGTCGCGACGAGGTCTACCTCGAGAGGCTCGTGCGGCGGGCCCGTCACGTCGAAGTGCAGATCCTCGGGGATGAACACGGCAACATCGTCCATCTCTTTGAACGCGACTGTTCGGTCCAGCGCCGTAACCAGAAGGTGGTCGAGCGGGCGCCCGCGCCGTACCTGGACGGCGCCGAGAGGAACGAGTTGTGCGAGGCGGCGCTCCGTCTCGCCCGTCACGTCGGATATCTCGGCGCCGGCACGGTCGAGTTCCTGATGGACATGGATAAGGGCGGCTTCTACTTCATCGAGGTCAACCCGCGGATTCAGGTCGAGCACACGGTCACCGAGCAAGTCACCGGCATCGATATCGTCAAGGCGCAGATCCGCTTGGCCCAGGGCGCCAAGATCGGCGCGCCGGGCTCGGGCGTGCCGGCGCAGGACGAAATCCGGCTCAATGGCCATGCCATCCAATGCCGCATCACGACCGAGGATCCGGAAGCCAACTTCGTGCCCGATTACGGGCGTATCGCCGCTTACCGCGGCGCCACCGGCTTCGGCATCCGTCTCGATGGCGGCACCGCGTACTCGGGCGCCGTGATCACCCGCTACTACGACTCGCTGCTCGAGAAGGTCACCGCCTGGGCGCCGACACCCGAGGAAGCCATCGCCCGCATGGATCGGGCGCTGCGCGAGTTCCGCATCCGTGGCGTGGCGACCAATCTGGTCTTTCTCGAGGGTCTGATAAACCACCCGCGCTTCCGGGCGGCGGACTATACGACGCGCTTCATCGACGAGACGCCGGAGTTGTTCCATTTTCCCCGGCGCCGCGACCGGGCGAGCCGTCTGCTGCGCTTCATCGCCGAGGTGACGGTCAACGGCAACCCGGAGGTCATTGGGCGGCCGGAGCCGAAACCGGGACCGCCGCCGCAATTGCCGCCCTGCCCGGGGACGGCGGCGGCCGAGGGGTCGCGTCAGCTATTCGAGCGCCTGGGGCCCGAGGGTCTCGCCCGGTGGATGCTCGACCAAAAGCGGGTGCTGATCACCGACACCACCATGCGTGACGCCCATCAGTCGCTTCTCGCCACCCGCATGCGCTCCTTCGACATGATTCAGGTGGCAGACGCTTATGCCGGCGCCCTGGCGGAACTGTTTTCCGTGGAATGTTGGGGCGGCGCGACGTTCGACGTGGCCATGCGTTTCCTCAAAGAGGATCCGTGGGATCGGCTGGCCGATTTGCGTACGCGCATTCCCAACATTTTGCTGCAGATGCTGCTGCGCGCGTCCAACGCGGTCGGTTACAGAAACTACCCCGACAACGCGGTGCGCTACTTCGTGGCGCAAGCCGCGGCGTCGGGGGTCGATCTGTTCCGTGTCTTCGACGCCAACAACTGGGTCGAAAACATGCGTGTGGCGATGGATGCGGTCCTCGAGGCCGGCAAGCTGTGCGAAGCGGCAATCTGTTACACCGGCGACCTCTTCGATCCGGCGCGGGCCAAATACGACCTCGAATACTATGTCGATATCGCCAAGGAACTGGAGGCCGCCGGCGCCCACATTCTATGCGTCAAGGACATGGCCGGCGTGTGCAAGCCGGCCGCCGCCAAGAAGCTGATATCGACCCTGAAACAGGAGGTGGGTCTGCCGGTCCACTTCCACACCCACGACACCAGCGGCGCCGGCGGCGCCAGTGTGTTGGCGGCGGCCGAGGCCGGCGTCGATGCCGTCGACCTCGCCTTCGACTCGCTCAGCGGCATGACATCCCAGCCGAACTTGGGCTCGATCGCGGCGGCGCTTCGCGACACCGAACGCGACACACGATTGGATGACGGCACCATCCGCGCCTTTTCCAATTATTGGGAGCAGGTGCGCCGCCAGTACCGGGCCTTCGAGCCCGACATCAGGGCCGGCGCGTCGGAAGTCTATCTGCACGAGATGCCGGGAGGGCAATTCACCAACCTGAAGGAGCAGGCCCGCGCGCTCGGCCTCGAGGACCGTTGGCACGACGTCGCCCAGGCTTACGCCGACGTGAACCAGTTGTTCGGTGATATCATCAAGGTGACACCGACTTCGAAGGTCGTCGGCGACATGGCGCTTTATATGGTCGTGAGCGACCTGACGCCGGCGGATGTCCTCGATCCGGAGAAGGAGATTTCCTTCCCCGAGTCGGTGATCGCGCTGTTCCGCGGCGAGCTCGGTCAGGTGCCGGGTGGCCTTCCCGCTGACTTGCAGGCGAAGGTGCTCAAGGGCGAGGCGCCGATGACCGGGCGGCCCGGCGCGGCCTTGGAGCCGGTGGATATGGATGCGGCGCTGGGCGAAGTCGAGAAGGCCACCGGCCGCCACGCCAGTGACACCGATCTCGCCTCTTACCTCATGTATCCCGAAGTCTTTACCGAATATGCCAAGGCGCGGCGAAGCTACGGCCGGTTGGACGTGTTGCCGACGCCCACCTTCTTCTACGGCCTGCCGCCCGGTCAGGAGATCGCCGTCGATATCGATCCCGGAAAGACGCTGGTGATCAGTTGTCTGGCCATAGGCGATGCCCGCGCCGATGGCGAGCGGGAGGTTTTTTTCGAGCTCAATGGCCAGCCACGCAGGGTCCGGGTGACCGACCGAAGTCTGGCGTCCGACGTCCCCGCCCGGGCGCGGGCCGAGGAGGGCAACCCGGCCCATATCGGCGCGCCGATGCCGGGCGTGGTGACGACCGTCGCGGTCAGTGAAGGCCAGGCGGTAAAGCCCGGGGACGTGCTTTTGACCCTGGAAGCGATGAAAATGGAAGCCGCGATCTGCGCCGATCATGCCTGCACCATCGCCCGCATCGTCGCCCCGGTCGGCAGCCAGGTCGAAGCCAAAGACCTGCTGATCGAGTTGCAAGCGCCCGAACCCGGGACTGATACCAAAGGTCCTTGATAATGACCCCTAGAGACGGTTTCCCAAGGTTTTCGGCTAGGAGCGCCCCGGGGGGCCACGGGGGGTGTCCCCCCGACTCTATAAATGCGGGGGGCGCCCCCGCGACCCCCGGGCGCGGCGATGTGGAACATCGGAAGCCATGCGCCCCGTCCACAAGCATTGGGCCGTCCGAAAGCCTTGGGAAGCCGCCGTTCCGGTCGGGC
>JACZQV010000175.1 GCA_022545545.1 Pseudomonadota bacterium
GGCCCCCACCGGCAAGCGCGTGATCAGGACGCCGATGAAGCTGCCGACGAACGGCGCCGCGAGGAGGGCGAGCCCCCAGTCAGGGACGGTCCAGGACGGCACGCTCACGGCTTACGCGCTCCGCCGGCTGTGCGTTGGGAAGCGAGACCGGCGACGGCGTCGTGGAGTGCATTGGCGATGCGCTCGGGCGCGTTGGCGCCGGCGCCTCTCGCCTCCAGGTCCGAGGCCGAGACCGGATCGCCGAACAGCACCGTCACCGGCGTGGGCCGGGGCAAGCGACGGCTTCTCGGCATGGCCTCGAAGGTGCCGCCGATAGAGGCGGGCACGGCGGGCGCGCCGCTCTCTTTCAAGAGCTTGCCGACGCCGGGCAGGAACCGCTGCAGTTCTCCCGTCGGTGATCGCCATTCCTCGGGAAACCAGATCAGGATCCCGCCCCGCCGTAGCACGTCGGCCGCCATCGCCAGGCTGGCGACAGGCGCCCGGTCGTCGACCGGGAACAAATGCGCGGCCCGGCACAAGGCCCTGCGAAGGGGGGTGCGAAAGACCCGGCCGGCGTCGGCGCCCCAATAGGTTTTGCCGAGGTGCCCATAGGTGAGCGCGGCGGCCATGATGAAGGGGTCGAGGTCACTGGCGTGGTTGGCGGCGACGATCAGCGGTCCGGAGCGTGGAACCCGCTGAAGTCCCGTTACCCGGAGGCGGAAGAGGACGCGCGCCAGGAGCCATCCCGTCCCATAGAGGATCAAGTGAAGAAACTTCAAGCCGGGTCCAACAGGGGCGAGCCACCGTTCCTTGTCCGCCATGATCCGCTCGCGCTCCACCGTCCTTCGGTCGCTCGGCCGCTCTTGCCCACCCGCGCCGGTCTCGACCTCTCGCAAAAGGTCTCTCAGGGTGACGGACCGGGCGATCGCCTCCTCGGAAAGGACAAGACCGAGTTGGTGCTCCATCTCCATACCCAACTCGACCCAGGCCAGCGAATCGACGCCGAGATCGAGCTGAGGGCAGGTGTCGAGGCTGAGGCCGGCATCGGGAAAGCGGCCCTCGAGCCAGCGCCAGACCATTTTGCCCCGCGGCCCATCGAGCAGCGCCCTATCCTCCGCCGAGAGCGGCGCCGGTGGTGGTCCTTCGCCCCGCCGGGCACGGGCGAACATCTCGGGCAAAAGATGGCGGCGGTACTTGCCCAGTTGTGTTCTCGGCAGAGTTTCGCGGGTGATGGCGAAGCCGGAAATCCGTTTGTAGGATGCAAGGCGCCGCGACAGTTCGGCGAAGGTCACGCGGATGAGGTCCTCGATGCGGCCGCTCCCGGCCCGGCGCACGGCGTCCAGCTCCGGTGTCGCCAGGCCGACCAGGGCGCCGTCCCGTTCCAGTACGGCGACCTCGCGGACATAGGGGCTCTCGCCATAGACCGCCTCGACCTCTTCGGGAGCGATGTTCTTGCCGTCCGAGAGCACGATCATCTCCTTGACCCGCCCGACGATGTAGAGGTAGCCCTCCGCGTCCACGACTCCGAGGTCGCCGGTGCGGAACCAGCCATCGCCGGTGAACGCCATCCGGTTGGCCTCGGGGTCGTCGCGATAACCAGCGAAAACGTTGGGGCCGCGCAACAACACCTCGCCGCAGCCCTCGGCGTCGGGTTGGTCGATTCGCACCTCGACGCCGGGCGCGGGAAGGCCGACGCTATCCATGCGCATGCGCCCGCGGGCATTGAAAGTCGCGATCGAGGCCGTCTCGACCAGTCCGTAACCGTTCAGGACTTCCCAGCCAAGGCCCTCGAGGCGCCAGCCGATCTCGGGATCGAGCCTGGCGCCGCCGCAAGCGAGCGAACTTAGCGCCGGCGCGAATTGGCGGTGAAGGCGCCCGAATAGCGCCCGTCCCAGGCGAAGGCCGAAACGCCGGCGCACCAGGACCGACAGGGCGAGCGTGGCGCGAAAGATGGCGGCGGGAGCACGGCCCGACGCGCGCACCCTCGCTTCGATGCCTGCGTAGATGGCCTCGTAGAGGCGCGGCACCCCGACCATGCCCTTGACGGCGCCTTGGTGAAGCGCCTGGGCGATCTCCGGTCCGCTGACGCCCGACGGCAGCACCACGGTGGCGCCGCTCGCCAGCGGGATCAGCATGCCGACGATGAACGGGTAGGAGTGATGCAGCGGCAGCGGCAGCAAAATTGGATCGCCGGGGGACACCAGGCGCTCGGAAAGTAACGCCGTTAGGTTGCTCACGATGTTGGCGTGGGTGAGAGGTACACCTTTGGGGGCGCCCGTCGTGCCCGAGGTATAATGGAGCGTCACGACGTCATCGGGCGAAAGATCGGGAAGGGCCGCCGGCCGTTCTCCCATCAGGGTCTCTAGGGTCCATGCGCCTTCCGGCGCCTCCGCACCCTCATCGAGGACGAAAATCTCGAGTTCATCGTCGGCGACGCGGCGGAGCGCGGGAACATGGGTGCGCGAGGTGAATATGGTGCCGCAACCGGCACCGCCGATGGCGCCCGCGAGTTCGTCCTCGCTCAACAGATCGTCGAGGAGAAGCAACGTCGCGCCCGAGGCGACGAGCGCCAGGCTCGCTACCATCCACGGAGGCTGGTTGGGCGCGAAGATGGCAACGACATCGCCGCGCCCGATACCCTTGGCGAGGAGCCCCCCGGTCAGCCGCATCACGCGGTTCTCGAGCTCGCCAAACGTCATTTCCTGCTTGCCCGCGCCGGCGAACGAGATCACGGCCGGGATTTCACCGAAGGCGGCGAGACCGCGGACGAGGTCCTGCAAGGTGTGAATCTGGGAAATGCCGTTCACCCTGACGCCATCCGGTCGGACAATCTCTCCAGTTGAGCGTGCTCTCAAACTCATAGTAGATTTGGCCTGCGCCCGCGGGATCGAACCCGTGAGCCCGATGTTACCGCAAGTCGGCCCCGGACGGGCGATGAAGAGGATATGTCGCATACCCTTTCCATAACAGCGGCCCTTTCCATGACAGCGGGCATCCGAAGCCGACCCCAAGCCGGGCATGGCGATCGCGGCCGGTCCTTGGCACCGGAAGCTCACGCGGCCGAGGTCCGCCGGCGGGCGCCGGGATGACGGCGCTGGTCACCGGCGCCACCGGCTTCGTCGGATCGGCGGTCGCCCGCAAGCTCATCGGCGCCGGTAAGGCGGTGCGCGTCCTCGTCCGCGCCGACAGCGACCGGCGCAATATCGACGGTCTTCGGGTGGAAGCGCTCGAAGGCGAACTCGGCGACCGCGCTTCGCTGGCGCGCGCGCTTGAGGGTTGCGATGCGCTTTACCATGTCGCCGCCGACTACCGCCTGTGGGTGCCCGACCCGGATCGAATGTATGCCAACAACGTCGAAGGCACGCGCAACATCATGGAAGCGGCGTTGGATGCCGGGGTCGGGCGCATCGTCTATACCAGCTCCGTCGCGGTGCTCGGCCTCCACCCCGACGGCACGCCGGCGGACGAGGACTTGCCGGTAAGCGTCGACGACATGATCGGCCATTACAAACGGTCCAAGTTCCTGGCCGAGGAGGAGGTGCGCCGGATGGTTTCGGAACAAGGCCTGCCCGCGGTCATCGTCAACCCGTCGACGCCGATAGGCCCCCGCGACATCAAGCCGACGCCGACGGGACGGATGATCGTCGAAGCCGCGGCCGGACGCATGCCGGCCTATGTCGATACCGGTCTGAACCTGGTCCATGTGGACGACGTCGCTTTGGGCCACCTGTTGGCCTTCGAACGCGGAAGGGTGGGCGAGCGCTATATCCTCGGCGCCGAGAACCTGAGTTTGCGCGAGATATTGACGGAGATCGCCGGCATGGTCGGCCGCCGTCCGCCGCGCATCCGTCTGCCGCACAACCTGTTGCT
>JACZQV010000005.1 GCA_022545545.1 Pseudomonadota bacterium
CTTCGACACAGTGGTGATGCAGTGGGGCAAATCAAAACCCAGCTCAATATAATTCGTACCGCTCTGCTGACCGACGAAGATCTAAGCCTGAATGCTACCACTCGGGCTACGAAGCAATCGGAAATCGATACCGCACTGGATCAGATCAACCTGTTGGCCAAAACCGATGTGAACTCCTGGACGGCGTTCATTTATGTGAGAATTCATGGAGATAGCATCACTTATTTCAAAGTTCGTACCAAACCCTAGTTCACCTACATTGTACGCACATTGCGTGCGAAAGCATTCCTCAAGAAATTGACTCATTGCAGCGTCATCGCACTGGTATTTGACGGCCCGTCCTTCTTCAATCCATACAGTAGCTGGATGATCCTGAAGACGGGCATCGCGATCCGTAATCGCATTGACGTTGAATGCGAAATCCGCGACGTGCACCCCAGAGATGGAAGCTGGGAATGTGGCAACTTCGCCAGCTGGAAGAATCACCACCCCGCCTGGGCGCGAAGTTCCGCGATTGCTAATCCAGCGATGACGATTAGCGTCAATCGTGACTCTTAGGTCCGTACCCCCACGCGTTTTGATGGACAGCTGGTTCGCGGTCATGCATCGCTCAAGAATCGCGGTATTCCGGGCTGAAAGTTCTTCGGGCAACGCGCGTAGCGCGTCAGAGAAGAGGCTAGGGCTAGCGCTGATCGCGCGAAATACCGCACATCGACTCTTCTCGTACCTAGAAAGCGCGGTGGCAAGAGTTCGGGTATGCGACATTGTATCACGTTCAAAAGTCAGGACGACAAGCCGGCCCGCGAACTCGGCCGGCGAGGGGAGAGCGCACGTCAGACGATCCGGAAACCCATCATCGTTTAGCGGTGCCATCCACACTCTATTGACGGGTATCTCGCGCAGTTCCAGAGCGGCACATACCCAAGCTGCCGACTCATAGCTATCACTCGTATACAGCACGACGACAATGTCGTCGGCACCAATTCGAGCGTAGTTATCCAGAAGAGACTGTACGCCCTCCCAAGTCCTACTATCGATCATGCGTTACCTATGAGGCTATTTTTTTTCCCTCCCCCCGCGTACGATTACATCGCCCGAAGTGTCGTAGGTGATCTTCCAAGCCACGGGGCCGCCGGCCCGGTCTCCGAGGGATACAATCCTGTCTCCGAGGGCTACAATCTTGTCGCCCGAAGTGTCGTAGGTGATTTTCCAGGCAGTCTTATCTCCTATGGCGGCTAGGTCCTCAAGTTGTCCTCGAAGATCTGAAACCTTGAATCCCTCCGCCTCATGGCCTTTCATCTCCCGATAGACCGCGTTTGTTACTCTGGCAATTACCTCCTTCAGGTCCTTGTCGTCTGCCATGTGAAAGCTCCTCAGGTTCGATGGTTCGGAGCCGACGCGGATCCCTATACGATCAGGGCGTAAATGGCGGCGACTCACTGCACGTATTAATATACTATAATGGATAGTTCTACAACTGTTTCGTGCAAGCCCAATGCGCTGCACAGTCCGGTTTTCGCTAAGACCGGGGGTAAAGCGGCGGCAAAACTGGCGATCTACCAAGCGAAGCGGGACCGGGGGCGACGGCTGGACTCGCGCGACATCGCCATTGCCCCTGATGGCGGCGCCTGCTAGAGCACTATCCGGCCAGATGGCCGGCCGGATGGGCGGCGCGCCCGATAGCGCGAAGGCGCGTCCGGGTTCAACGCGGGACCGAGTGGGCGATGCTGCAGCGCATGTATGATTGGGCCATGGGGCTTGCCGGCCATCGCCGCGCGCTGCCGGCGCTAGGCGCCATTTCCTTCATCGAAAGCTCGGTCTTTCCCATACCGCCCGACGTGCTCCTCATCCCCATGGTGCTGGCGGAGCGCGACAAGGCCTTCAGGATCGCCACCGTCTGCACCCTCGCCTCGGTCGCCGGCGGGCTGGCGGGCTATGGCATCGGCTATTTCCTGTTCGAAAACGTCGGCCGGCCGCTGCTCGAATTCTACGGCCACGCCGACAGCTTCGCCCGCTTCCAGAACCAATATAATGAATGGGGCGCCTGGATCGTCGCCGGCGCCGGGCTGACGCCCTTTCCCTTCAAGGTCATCACCATCGCCAGCGGCGTCACCAAGCTCGATCTCTTCATCTTCACCGCCGCCGCCGTCTTTTCCCGGGGCCTGCGATTTTACGCCGAGGCGGCGCTGTTGTGGTATTTCGGACCGCCGATACGCGCCTTCATCGAGAAGAATCTGGGCTGGCTCACGACCCTCTTCTTCGCCGGACTCATCGGTGGCTTCGTCGCCGTGAAGGTCCTGTTTTGAGCCGGGGTGGGCGAAGACCGTCGGGATTTTGTACGTGATCCACTAGAGTGTGGAATCGCCCCGGCCCGCTCCCCCGCCCGACAGCCTGAGGCATCGTAGGCTATGGGTGGCCGTGTCGAGGGGAGCGGGATGGTCAAGCTAATCGGGTAAGGCTCTCGCCATGACAATCGCCGAGATCACCGCCAACCCGCGCCTCGTTTTCGCCCTCCTGCTGGGCGCCAGCGCGGCGATCCTGGCGGCGGCGTTCGCCTCCCAAACTATCGCCGGGCTCGAGCCCTGCGTGCTCTGCCTCTATCAGCGCGTGCCCTACGGCGCCGTCATCGCGCTTTCGGGCCTGGGCCTGGGTCTCTCAGGCTTAGCGCCGCCGCCGAAGGGCGTGATCGTAAGCCTCGCCGGACTATGCGCCGTCGCCTTCCTGGTCAACGCCGGCATCGCAACCTTTCATGTCGGCGTCGAGCAGCACTGGTGGCAGGGGTCCGAAGCTTGTGGAGCCGTTGGAACCATGGCGCGGACGATCGAGGAGCTTCGCGCGCAAATTCTCGCGGCGCCGGTGGTGCGCTGCGACGAGGTGCCCTGGTCGCTGTTCGCCATCTCGATGGCGGGGTATAATGTCCTCGCCTCCCTGGGCTTATTCGTTGCCAGCGCGATCGCCGCCAGGGGGATGTGGCGGGCCGGCGGCGACCGGGCGGACGCCTGAGCCGTCCTCGCCCGCGAATAGAGGGAACATGGCAGCCAAGGGACGCATGCCGGGGGACCCGGACCCGGAAGAGATGAAGCGGCGCATGATCCGCGTCGATCACGCCGGCGAATACGGCGCCTTGCGGATCTATGAGGGCCAGCTCGCGGTCCTCGGCCGGAGGCGCGTCGGCGAGGTCATCCAAAAGATGGCGGACGGCGAACGCCGGCATCTTGCGGTGTTCGAGAAGATGATCGTCGAACGCCGGGTGCGCCCGACGCTGCTCTCGCCGCTGTGGCACGTCGCCGGCTTCGCGCTCGGCGCCGGCACCGCGCTGATGGGCGAGAAGGCGGCCATGGCCTGCACCGTCGCCGTCGAGGAGGTGATCGACGAGCATTACGCGCGCCAGGCCGAGGCGCTCGGCGCCGACGACGCCGAGTTGAAAAGCGTGATCGAGGAATTCCGCGACGACGAAATCGCCCACGGCGAGGTTGCCCGCGATCACGGCGCCACGGAAGCGCCGGCTTACGAGGCCCTGAGCGCGGCGATCAAGGCCGGCTCGCGCCTCGCCATCTGGCTATCGACCCGGATTTAGGGCGCCGCTGGCGCCACGGCGCCGGCGCGCGGTAAAGCCACCAAGGTCGGGGCCGGGATCAGACGGGATCGAGTACGGTGTCCCAGTAGAGGAAGTCGCGCCAGCTTTCGTGCAGATAGTTGGGCGGATAGGCGCGGCCGTTCTGCTGCAGTTGCCAGGTCGTCGGCTGGCGCGGCATGACGCGCGGGTAAATGCCGCTTTCGCGGGGCAGCCGCCCGCCCTTGCGCAGGTTGCAGGGCTCGCACGCCGCGACCACGTTCTCCCAGACGGTCTTGCCGCCGCGCGACTTGGGGACGATGTGATCGAAGGTCAACTCCTCGGTCGCCCCCGCCGTGCCGCAATAGGAACAGGTGAAGCGGTCGCGCAGGAAGACGTTGAACCGGGTGAAGGCCGGGCGCCGGGTCGCCGGGATGTAGCGCTTGAGCGAGATCACCGAGGGCAGGCGCATGGCGAGCGACGGCGAGTGGACCAGGCGTTCATACTCGGACACGATGTTGACGCGCTCGAGGAACACCGCCTTGATCACGTCCTGCCACGGCCACAGCGACAGCGGGAAATAGCTGAGCGGCCGGAAATCCGCGTTCAGTACCAACGCCGGACAGGCTTCAAGCGACGCAAGCAAGCTTCCTCCTTGCCCCCGAACAGGCGGCACGATCGACACGCCAACGATGGGGCAAACGCAGGGTTCGCCCTGAGAATCCTAATCAATCGCTAACATAGCGGAGTTCGAGCGGAAACATCCAATTTTTCGAGACCCTTGCCCGTCCCGGCCCCGGCCGGCGGGAAGCTTCAGCCGGTCCCGGCCTGGCGCTCGGCGAAGGCCGAAGCCAGGAACTCGGTCCCGAGCCGTATGCCTTCCTGGTCGATTCCATGGCCAAGACCCGGGCGGATATGGGCGCTGACCCGAACGCCCGCCGCCTCGAGCGCGGCGACGGCGCGGGGATGGGACTCGGCCGGCACGACCTCGTCGGCGGTGCCGTGAACCAGCAGCACCGGCGGATGGGCGCGGATCTCTTCGGCCAAACGCTCGCGCCCGGCGAGCGCGCCTGAGTACCCGATGAGCGCGGCGCAAGCGTCAGCCCGCCTGAGCGCGACGTGAAGCGCCATCATGGCGCCTTGGGAAAAACCGATGAGGGCGAGGTCCCTGTCCGCGAGCCGCCGCCGTTCGAGTTCGCGGTCGATGAAGCCCGACAATATCGGCGCCGTGGCGCGGATGCCCGCCAGTATCCTCCCCGGTGAGCGGTCGGCGAGGCTGAACCACTGCCGTCCCACCGGCGCCATGTCGTAAGCGTAGGGGCCATGGGGCGAAAGGAACCCGGCGTCGGGCAGGACCCGCGCGAAGTGCGGCGCCAGGCCGATCAAATCGTTGCCGTCGGCGCCGACGCCGTGCAACAGGATGACGAGCTTGGCCGGCTCCTCGCCGCTGACCGGTCCGAACGATGGTCCCGAAAGCTCGAAGGGTTCGTCGATGGCCCGTTGCCTCCTTATCCGATGCCTGCGCGCGGGCGGGTCGACCCGATGGCGCCGGCGCGAATTCGTGCTAACCTCGCCTCCTGCCTGCGCGAAGCCGTCGCTTCGCTACGGCGAAGGCAGGCCGGCGCCGGCCCAAGATGGCCTCGGCCCAACCCTATAGCGCAATGTTGGAAGGGAAGGACACCGTCATGAGGTTTATGGCATGAGATTTATGGCATGAGGTTTATGGCATGCGATTCATAGCCGGCCTTGCCGCACTGTTGCTCCTCGCCGTCTCATCGGGCGCGGGCGGGGCCGAGATGCGCCAGGACGGACAGGGGCGCTGGGTGAACGAGGCCGGCGGCAACCCCTTGGGTGATTCGAGGTTCAACCTGATGGCCGATCCGACCTTCAACCTCGGGGCCGATCCCGCCTACAACAGCGACGTCGACCCCAGATTCAACCTCCAGGCCGATCCCCTATTCAATCCGAGGGCCGATCCGAAATTCAACCCGATGGGCGATCCCGCCTTCGGCCCGGCGGGCGATGGGGGCGGCAATCAAGGCCGGTTAGGACGATAGGGCGCGCGCGACTGCCGAAACGAAAACGATGAAGGCCGTTAGGATTTATCAGGCCGGTGGGCCCGAAGTGCTCAAGATCGAAGACCGCCCGATGCCGCGGGCAAAATCCGGATGGGTGCTGATCGAGGTCAAGGCATTCGGTCTCAATCGATCCGAACTTTTTACTCGCCAGGGCCACTCCCCCAATGTGCCGTTTCCGCGAATCCTTGGAATAGAGGCCGTCGGCCTCGTCGAGGAATCGCCCGGCGGAGAATTCCGCCAAGGCGACAAAGTCGCCACTGCCATGGGCGGCATGGGTCGCGCTTTCGATGGAAGCTATGCCGAATATACCCTCGTCCCCGCCGCTCAGGTTCAAAAACTGGAGACCAGCCTGGATTGGGCGACATTAGGCGCATTGCCGGAGATGGTTCAGACCGCATGGGGTTCGCTGCATACGGCATTGAAAATTACCGAAGGTGAAACCCTACTGATCCGTGGCGGGACAACATCCGTCGGATTGGCCGCCGCCGTTATTGCCAAACGGCGAGGGCTCACCATTGCGGCCACGACCCGCAAGCCGGAACGCGAGGCGATGCTTCGCGCCAACGGCGCCGATCACGTCTTCATCGAGACCGGCGAAATTTCGGACGAAGTCAGGAAGATTTACCCGAATGGCGTCGACAAGGTCCTGGAGTTGGTGGGCGCCACGACGCTGCTCGACTCATTGCGCTTAACCGCGATGCACGGCGCGGTCTGCATGACCGGCATGGTTGGAGACAGTTGGGAACTCGAAAACTTCAGCCCGATGGGAGCGATCCCAACGGCGGTCAATCTCACGACCTACTCAGGCGGCGCCGACGACTTTATCGATACACCGCTACAAGAATTCATCGCCACGATCGAAGGCGGTGAAACCAGCATCAAAACCGGCCCAATCTTCCACATCGACGATATTGTCGAGGCTCATCGGGTGATGGAAGAGGATCGCGCGGCCGGGAAGATCGTCGTTCTCACCTAACGACAAAGCCGACACCATCCGAGAATGCTCACGGACCGCCGAGCTGGAAGCGGAACCGGACCCGTCCTGCTGACCGGCAAGCGTCGGCCAGCGGAGCAAGGCCCATCATTGGCGCAAACGCTTGACGATGGCGGCGTAATCCGCGTGGGCGGGCGTGATGACGCCGTGGCGGATGAGGAAGTCGATGATCACCAGGTTGGTGTTGAACATGAACTCCTGGGTCTCGGCCACGGTCCTGGCGACCCGTTCGACGGGCCAGAGGGTGAACGCCTCGACCTCGCCGTCGGTGTTCTCGGGCGTGAAATCCGCCGGAAGTTCGATATCGAAGACGAAGATGACGTCGTTCCTCAGGCCTTGCGGCTGCTCGGTGCGGTAGCGCAGCGTGCCGACGGAACGCGCGCGGCGAGCGATTTTGGCAGGGATACCGGCCTCTTCCGCCATTTCCTTGATAAGCGTCTCGCGGACCCCGGCGCCGTGGGGGATGCCGCCGGCGGTGACGCAATCGAGCAGCGAGGGATAACTCGGCTTGTCGCGGTGCCGGCGCGCGATCCATAGCTCGAGCCCGTCCTTGCCGTCGACGAAGCCGTTGACGTGCACCTCGAACGCGGTGACGCCGAACAGCGGCGCCCCGGCGCGCTCCATCTTCAAAAGCGGCGCCGCGTCATGCGCGGTCTTGACCGAGTAGCACTCATCCCGCCAGCCCGTCACCACCCCTTCCGCCGCCAGCGTCTTCAAGACCGTCTCCATCGCCGCCGAGCGGCGGTCGAAATCCGCAAGCTCGGGCTTCATGACGACGCCCTCGGCGCCGACGTCGAAAACCTCGGTAAAGGATTCAAGCCGCCGGGCGAACTCCCGCCTCACCTCGCCGACCCGGGCCGCGCCGATGCGAAACGCCAGGTAGCGCGAGGGATCGTAGCTGCTGCATTCGTTGATGCGGTCGAGGTAGCTCACCTTCGCTCACCTCATGCGTTCAGCCATTCCGTGCCGGCTCCACCCGCAACCCTGCGCCCCAGCCGCCAGGGACGTGACGTTCGGCGCGCTACGGCCTTTCGCAAACCGATCGGGCGCGGGCGGTCAGTGCAGGCGGGGTGATTTGAGGTAATCGGCGCGGCTGCCCGAACGCACCCGGATCTCCATCTCCTCGCCCTCGCGGAGCACGGTCAGCGGCACCTCGACGCCGGCGGCGCCGAGCGCCCAGATCTTGCGGTACATCGGCGCCAGCTGTTCGACCGGATCGCCGTCGATCTCCAAGACCACGTCGCCGGCGCGGACATCGGCGGAATTCGCCGGCCCCCCGTCGGCCACCTTGGCGATCATCAGGCCGCCCTCGCTGTCCATCGTCGACATGCCGAGCCAGGGTCTCGGCGGCTTGTTGGCGCGGCCGAATTTCACCAAGTCGTCGAGGATCGGTTTGAGCAGGTCGATGGGGACGATGAGGTTGCCGTTCATCGGTTCTTCGTCCGGGAATGCCTGCTGGATGAAAAGCGAGCCGATGCCCCGCAAACTGCCGTCTTCGCCGATCAGCGCGGCGCCGCCCCAGACCGGGTGGGGGGGCGCGGTGAAGATGCCCTCGTCCAACACGTATTCCCAGTAGCCGGCGAACTCGCGCTTGGAGATCACCTGGGCGTTGATCGCCGCCGGTGGGCCGCCATAGCCCGCCACGATCACCGGATCCCCTTCGCCCAAGCTGGCGGAATCGCCGATCTCCATCGCCGGCAGGCCCAGGGGTTCGAACGCCTGCACCAGGCCGAAGCCGGTCTCGCGGTCATAGCCGACGACGTGCCCCTCGGTGGCCTTGCCCTCGCCGTGAATGAGCCAGACCGATTCCGCCTCGGTGATCAAATAGCCGATGGTCAGGACCAGCCCGTCGTCACGGATGACGACGCCGTGGCCCGCGCGTTCGCCGCCGAGCGAGGACGCCGTGAACGCGTCCGTCGAGATCTTGGTGCGAATATAGACCACCGAGGAGAGGACGCTTGCGAGGTCGAAGGAAACGTCTTCGGGTTTGGGCTGCGTGATCTCGGTCAATTCCGGGTCGAAAGGGTCCGACATATCCGATCCCCCTTGCTGTACGACGAGCCGCCCCCCGACGGCGCCAATGGCACCGGCTTCAGCCTACCCGTGTCGACGGATAAATCCTAGTCGGCGCCGGTTTCAAAATTCCGCCATCACCTCGATCGGGCACATGGGAGATCGATACAAGGCACCATGCAGGCGGCCGGTCAAGGGAAACGGCCGGGACAAGGTTGAAATCTCTTGGCCGCGGCCGAGGCTTGGGACACACTTACCGCCATGGACGCGCTATCCGCCCTTTTCCCCTATCTCGTCGGCCTCGCCGTCTTGGCGACCCTGGCGGTGCTGATTGCCGGCGTCGTCACCATGACGCGGCGCGACAAACACGACCCGCGTCTCGCCAACAAGCTGATGCGCGCGCGGGTCGCGTTTCAGGCGCTGGCGCTGGTCCTGATCGCGCTCTCCTTCCTGCTGTTCAAACTCAAGGACTAGGCAATTCATGGGCTTCGATGGTGCGCCTGACCAAGATCTACACCCGTGGCGGGGACAAGGGCGAAACCTCCCTTGGCGACGGATCACGCATCGCCAAGCACGATACCAGGGTCGCCGCTTACGGTACGGTGGATGAGGCCAACGCCGTCATCGGGCTCGCCAGGCTTCACACCTCGGGCGAGGCCGACGCGGCGCTTGCCCGCATCCAGAACGACCTCTTCGACCTCGGCGCCGATCTCTGCCGGCCTGAAGGCGATGAAAAAGGGCAAGGCGCTTCGGACGCCGCCAAGAACGCCAAAGGTCCGCTGCGCATCATCCAAGCACAGATCGACCGCCTGGAAGCGGAAATCGACGGCATGAACGCGGAACTCGCGCCGCTCGAGAGTTTCGTCCTGCCGGGCGGCACCGAAGCTTCGGCCACCCTCCATCTCGCCCGCACCGTCGTTCGCCGCGCCGAACGGCTGATCACGGAATTGGCCCGGACGGAGGCCGTCAACCCCTCGGCCATCGCCTACATCAACCGCCTGTCCGATCATCTCTTCGTCCTCGCGCGGGTTCTCAATGACAAGGGCGGGCGCGATGTCCTGTGGCGTCCCGGCGCCAATAGGTAAAACGCGCGGGTAAGGCGGCGGCGGCGGCGCTTGACAGGGAACCCGCTCTTAAACAAACTCAGTGAATCCGCCGGGGGCGCCTCTGTCCCCGGACCATAATTTCAGGCAACCCATGAAAGTTCTCGTTTCCGTCAAGCGGGTCATCGACGCCAACGTCAAGGTGCGGGTCAAGGCCGACCGGACCGGGGTCGAGACCGCCAACGTCAAGCAATCGATGAACCCCTTCGACGAGATCGCCGTCGAGGAAGCGATACGCTTGGCCGAAGACGGCAAGGCCGAGGAGATCGTCGTCGTCTCGGCGGGGCCTGAGCGGTGCTCGGAAACCATCCGCACGGCGCTTGCCATGGGGGCCGACCGCGGCATCCACGTCAAGTGCGACGACGCCCTGGAGCCCCTCGCCGTCGCCAAGATTCTGAAGGCCATCGTCGATCGCGAATCGCCCGATATCGTCATCGCCGGCAAGCAGGCGATCGATGACGACTGCAACCAGACGGGACAGATGCTGGCGGGCCTCCTTGGCTGGCCCCAGGGAACCTTCGTCTCCAAACTCGAGATCGGCGACGGCGAGGTCCAGGTGACGCGCGAGGTGGACGGCGGGCTCGAGACCCTGGCGCTCGACCTGCCGTGCGTGGTGACCACCGATCTCCGCTTGAACGAGCCGCGTTACGCTTCGCTGCCCAACATCATGCGGGCGAAGAAGAAACCGATCGACGCCGTGACCCCGGAAGAGCTCGGCGTCGACATTACGCCGAGGCTTACGACGCTCAAGATCGAGGAACCGACCAAGCGCGAGGCCGGCGTCAAGCTCGAGAGCGCCGCCGAGCTTGTCGACAGGCTCGCCAACGAGGCGGGAGTGATCTGATGGCCGTCCTCGTCCTTGCCGAGCACGATCACCGATCGATCTCGGCGGCGACGCTGAACACGTGCTCGGCGGCGAAGGCGTTGGCGGCGCTCACCGGCGGCGGCGTCGCGGTGCTGGTGGCGGGAGAGAACTGTGACGGCGCCGCCAAGGACGCCGCCGGCATCGAAGGCGTCACCAAGGTGTTCCATGCCGATGATGGCGCCTTCGCCCACCCGCTGGCGGAGAATCTGACCGAGCTGGTGCTCAGCGTCGCCGATGGCTACAGCCATATTCTTTTCCCCGCCACCACCTTCGGCAAGAACGTCGCGCCGCGCGTCGCCGCGCTCCTCGACGTCCAGCAGATCTCCGACGTCACCGAAATAACGGCGCCTGACACCTTCGTCCGCCCGGTCTATGCCGGCAACGCCATGGCGACGGTGCGATCGAGGGATACGGTCAAGGTCATCACCGTGCGCACCACCGCGTTCGAAAAGGCCGAGACCGGAGGCGGCGCGGCGGAAATCGAGGCCATCGCGGCGATAGGCGGCGGTCCGGCGCTCTCGCGTTTCATCTCCGCCGAACTCAGCGCCTCGGAACGGCCGGAGCTTACCAGCGCCCGGGTCATCATCTCGGGCGGGCGCGGCATGGGGAGCGCCGACAACTTCAAACTGTTGGAGCAGATCGCCGATCACCTCAACGCCGCCATCGGCGCGTCCCGCGCCGCCGTCGATGCCGGTTTCGTCCCCAACGACTACCAGGTCGGCCAGACCGGCAAGATCGTCGCGCCCGAGCTTTATATCGCCGTCGGCATTTCCGGCGCCATTCAGCACCTCGCGGGCATGAAGGACTCCAAGGTCATCGTCGCCATCAACAAGGACGAGGAAGCCCCCATCTTCCAGGTCGCCGATTACGGCATCGTCGGCGATCTGTTCAAGGTGCTGCCGGAGCTGACGGCGGAACTCGCCAAGTGGAAGGACGCCGCCAAGTAGCGGCGCGGCCGCCGGCATTGCCGGTGAAGTGGGCCGGCGGTCAGGATAAACTGTTGCATTTGCCCCCGAATTGGGGGATTGGAGACCCCTTCGGCGGTCGATTCGCAGGTCGAGGAGACCGCAACGGCGACGGCGCCCGGCGTCCGGGCCCGCGCGTAGCGGAAGGATGGTTTGCGTCTTGATACGCATTCCCAGCACCATCGGATGAGCACCAAACCCCATCACGCCAAGGCCGCCCGGGGCAGCGCCGCGCCCGGTTCGAGCGCCGCGTCGGGGCCCAACCCCGAAGCCGGCGGCGCGCCGGCGCTTCGGGGCGGACGGTTCACCGGCGGCCTCGATGCCCTGATGGCGGAGATCAACGCCTCCATCGGCTTCGATCGCCGGCTTTACGCCCAGGATATCGCGGCGTCGAAGGCCCATTGCGCCATGCTCGCGCGCCAGGGCATCATCTCCGGCGAGGACGGCGATGCCATCCTCGAGGGCCTGGATAAGATCCTCCGGGAGATCGAGAGCGGCGCTTTCGCCTTTGAGACGGCGCTCGAGGACATCCACATGAACATCGAGGCGCGCCTGACCGATTTGATCGGCGAGGCCGGCGGCAAGCTCCACACCGCGCGCTCGCGCAACGACCAGGTGGTGACCGACCTCAAGCTCTGGGTGCGCGACGCGCTCGATACTCTCGACGGGGAGATCAAGGAACTCCAGGCGGCCCTGATCGACGCCGCGGAACGCCATGCCGGCACCGTCATGCCCGGTTTCACCCATCTCCAATGCGCCCAGCCGGTGACCTTCGGCCACCATCTGCTGGCCTACGTGGAGATGGCGGGCCGCGACCGCGGGCGCATCATCGATTGCCGCACACGCCTCAACGAATCGCCGCTCGGCGCCGCCGCGCTGGGCGGAACATCCTTCGCCATCGACCGCGACGACACCGCCAAGGCGCTTGGTTTCGACCGCCCGGCGGCCAATTCGATCGACGCCGTATCGGACCGGGACTTCGTCATCGAGTTCCTCGGCCTCGCCGCCATCGCGGCGGTCCACCTCTCGCGCCTGGCCGAGGAATTCGTGCTGTGGAGCTCGGCCCAGTTCGGCTTCGTCACCCTGTCCGACGCCTTCACCACCGGCTCCTCGATCATGCCCCAGAAGCGCAATCCCGACGCCGCCGAGCTCGTGCGGGCGAAGACGGGACGCATCTTCGGCGCGCTGATCGCCGTGCTTACCGTCATGAAGGGGCTGCCGCTCGCCTACGGCAAGGACATGCAGGAAGACAAGGAGCCGGTGTTCGACGCCGCCGATACATTGTCGCTCTGCATCAGGGCGATCACCGGCATGGTGAAGGACATGGAAGTCCATGAGGACGCGATGGGCGCGGCGGCGGCGAAGGATTTCGCCACGGCGACCGATCTCGCCGACTGGCTGGTGCGCGAGGCGGGCCTCAGTTTCCGCAAGGCGCACGGCGCCGTCGGCCGGCTGGTGAAGCTGGCCGAGGACAAGGGCGTCGATCTCGCCGGTCTCGGCCTCGATGAGATGCGCGACATCGAACCCAAGATCGACCAGCGGGCGCTTGAAGTGCTGACCGTCGAGCGGGCGGTCGAAAGCCGCACCAGCTTCGGCGGCACCGCGCCCGACAATGTGCGCCGGGCCGCGAAGGAGGCCCGCGGGAGGTTCCTATGAACCGGAGGTCAGGCGTCGTTCGTATCGTCACCCTGCTGATGATCGCCTGCTTCCTGGCGTTACCGCTCGGCGCCTGCGGCAAGAAGGCAAGCCTCGAACCGCCGCCGGGAAAGGAAACCGAGTTCCCCCGGCAGTACCCGCGGCGGTAATACCGATGAACCATTTCCCCTATCGCGACGGCGAGCTCTTCGCCGAGGGCGTGCCCCTTCAGCGCATCGCCGCCGAGGTCGGCACGCCGGTCTATTGCTACTCGTCCGCCGCGCTCGCCGCCAATTACCGGGCCTTCGCCGAAGCCTTCGCCGGACAGCGGGCGACGATATGCTATGCCGTCAAGGCCAATTCCAACCTCGCCGTCATCCGCACCCTCGCCCGGTTGGGCGCCGGCGCCGACGTGCTCTCGGAGGGCGAGCTTCGCCGGGCGCTCCGGGCCGGCGTCGCGCCCGGGAACATCGTCTTTTCCGGCGTCGGCAAATCGCCGGACGAATTGGCGCTGGCGCTCGAGGCGGGCATCGGCCAGATCAATGTCGAATCCGAGCCCGAGATCGAGGCCTTGAACGAACTGGCCGCCGCCAAGGGCGTGCGCGCGCCGGTGGCCATCCGCGTCAACCCCGACGTCGACGCCGGGACCCACGAGAAGATCACCACCGGCATCAAGGAAAACAAGTTCGGCATCGATTTCGATCGTGCCCGCGCGGTGGCGGCCCATGCGGGCGGGCTTCCGGGCATCGACATCGTCGGCGCCGCCGTCCATATCGGCTCGCAGCTCACCGATCTCGCCCCCTTTTCCGACGCCTTCCGTCTGCTCTCGGAGCTTGTCGGGGGCTTGCGCGAAGACGGCCACGACATCCGCCGCCTCGATCTCGGCGGCGGCCTCGGCATCCGCTACCAAGACGAGACGCCGCCGACGCCGAAGGAATACGCGGCGATGATCGCCAGGGCGACCGATGGGCTCGACTTGGAGATCGTGCTGGAGCCGGGGCGGGCGATTACCGGCGACGCCGGGGTTCTCCTCACCCGGGTTCTCTACGTCAAGAAGGGGGTATCGCGGACCTTCGTGATCGTCGACGCGGCGATGAACGACCTCATGCGGCCGTCACTCTATGACGCCCATCACGCCATCATCCCGGCGATCGAACCCGCGCCGGACGCCGATGAGGCCGTGGTCGACGTGGTCGGTCCGGTGTGCGAGACCGGCGATTTTTTGGCCAGGGATCGCGCCATGCCCGTGGTACACTCCCAAGACCTCCTTGCCATCGGTGCCGCCGGGGCTTATGGGGCGGTCATGGCTTCCACCTATAACAGCCGGCCTCTGGTGGCGGAAGTGTTGGTCAAGGACGGCGATTTCGCCGTCATACGGCCGAGGCAGAGCTACGACGACATGCTCGGCGCCGAGAAGATGCCGGACTGGCTCGAGGATGCCCAGCCCTTGCCTTCGAAAGGCGTCGCATGAAGGAAGACACGGACCGAGACCCTTTGCTGACCGGGAAGATGCGCGGGCGTCTCGAGCGGCTGGAGTTCCTGGCGCGCCTGGCGCTCTTTTGGGAGCGGCTGTGGCCGGCCCTGTGGCCGGCGGTGGGCGTTGGCGGCATATTCCTGGCCCTGGCGCTGTTCGATGTCCTGCCGGGCCTGCCCGGATGGCTTCATTTTCTGGTCCTGATCGCCTTTCTCGGACTGTTGGGATTCGCCCTCAGGCGCGCGGTAATGAGTCTGGCCGTGCCGGGCGCGGCGGCGTCCCGGCGGCGGCTTGAAACCAAGAGCGGTCTCGAGCACCGTCCGCTCAGCGTGCTCGGGGACGAACTCGCCACCGGCGAAAGCGATCCCGAGATTCGGGCGCTCTGGCACTTGCACCGCAAGCGTATGTTCGAGAGGCTCCGCGATTTGCGCGTCGGCGTCCCGGCGGCCGGCCTTGCGAAGCGGGACATTTACGCGCTGCGCGCGGCGTTGACGGTGGTGCTGGCGATCGCGGCGGCGGCGGCCTGGAACGACGGTGCTTCGCGCCTCGCGGGCGCGGTGACACCGGACTTCGCCTCATTCGGCGCCGGGTCGCCGGCGACGCTCGATGTCTGGATCACGCCGCCCGCTTATACCGGTCTTGCTCCGATCTTCGTCAAGGGCCGGAGCGAACAAAAAGACGTCCTCGCGGTACCGGCGGGAAGCGGCCTGCTGGCTCAGCTCCATGGCGGGCGTGGCACGCCCAGGCTCAAGATCGATGACGAGGCGACACCCTTCAGCGCCGTCGATACGAACGCCTACAAGATTACCGCCACCATCGACGACGGAGACCGGCTCAGCGTCGAACAGGACGGCAAGGAAATCGCCGCCTGGCCACTTTCGGTCATCCCCGATACCGAGCCCGAGGTCCAGTTCGCCACCCCGCCAACGCGTACCACCAGGGCGGCGCTGAGGCTCGAATACCAGGCGGTGGACGATTACGGTATCGCCGGGGTCAAGGCCTTCATCCGCCGCACCGGCCCCGGCGCCGCGCACAAGGGCGCGGTCAAGACGATCGTGCTCGACCTGCCCCTGCCCGGCACCGGCTTCAAGAAGGCCAAGGAAGCAAGCTACCACGACCTCACCGCCCACCCCTGGGCGGGGCTGCCGGTCTCCGTCCAGTTGATGGCGAATGACGGCATCGGCCAGATCGGCGTCAGTCAGCCCCGTGTCATGGTTCTGCCCGAAAGGCTCTTCCGCCACCCCGTGGCGCGCGCCATCATCGAGTTGCGCAAGCGGCTTTCCGTCGATCCCGACGACCGGCGCCCGGTCATGCTGGGGCTTTATGAATTATCGAACTTCCCGCGGGAATACCGGCACGACACGGTGGTGTTCCTGGCGCTTCGCTCGGCGCGGGCGAGGCTCAAATACGACCACTCGGAAGAGGCGGTGCCGGCGGTTCAATCGCTCTTGTGGGACACCGCCTTGCGCCTCGAGGACGGCAAGCTTTCGATCGCCCAGCGGGAACTTCGCGCCGCCCAGCGGGCCCTGATCGAGGCCCTTTCCAGGCGCGCGTCGACCGCCGAGATCGAGCGCCTCATGGACAAGCTGCAGACGGCGCTTAACCGCTTCCTCGAGTCGATGCTCAAGAACATGCAGAACATGCCGAATTTGGCGATGCCCTTCGATCCCTCGTCGCGCTATTTCACGCCCCAGGATTTGCAGCGGATGCTCGAACGGGCCCGCGAACTGGCCCGCACCGGCTCCCTCGACGCGGCACGCCAACTCCTCGCGCTCATGCAGGAGTTGTTGGAGAACCTGCGCGCCGGCAACTTCGCCATGAGGCCGGGGGGAAAGGGTGAAAACAAGGCCTGGGAAATGATGCGCAACCTGGGGGACATCATGCGCCGCCAGCAACGGCTTCTCGACCGTTCCTTCGGTGATTCCCAGAAGAGCCTTGGGCAGGGCACGCGCCCCGACACCGGCGGCAGCGCCAAGGAGCAGGAGGCGCTGCGCCGGGGATTGGGGGACCTCATGCGTCGACTGGGCGAAGCCGCCGGGCGAATCCCCAGGGCCTTCGGCCGCGCCGAGCGTTCCATGCGAGACGCGGTGGAAGCCTTGCGGCGCAACGCTCCGGGCCAGGCGGTGGGTCCGCAGAGCGACGCCCTCGATCAGTTGCAACAGGGCGCCGGCGCCATGATGAAGGAGCTGATGAAGCGGTTCGGCCGCGGGCCCGGGATGGCACGCCGGGGCGGTGGGTTGATGAACCGCATGAATCGCGCCTTCGACCCGCTGGGCCGGCCGATGCCGGGCGTCGGCAACTTCAGCGGCGAGGATGTCGGCATACCGGATGAAATGGAAATGCAAAGGGCGCGGGAAATCCTCAGGGAGTTGCGCCGGCGCGCCGGCGAACTGGACCGTCCGCGCCTCGAGCGGGACTACCTCGACCGCCTGTTGCGACGGTTCTGAAACCCTTCACGCGGAAGACCGAAGTCGCGGCGCGCCTTGCGCGGCTTGAGTCCTGACGCGGCTCGAGCGTTAAGAAGAGGCTTGGTCGGGGGCACCCGCCAAGGTGTCTTCGACGGCGTCGCAAATTTCCTGCAGATCGAACGGCTTGGGAATGACCCGGTGGACGAGGGCATCGAGGTTGTGGGCGCGCTCGCGTTGACCCGGATATCCCGACATCAGCAGGATGGGAAGCTCCGGGTGGTCCTTCGATACCTTGAGCGCCAGTGCGATGCCATCCATGCCCGGCATGACGATATCGGTCAACAGGAGGTCATAATGCCCCGCCCCTAGGGCTTCGAGCGCCCGGATCCCGTCATTGACGGCGGTGACCTCATGTCCCTGGTGGCTAAGCGCCCGCCTGACGAACTCGCGAACGTCCTCTTCGTCTTCGGCGACCAGGATCCGTGCCATCTCATCCCCTCCTAGCCGTCGTTCACGAAGGTTATTTTCACGTCGGTCGCCTTCGGAGGCGGGTCCTTCACCTGGGTCACGAAGGGCGCGCTTTCGCCCGGCAACAGGCGGGTCTGCACGGCCGAGAAGGTCCAGTTCTTGATCTCGTCCTGCTCGGCGTTGCGCAGCTCCGCGCGCAGCTTCGGCACCTCGTAGGTGAATTTGGAGATATTCTTGACCTCCCCTTCGATGATCAGCACCGGAACGCCTGCCTCGGTCCGCCGCGACTGTTTGAGGTTGCGTAGCTCCAGTCCGAAAGGCACGGCGGCGACCTCGAGCCCCGCCAATTCGTAAAGCTGCGCCGCCGGCGGCCAGATGGCGACGATCTCGTCGCGCGCGATGGTACCGCCACCGAGAACGGCGATCACGACCGCCGCCAGCGCCACCCATCCGACGGCGGCGCCGCGCCGGGTGGGCTTGCGGGGAAAGGCCGGCAGATCGGAACCCGTGGGGATCGCCCGTGGCCCGGCTTCCAACGGCGGCGGCGCGGCGTCCTCGGCCGAATTTTCCAGCGAATCCGTGGCCGCATCCTCGGCCACGTCCTCGGCCAGGTCGTCGGACGGCGTCTGCATCCACCGGTGGCCACACTTGGCGCAGCGCACCATGCGGCCCTTGGGGGCCAACAGCGCCGGGTCTACCAAAAAGCGGGTAGAACAGGCCGAGCAGGAGAGTATCATGTCGAATTCGGAACCTGCGGATCAGCGCGCTTTTATAGGCGCAATCCCGGCCACAAGGCAAGCACCGACGGGGAAACTGGACGCCGGCGGGACGCTATGCAATTCTCTCCGCTTGGACGCCTGTTCCGGAGTTCCGGAATGGAAGCGAGGGTGAGTGCGATGGATCGCTTCGATTTATGTCCGGCGAGGGAGGCCGCATAAGGGTGGTCCGATTCCAAAATGTCGGCATGCGCTACGGCCTCGGGCCGGAAATCCTGCATGACGTGTCTTTCGAACTCGAACCCGGTTCTTTCCATTTCCTGACCGGCCCCAGCGGCGCCGGGAAATCCACGCTGTTGAAACTGATTTATCTCGCTTCCCGTCCGTCCCACGGCCTCATAACCCTGTTCGACCGCGATATCGCGCTGGCGGAGCGCAACGAACTGCCGGCGCTGCGCCGGCGCATCGGTGTCGTGTTCCAGGAGTTCCGGCTGCTCGATCACCTTTCGGTCATGGACAACGTGGCCCTGCCGCTCCGGGTTGCCGGCGCGAAGGAGAGCGATATCCGCGACAATGTCGCGGAGTTGCTGGATTGGGTGGGCCTCTCCGATCATTTGCAGTCCCGTCCGGCGACGCTGTCCGGCGGTCAGAAACAGCGCGTCGCCATCGCCCGCGCCGTGATCAACCGGCCGCATCTTCTGCTTGCCGACGAGCCGACGGGCAATGTCGATGACCGCATCGGCATACGCCTGCTTTATTTGATCGAGGAACTGAACAAGCTCGGCACCACCATCATCATCGCCACCCACAACGAGGCCCTGGTCTCGCGCTTCGATCACCCCGAGATGCACCTGAGCGATGGTGTGCTCACCATCAAGCGCAAGTCCGCGCAAGGGATGGTCTGAATGTTCCGGCCGCGCTCCGACCTGCCACTCGAACACGACGCCGCCAACAGGTTCCTGCCGTGGCTGATCGTCCTCATCGTCTACCTTGCGGCCCTCGCGCTCGCCGGACTGATGGTGCTGAGCACCGCCGCCAGCGGCTGGGGCCGGGGACTGACGGATACCTTGACCGTGCAAATCCCTCCGGCGGCGAGTATGGCGAGCAAGGACGGCGTCTCCGATGCCAATTCCGCCCCCGAGGCCCGCGTCGATAGGGCGCTCGAGGTGCTGCGCGCCACCCCGGGCGTCGCCCAGGCCAAGGCGTTGAGCCGAGAAGAATTGTTGGCGCTGCTCGAGCCGTGGCTTGGTTCCGGTCAATTCACCGAAGAACTGTCGCTGCCGGCCCTGATCGACGTAAAGCTGAAGGCTCACTCGGGCGTGAGCCTCGAGGGCCTGGCGGCGACACTCGACGCCGCCGTGCCGGGAGCCACGATCGACGATCACAAGCGCTGGTTCGGCCGCCTGATCCTGCTGGTCCGCTCCGTCGAGTTGATCGCCGGCGGCATTGTCCTGCTGGTAAGCTTGGCCGCCATCGCCACCGTCATCTTCGTCACCCGCACCGGGCTCGCGATCCATCACGATGTCATCGAACTCCTCCATGTGATGGGCGCCCATGACGCTTACATCGCGCGCCAGTTCCAGTTCCAGGCCCTGGATATGGGCGTGCGTGGCGGCGCCATCGGCTTCGCGCTCGCCGCTTCGACCCTCCTCGCCCTCGGATATCTCTCCGCGCGGATCGAGGCCATGCTGCTCCCCTCGCTGGAGTTGAACGCCTCTCAATGGCTGGCGCTTTCGGCCCTGCCGTTCGTCGTCGCACTGATCAGTATGATCACGGCGCGCGTCACCGTGCTCCGGGCCCTCGCCAAACTGCCCTGAAATGCCAAACTGCCCTGAAATGCCAAACTGCCCTGAAATGTCGGAGCGCGGCATGCCCGGGAAGGAAACGCGATGACCAGACTGCCTGGCCGCAAAGATCGGCGCCGGACGAAGCGCCGGCTATGGTCGGCGGGGGGTCTCGCTGTCATAGGCGCCGGTATCTGGGCGGCCGGCTTCATGTGGTTCGCCGAAACCGTGCCGCGCGCCATCGACGATCCCGAGACCGTGACCGACGCCGTGGTGGTGCTGACCGGCGGCAGTGGGCGGCTCGGAGTCGGCCTTTCCCTGCTGGCCCAAAAGCGCGCCAAGAAACTGTTCGTCTCCGGCGTCTACCAGGGTGTCGACGTGGCCGAACTCTTGCGCATTTCCCGCCAGTCGCCCCGCGAGCTCGATTGCTGCGTGGTGCTCGGCTATAGCGCCGACGATACCGCCGGGAACGCTAGGGAGACGGCGGAATGGATGGCGCGGGAAGGGTACGCTTCCTTGCGCCTGGTGACCGCGAATTACCATATGCGCCGTTCGTTGCTCGAGTTCCGCCGGGTCATGCCGGAGGTCGCCCTGATCCCCCATCCCGTGTTCCCGCCGAATTTCAAGGGCGAGGAATGGTGGCGCTGGCCGGGAACGGCGAGCCTGATCCTGATCGAGTACAGCAAATACTTGGTGGCGCTGCCCGGCCTGGCGCCAGGACGGCGCGCATCGAAGCCCGGCCGATGATGTTGTTTCTTCGCTCGGCCCTGTTCAATGCCGTCTTCTTCCTCTGGTCGGCGGGCCTCTGTTTCATTTTTCTGCCGCTCCTCGTCTTGCCGGAACGGGTGATGCTCCGGGCCGGGACGTGGTGGTCGAAATCCATCATCCGAATCCTGGGGCTGACCGCGGGAACCAGGTTCGAGATACGCGGGGCCGAGAACATCCCCACCGGAGCCGCGATATTCGCATCGAAGCACCAATCCGCCTGGGACACCCTGTTCTATATGATCTTCCTTCCCGGCCCGGCGCTGGTGGTGAAGAGGGAGTTGTTTCGGATTCCGCTTTACGGCTGGTCCGCCCGGCACGCCGGCATGATCGGCGTCGACCGGCGAGGCGGCGCGCGGGCGCTGAAACACCTGATTCGTGGCGCCAGGAGCGCGCTCAAGGGCGGACGGTCCGTGGTCATCTTCCCGCAAGGCACACGCACCGCGCCTGGCACCCGGGAACCCTATCAGGTGGGTGTGGCCGCGCTTTATCGGGGACTGGACCAACCGATCGTGCCGGTGGCGGTCAATTCGGGTATCTTCTGGGGCCGCCGTGCCTTCCTCAAACGCCCCGGTACCATCCTGATCGAGGTCCTTCCGGCGATCCCGACCGGTCTCGATCGCGACGACTTCATGGCCGAACTCGAGCGGCGAATCGAGACCGCCACGGACCGGCTGGTGGCGGAAGGCCGGTCACGGGAGCCGGCCTTGGCGCGCCAACAACCGGGAGAACCGCGAGGGGATCGTTAAACCCTGGAAAATGCGGACACTTCAGCGGCGGGGCAATCGTTTCTCCATGGCAAAAAGTAATGAGGGAAATATTGAAGAAATTTTCTTGTGGGTAACTTTGGGGATAAAAGTCATGTATCCCCAGGGCCTTCCGGCATGGAATGGGAACAACTGGAAAGTTCCCGCCGCAGCAACGGGTTGCACTCTTTTTCTCAGAGAAAACGTAACGAGAACATTTTCTTGACGCGGTTTCCTCCGGTTTCTAAAATACACTTATAATCAACCAGCGCGGACCGGGATTTTGTAAGGGTTTCAGGGACTTCCCTGAGGGTTCGGGTGGCCGTAGCCGCTCTCCCTGGCCCCTTCCCGGCAACATCGCGCCTCTTTTATTATCGCGGGAACAGTCATGGCCAGCGTCGCAGCGATATCCCAACAAATCTGGGACATGAAATACCGCCTCAAATCGGCCGCTGGCGCGCCTGTGGACAAATCCATCGATGATAGCTGGCGGCGCGTCGCCGACACCCTGGCCCGGCCGGAAAAAGAGCGCCAATATTGGGCCGAACGCTTCTACGAGGCGCTCCAGGGTTTCGAATTCCTGCCGGCCGGGCGCATCATCGCCGGCGCCGGCGCCGCCAGGAACGTCACGCTTTTCAATTGTTTCGTCATGGGCACCATCCCCGATGACATGAGCGGCATCTTCCAGCACCTCAAGGAAGCGGCGCTGACCATGCAGCAGGGCGGCGGTATCGGCTACGATTTCTCGACCCTGAGGCCCAAGGGGGCGCCGGTGAAAGGCGTCGGCGCCGATGCCTCGGGACCACTTTCCTTCATGGATGTTTGGGATTCCATGTGCCGCACCATCATGAGCGCGGGCGCGCGGCGTGGCGCCATGATGGCGACCATGCGCTGCGATCATCCCGACATCGAGGCCTTCGTCGAGGCCAAGCACGAGCCCGGCAGGCTGAGGATGTTCAACCTCTCGGTGCTGGTGGGCGACGCCTTCATGGAAGCGGTGCGCGACAATCAGCCTTGGGATTTGGTGTTCGACGGCGTTTGCTGGAAGACCCTGCCGGCGAGGGAATTGTGGGAAAAGATCATGCGCGCGACCTACGCCTACGCCGAGCCGGGCGTGATCTTCATCGACCGCATCAACCGCCTGAACAACCTCAATTACTGCGAGGAAATCCACTCATGTAATCCCTGCGTGACACGGGATGCCTGGGTGCCGACCGCCATGGGGCCGCGCCAGGTTGGGGAACTCCTCGGACGGCCGTTCACGGCGCTCGTTGACGGGCACAAATGGCCTTCCGGCAAGGCCGGTTTCTTCGCCACCGGCCGCAAAACGGTCGTCCGTCTCAAGACCCGCGAAGGTTACAGCCTGCGCCTGACGCCCGATCACCCGATAAGGCGGGTCGCGGTGAAGACGCGGTGGCGAAAGGAGAGCGAATGGACGAGGGCCGGAGACCTCCGCCCCGGCGATGAGGTCATCCTCAACGACCACCGGGAAGCCGGGAATTGGTCCGGCCCGCTAACGGAAGACGAAGGCTATCTCATCGGTCTGTTGATCGGCGACGGGACGCTGAAATCGGACAAGGCGGTTCTCAGCGTCTGGCCGGGCGCCATGGCGGTCAATGGGGATGTGCCGCGCCCAGGCGTTATGGGAATCATGGCGCGCGCCGAGGAAGCCGCCCGGACCTTGCCGTCGAGGAGCGACTTCACCGGCTGGATTCCGGTGCCGGGTCGCGGCGAACACCGCCTTGCCATCGCCGCCCTCAAGCATCTCGCCAAGGCCCTCGGCATGGCGCCTGGCAACAAAGCGATCACCGCCGCCATGGAGCGGGCTTCCAGCGCTTTTTATCGCGGCTTCCTGCGTGGCCTGTTCGATGCCGACGGTTCCGTCCAGGGGACGCAGGCCAAGGGCGTGAGCATCCGCCTTTCCCAGTCGAACAGGGCCACTCTCGAGGCCGTGCAGCGGATGCTGCTGCGTCTCGGCATCTACAGCCGGATCTACGGCGATCGCCGCCCGGCGGGGCCTCGCCTGCTGCCGGACGGGAAAGGCGGCCGAAAGTCCTACGACTGCGCCGCGGACCACGAACTCATCATCAGTAACGAGAACCTCCTCCGCTTCGACCGGCTCGTCGGATTTAGCGATACCGACAAGGTGACGCGGCTCAAGGTTCTGCTCGCCAATTACGCCCGCCGCCCCAACCGGGAGAGGTTTTCCGCACGGGTCGAAACGGTCATCGAGGACGGTGTCGAGGAGGTGTTCGACGTAGAGATTCCGGGCCTCAACGCCTTCGATGCCAATGGCTTTTACGTCCACAACTGCGGCGAGCAGCCATTGCCCCCCTACGGCGCCTGTCTGCTGGGCTCGATCAACCTGGCGCGACTCGTCAGGAACCCGTTCGAGGACGGCGCGGTATTGGACATCGAACGGCTGCGTGAACTCGTCCCCGTCGCCGTGCGCATGATGGACAACGCCATCGACGTCTCGGGCTTTCCCCTGCCCGAGCAGGCCCATGAGGCCAGGGCCAAGCGGCGCATGGGCCTCGGCATAACCGGGCTTGGCGACGCCCTCATCATGTGCCGGGCGCGCTATGGCTCCGATCGGGCGCTCGAGCTGACCGAGGGTTGGATGAAGGAGATCCGGCGCGCCGCCTATCTCGCATCGTCGGCGCTGGCGGCGGAGAAGGGGGCGTTTCCGCTTTATGACGCCGGGAAGTTTCTCCAAGGCGAGAGCGTCAAGACGCTCGATGCGGACGTCAGGGAGGCCATCGCACGCGACGGCATCCGCAACGCCCTTCTGACCTCGGTGGCGCCGACCGGCACCATCTCGCTGTTCGCCGATAACGTTTCCTCCGGTCTCGAGCCGGTCTACGCCTTCACCTATACCCGCCACATCCGCCTCGCCGACGGCGAAAGCAAGGAAGAGGAGGTCAGCGATTACGCCTATCGCCTGTTCAGGCGCCTCAAGGGCGAGGACGCGCCGCTGCCCGATTATTTCGTCGACACCCGGACTCTCGACCCCATTGATCACATCGTCATGCAGGCTTTGGTGCAGAAATATGTCGACAGCTCGATCTCGAAGACCATCAACGTGCCCTCGGGTATCGTCTTCGATGACTTCAAGGACGTCTACGACCGCGCCTATGACGCCGGCTGCAAGGGGTGCACCACCTACAGGCCGAACGAGGTCACCGGCGCCGTGCTCGAGGTCAAGGACGGGGACGAGACGGCGGAGCCCGAACTGCCGCTCGATAAGCCGCCCGCCCGCGCCGAGACGGCGTATGAGTCCGGCGGCGTCGTCTACATGACCCAGCCCCTGCACCGGCCCGAGGAACTGCCGGGCAAGACCTACAAGATCAAGTGGCCGGAAAGCGACCACGCCATGTACATCACCGTGAACGACGTCGTGCGCGACGGACGCCGGCGGCCTTTCGAGATCTTCATCAACTCCAAGAACATGGAGAACTATGCCTGGATGGTGGCCCTGACGCGCATGATCAGCGCCGTCTTCAGGCGCGGCGGCGACGTCTCCTTCGTGGTCGAGGAACTAAAAGCGGTGTTCGACCCCAGGGGCGGGCAGTGGATGGGCGGCAGATACGTCCCCTCGCTCCTGGCCGCCATCGGCGACGTGATCGAGAATCACATGATCGACATCGGCTTCCTGGCGAGCCCGAAGGAGAAACGCGAAGGCCGGCTCGATACGGAAGGTCCGGCGATGAAGCAGGTGGTGGGGCTGCCCGATGCGCGCTTTCGCCAGTGCCCGAAATGCGGGCAGGCCAGCGTCATCCGCCAGGAGAACTGCGACGTCTGCGTCTCCTGCGCCTATTCCAAGTGCAGCTGAGGCTGGGGTAATCTTCTAACCCAACCCTGTTCCTATGAAATACAGGGATTTTCTCCGCATCCTGACGGATAACGGATTCGTCCTCGATCGCCAACGAGGACGTCACCGGATCTATAAGGGGATCGTCGGGGGGAAAACGAGGCTCGTCGCCGTCAGCCATGCCAGGGATAGCGACGACATCAGGCCTGGAGTACTGAACTCCATGATCAGGCAGTCCGGCCTCAGGAAAATTCTGTTCAGGTAACTTCGCCTTCAGGCCGCCAGGGGCAGCGTGAACTGGTGGCGATGACCTCCCGCGGCGTGATCGCCGAGGACAGTGCGCAAGGCATAACCCAAGAACTTCAGTCTCAGGGTCAAGGGAGCGGGACGATCGAGCAGATGCCCGCGCTCATGCTCGGGCAATGCACGAACGGACTCTGAATAGAGGTTGATCGCTTCATTCAGGGAATTGAAAACCTCGACAAAAGAACGACCTTGGACCGCGATATCCAAGTCTAAACAAATGGCTTCCCAATCACCGTCCCGGCCCTCGGCGTAACAGCGCAGTGTACGGGTCATGGCAACCCTCTCCCTCTCGATACCGTTCGAGCCATATCGGCGTTCACGCCTTTCTATTTGTTCCCTCATGGAGCCGACAACAATAATATCTTACCACCACAATGCGGTAAAAAAGGTGGATAAAGGTTAACGCTATACGATCACGTCCCTCTCCGGCCCAGCGCCTCTCCCTACCGGCCTTCCGCCATCCTGCGCACCAGGGCGTGAAGCCGGTGCAGCGGGCCGTCGGTGATGCCGAGTTCATCGAGGTGATTGACGGTGCTCTCGAGATAGTCGCGGTTGGAGCCGCCGACGCCGGCGCCTTGGGCGATCAACCGGACGGCCTGTCGTAGCGTTTGCTTGCCGGCATATTGGTGATGTCCCCTGTCGACGACGTAAGTGTGGGCCGTCACCTTCCGGCCTCCGGCGGAGAGGGGCCGGCCGCCGGCGAAGATGGGGGCGCCGCCGACGGTGATGGGCACGGCGCGCCGCACATAGACGTCGGTCACCTTCTCGCGTGCGTCGAGATAATCGAGGACGTCCGCCCCCTCGGCGGCGGCGATCCTGAACGCCATGCCCTTGCACGCGCCGCCGCGATCGAGCCCCAGCACCAGGCCGGGCCGCGCCTCGGTCCCCCGATAGACGTGGGAAAATATGCAAAAAGCGCGGTGATATCCCCTGAGCAGCGCCGGCGCTGCCTCGAGATAGGCGAATCCCGGATCCCACATCAGTGACCCGTAGGCGAAAACCCAGACCTCGCCGCTCTGCTTCACGCTTTGCGTTCCCTTTCAAACTTGGGGGCGTTCCCTTTCGACCTTGGGGCGTTCCCTTGCAGACCTTGGGGCCCGGCGCCTCTTGCGGCCCTCGACCGGGGCGCGGGCAACGACTATACAGGGAAACCGGCAAGACCAGGGTGCAAGGCGGGTTCGATGGAGAGGACGGGACGGCGCCGGCTTTTGCGTTTGGGCGTTTCCTTGGCGGGCGCGGCGGCGGCGCTCACCGCCTTGTGGTTCGTCGGCGCCGCCCTGATCCGCGACAACATCGAAGGCTGGGCCGCCGATTGGCGCGCCGGCGGCAATGCGTTCTCCTACGGTTCCCTCGAGATCACCGGATTTCCCGTCCTCTTTCGCGCCCGCATGACCGATCCCGTGATCGGCGGCGGGGAAGGCGGGGCACCCTGGGAATGGCGCGCCCCGGCACTTCAAGCGAGGCTGTTGCCGTGGCAGACGCGGCGCATCGACAGGATCGCCCTTGCGGGCCGCCACCTTGTATCGTTCACGTCGGCGGGGGCGCCGGTCAGGCTCACGATCGATGCCGCCCGTGCGCTCGGCAGCCTCGAATTCGGTCCCGAGGCCATCACCGCCATCCTCGAGGCCGCCGGCCTCACAGCCGTGAACGAGGGCAATGCGGAACGTGTCGAAATCGCCATCGCGACGGTTCGCGCGGATTTGAGCCGCCGGCCCAACCCCGACCATCTGACCCCTGTCATCGTCCTTGGCCTGAAGCTTGGCGGCGTGATCCTGCCACCCCGCCTGACCGGGGCCCGGGAGCGTAAGGGCAAGAATGCGGGGCCACTCGGGCCGAGGATCCAGGCGTTTCTGTTCAAGGGCGCCGTCATGGGCCCGATCTCTCCAGCCTACGATTATAAGGCCTTCGCCGCCTGGCGCGATAATGGGGGCACCGTCGAGATCGAAAATTTCCGCCTCCATTGGGGGCCGCTCAGGCTCTCGGCCAACGGCACCTTGGCGCTCGATGAGAAGATGCAGCCCATGGGCGCGCTCAAGGCCACCATCGCCGGTTTCGCCGAGACCCTCGACGCCCTCGTCGCCGCCGGCGCCATGAAGAAGAAGAAAGCCCGGACGGCGAAGTTCTTCCTCTCCCTGCTGGCGAAATCGCCGGCGCCGGACGCTCCGCCCGAGCTTACCCTGCCCTTGACCATACAGAAACAGACGCTCTCGGTCGGGCCCGTCCCTCTCGCCAAAATCCCGCCGATCCGCTGGCCGCGAACAGGGCACCGGCGCTGAGGCGCCGGACCAGCGCCCGGTCCCTACCGGGGGAGCCTGGCTTTACCGGGCTATGCCTGGCCGGCGTCGATGATCGAGCGGCGGATCTCGCGGGTGCGGGTGAAGATTTCCTCGAGTTTCTCCCCCTCGCCCCAGCGGATGGCACGCTGGAGCACGGCGAGGTCTTCGGTCAGACGCCCGACCATCTCCAGCACCGCCTCGCGGTTGTTGAGGAAGATGTCCCGCCACATGACCGGATCGGAGGCGGCGATGCGGGTGAAGTCGCGGAACCCGCCGGCGGCGAACTTGATGACCTCCGCCTGGAGCTGCCGTTCCAAATCCGTCGCCGTGCCGACGATGGTGTAGGCGATCAGATGGGGCAGATGCGAGGTGATGGCCATCACCTTGTCGTGATGACCGGCCTCCATGATGTCCACCAGGGAGCCGGCGCCGCGCCACAGCTGGGCGACCTTTTCGACCGCACGGGCGTCGGTGCCCGGCGGCGGCGTCAGGATGCACCAGCGGCCCTCGAACAACTCGGCGAACCCCGCCTCCGGCCCGGAATGCTCGGTCCCCGCCACCGGATGGGCGGGGACGAGATGGACGCCGTCGGGCAATGCCGGCGCCAAGTCGCGGATCACCATTTGCTTGACAGAGCCGACGTCGGTGACGATGGCGCCGGGTTTGAGACCGGGCGCCATGGCCGTGGCGATATCGGCGTAGGCGCCAAGGGGCGCACAGATGACGACGAGATCGGCATCGGCGACGCACCCCGGCGCATCGTCGAAGGCGTGATCGATGGCGCCGAGCTCGAGCGCCTTTTGCCGGGTCGCCTCGGTGCGCGCGGTGCCGGCGATCACGCCGGCGAGGGATTCCCGTTTCATCACCCGGCCGAGGGACGAGCCGATGAGCCCGAGGCCGATCAAGGCGACGCGGGCGAAAAGCGGCCCGGTGGTCGCGGCACCGGGTTCGGGTTTCGCACCGGGTTCCGGTTTCGAATGTGTCGGGTCCGCCATCATTCAGCCCATGAATTCCTTGAGCGCCCCGGCGGTGGCTTTCATTTCATGCTCCAATCCGATGGTGATGCGCAGGCACGCCGGCAGACCGTAATTGTCCACCCGGCGGGCGATGATACCGTGGGTCTTGAGATATGCATCGGCGGCGGCGGCATCGCGGCCGGCCTCGGCAGGGAACCCGACGAGCAGGAAATTGGCGATGCTCGGATGGACCTCGAGGCCGATGCCGCCAAGCGCGTCGGCGAGGAGTGCGCGCCATTTTTCATTGTGCGCCCGCGCCTCATCGACGAAGGCACTATCGCCAAGCGCGGCCACGCCCGCCGCCTGGGTGGGCCCGGTGACGTTGAAGGGCATGCGCAGCCGATCGAGCATATCCACCGTCGCCGGCGGTGCGTAGGCCCAGCCGAGGCGCAAGCTCCCCATGGCGAAAATTTTCGAAAAGGTGCGCGTCATCACCACGTTATCGCCGTCATCGACAAGCTCGATGCCGGGCGAGTAATCGTCGCGGGTGACATATTCCGAGTACGCCGCGTCGATGACCAAAAGTACGCCGCCGGGCAAGCCTGCGCGCAGGCGCCGCATCTCCTCGGCCGCGAGGTAGCTTCCCGTCGGGTTGTTGGGGTTCGCCAGATACACGATCCGGGTCTTCCCGGTGACGCCGCCGAGCAGCGCGTCGACATCCGCCGTCAGCGCCGTCTCGGGCACGGCGACCGGCACCGCGCCCACCGAACGGGCGATGATGGGGTACATCAGGAAGCCGTGCGCGGTATGGATGACCTCATCGCCCGGCCCGCAATAGGCCCGCGCCAAAAGGGTGAGGAGTTCGTCCGAGCCGGCCCCGCACACGATACGCTCCGGATCAAGCCCGAAACGCTCGCCGATGGCGGCGCGCAACCCGGTGCACCCGCCGTCGGGGTAACGCTGCATCTCCGCCGCCGCTTCCCGATAGGCCGCCACCGCGCTCGGGCTCGGCCCCAACGCCCCTTCGTTGGACGACAGCTTGATGACGCGCGTCCCCCCCGAGAGCCGGGACTCTCCACCGACATAGGGTTCGATATCGAGGATGCCGGGACGCGGTGTCAATGCACCCTTGGGGCTCATGTCCCGTCCCCGCCGCCGGCGTCGGGGCCGAGATCCTCGGCCGTCAACGGCGTGGCATAGGCGCCAAGCGAAAGGACCTGGCCCGCGGCGTCGCCCAGTAGCTCCCTGAACCTCCCGACCCTCTTGTCTGAGGCCAGGACCAGCCCGTCGACCTCGATCAGGTGCTGCCACACGGTTCGCTGCCGTCCGCCCCGGTAAATCGCCATGAAACGAGCCGGCAGGTCCGCCGCGGCGAGATCCGAGTGCAGCCGCGCCCGTGATATCTCGTCCTCGGTCTCGAATGCCAGCAGCGAACGATCATCGCCGGTCTCCTCCGGCGTCAGCTTGGCGACCGCCAGGGCATGGAGACCGGCGCCGCGCCGGTCCCTTTCGCCGGTGAAAGGCAGCCGGGCGATGACCTGCGGGTTGTCCTTGCCGGGCCCCAGCAAATGCGGCCACCACGGTTCCTCTTCCTCCTCCTCCGGAAAGGGGAGGACCCCGACGGCGGCCCTGTCTTCCGCCACCTCGCGCATCACCTGACCCGGCGATTGGCAATACATCATGGGCGTGTGGGAGCCGAACTGGTCGCGTGCCAGCCCCCAGTAACCGGGATTTTCGTCGGGCGCGAACACCGCCACCGTGAACGGACCCTGAAGACGCAGATGGGCGGCCATGATTTCACGCCAAATCCCCACCAGTTGGGTCTTGGGGAAGGGGCCGGTATGACGGGCGACCAGCCGGCGCAGGACCTCTGCCTCGCGGGCGGGGCGCAGGGTCGGGCCGGCGCCCTTGATGCCGCCGATCTTCTGCGCCACGTCGGTGCGCCGCATGAGGAGGTCATGAATGCTTTCGTCGATCTCGTCGATTTCACGACGCAGATCGTCGAGATCCGTATTTGTCTTGTCCATGGGTATCGGCGCTCGCCAAATCAGGGGGGAGTCATAGTCTCAGACGCCTTTAAAATCAAAGAAAACGTTGACAGCCCTACCCTTCGACCCCAGAGCACTATCCGGCCAGCTGGAATCGTTTGACCGGGATTATTTTGCGTCGTGGCTAGAGGCTTGAGCATCGGCAAAGGGGCTGGGCCCCTTTGCAAATTAAGTACCGGGCCACGGCGCAAAAGAACCCGGCCGAAGGAGCGGCAAAACGGCCCCTCGGGTGCGTCGCGCCGCTCGCCCGATGCCCCGCATCGCGCTTCGCGCCGCTCCTACCCGAGAAACCGTTTTGCCGCCATCAAATCGCTTCCATCTGGCCGGATAATGCTCTAGCTAGTAGCCCCGCAATTCAAGCGCAGAAACGAACCCTCGGGGGATGGGGTGAAAAGCCATGAGCGCGCCCACCAAACCACAGACGCCGAATACCGCCGAGTTGCCCGGCTATCGGGTCGAACTCGGGGTCGATGAGCCTTTGCATCTCGACTGCGGGGTGCCGCTCGGCCCCTTCACCATGGCCTATCAGACTTACGGCCGGCTCAACGAGGCGAAGTCGAACGCCATCCTCGTCTGCCATGCCCTCACCGGCGATCAATTCCTCGCCGGCGATCATCCGGTGACCGGCAAGAAGGGATGGTGGGACGTCATGGTCGGTCCCGGCAAGGCCCTCGATACCGACCGCTATTTCGTCATCGGCTGCAATCTTATCGGCGGCTGTATGGGCACGGTGGGGCCGACGGAAATCAATCCGGCGAAGGATAGGCCCTACGCCCTCGATTTCCCGGTCATCACCATCGGCGACATGGTCAAGGCGCAGAAACTTCTCATCGACCATCTCGGTATCGGCCGGCTATTTTGCGTCATCGGCGGCTCCATGGGCGGCATGCAGGCGCTGGACTGGGCCGTGCGCTATCCCGAACGGGTCTTCACGGCGGTGCCGATCGCCACCGCCGCCCGCACCTCGACCCAGAACATCGCCTTTCACGAGGTCGGCCGCCAGGCGATCATGGCCGACCCCGACTGGTGCGGCGGCAACTACCTGATCGAGGGCAAGCGTCCCCACCGGGGCCTCGCGGTGGCGCGCATGGGGGCCCACATCACCTATCTTTCGGAGACCGCCCTGCATCGCAGGTTCGGGCGCAATTTGCAGGACCGCAAGAACTTCACCTACGGCTTCGAGGCCGATTTCCAGGTCGAAAGTTATCTCCGCCACCAGGGCGTCGCCTTCGTCGACCGCTTCGACGCCAATACCTATCTCATCATCACCCGCGCCATGGATTACTTCGACCTCGCCGAGGAGCATGGCGGCGGGGTGCTGGCCGAGGCGTTTCAGGGAACGGAGGTGCGCTTTTGCCTGATTTCGTTCACTTCGGACTGGATGTTCCCGACGGCGGAGAGCCGGGGGCTTGTCCACGCGCTGAACGCCGCCGCCGCCAATGTCAGCTTCGTCGAGATCGAGTCCGACCAGGGCCACGATTCCTTCCTGCTCGATATCCCGGAATACCACAAGATCCTTTCGGGCTTCCTCGCCGGCGCCGCCGATCATCTGGTGCGTTGCGGGACCAAGGCGCCTTCGGCCGATGGATGACACCCCCGGCCGGGACGGACGCCCTGGGCAGGCGGCATCGGCGGCCCCCGGGGAAATCCGCGCCGATCTGCGACTGGTCGCCGATCTCGTGGCGCCGGGCACCCGGGCGCTGGACGTCGGCTGCGGCGACGGGACGCTGCTTCACTATTTGAACCAATTCAAGGGGGTCGACGGGCGCGGCCTGGAGATTCGCCAGGAACGGGTGAACGCATCGGTGAGCCGGGGGCTTTCCGTGGTCCAGGGCAATGCCGAAACCGACCTCAGGAACTATCCTTCCCAGGCCTTCGATTACGTCATCCTCAGCCAGACCCTGCAGGCGATCCACGATCCCCGCGGGGTGCTGGAGGAATTGCTGCGTATCGGCAAGCACGCCATCGTATCCTTCACCAATTTCGGCTACTGGCGATTCCGTTTGCATCTGGCGTGCTCGGGCCGTATGCCGGTGACCGATTCGAAGGACCATGAATGGTTCGATACGCCGAATATCCACCTCTGCACGATCCGGGATTTCGTCACCCTTTGCGACGCCCTCGGCATCACCGTCGAGCGCTGTTTCTCGGTGCGCCGCGGCGGCCAGACCCGTCGGGTGCGGCCCTCGAGCGCGCTCGCCAACCTGATCGGCGAACAGGCGGTGTTCCTGCTCGGCCGGGAATGAGCGGTCCCGGCCGGCGCCCCCATTAGACCCCTATCCGGCCAGCTGGGACCGTTTTGCCGCTCCTTCGGCCGGGTTCTTTTCCGCCGTGGCGTCGTTGCGCCGCATTGGCGATGCTCCACATCGCCATGCGGCGGGCGCTGGACCACGGCGCAAAATAATCCCGGTCAAACGATCCCATCCGGCCGGATAGTGCTCTAAGATGGGATGCCGCCTCCTTGGTGGACGGTTCGGAACAAAGCCATAGAGGACCAGAGGTGCCGAAATCAAGGAAACGAAAGCGATCGAGGCGCGCCAAACCCCACGACATCCCCTGGGGTGGCGGCCAGCAGCGGTCCCATCGTTCGCGCGGGCGCGTCATCACCATAGCCGTGCTCGTGGTCCTCATCGCCGGCGGCGGTTTCTTGTGGTGGCGCGCGTTCAGCGCCGAGCGGGACTTCCTGGCGTTGGCGGAGCGGGGCAAGGGCGCCCTTTCCCGGGTCAAAACCGGGATCAGCGCCGGTGGAGGGCACCTTTCACCGGGGCAGGCATACAGCTATGCGGATAGGTTCCCGACCTCGGGGCCGCACGATCGGGTTTGGACGGCCCCCGGATTCTACGAGGTTCCCCAGCCGCCGACGCGTCTCGTCCACGCGGCCGAGCACGGCAACATCGTCATCTATTATGACAAGCCGGCCACCGGCGTCCTCGATACCCTCAAGGGATGGGCCTCACTCTATGACGCCCAATGGTCGGGAATCGTCGTCACGCCGATGTCCGGATCGGGCGAGACCATCGTCCTCACCGCCTGGAATAAGACGCTGAGGCTCAAGCGCTTCGACGCCACCGCCGCCGCCGCCTTCATCGACGCCTACCGGGGCAGGGGGCCGGAGCACCCGGTGCGGTAGGTATTCGGGCGACTGTCCCCGCCCGGCCACGGCGTCGGGTGATCGATTGCTTTGGTCTATCCTTGCGCGCCTGTGGCGCGGCGGGGGCCGGGCTTGGTGTTGACGATGCCCTGCTCTAGACCCCACGTGCCAGGGTTAGGACCCAAATAACCCCCTTCGAATTCAAGAGGCTGGTAAACCGGCTTCTTCGCCCGGCGCCCGCTGATAGCCGTGCTGTTGCACGTCCTCGTTGACGAGGCCGGTGTCGCTGTCCAATGTTTCCAGTAAGTCCCAGCTTTTCATCCACTCGAACGTGCGTTGCCTCTCGTCGTCGGGAATCGGCGCCGGATCGACCAGCAACAGGCGGCTCTCTTTAAGGTCACTGACCTTAAGCTTGGCCATCCCCTCGGGGTCGAGGTCTTTGTAGTAGTCGATGAAGTAGTGCATGTACGCGCCCTTGTCCGCATTGATACGGCGCACCGCCTGGCGTACCCCGCGATTGAACGCACTGTAGGTCTCGGCGTCCACGCGTTCGGACGCGACCTCGGTGCCATGATGGAAGGCCGCGATGACGGTGCGGCAACCACTTTTCTCGGCGAGCGTGATGTAGGGCTCGGTCAACGTGGTGGCGTCGACGGTGCCATCCATGAGCATCTTGAAGCGGTAGTTCGAGCCGTTGGGCACGCGGCCGAGCTTGATCATGTCGCGCGGGACAAAGCCTTCCAGCATCTGAAGCGTGAGATAGTGGGTGCCGGAATAGAACGGAACGCCAATCTGGCGGTTGGCGAACTGCTGTGCCGTCTGCACCGGCGAATCGTCACGCACGACCAGCGCCGCGTAGGTCACGATCGAGCGGCGGCCGATTTGGCGGCTCTTGACCTTGGTGCCTTCCACGCGCGAATAGTTGCCCCACTCGCAGGCGTTATAGAGGTCGGCCTTGCCCTGCTCGAGCATTTTGCCGTGGCTGGCGAAGCGCGGCGCGTCCTTGTGGCTGGTAATGTTGAGCTGCGGGGTCTTGTCGACGCCCTTCTCCCGGTCGATCCATTCGATGGTGAGCCCTTCCTTCTCGAACAGGCCCTCGTCGTAAGCGACGAGCTCCGCCAATCCCTGGAATGGCGCAGTCGTCTCCAAAACTAGCTTCTTGTTCATGAAGTTCCTCCTGATGATTTGCGATGCGAAACCGCAGTCTCTCTGGGCAACGTGTCAGGCCATGGTCACAATTTCGATAATATAACCAATTTTGACACTATAAGATAGTCCCGAATGGGCGAAATGACCATCTAAATCTTGCAGAAAATTCGCATGTTTCGCCGATTCCGAGTCATGGAGACGCAGAATCAGGACTACTTACCTAAGATGCGCCCAGGCGGCCGAACTTGCTTTTCCAGTCGTGGAACGTCGCTTCGGTGATGGGGTGCTCGGGGCATAGATCGGCCGTCTTCGCTCCGGCCCCATGCTCCTTCAAAATCCCGAGGGCCTGCTCTTCGGGGAAGCCGCTACGCATTCTGTTCGTCTCCTTCCAGGTGACGGAACCTACTTCATCTTGGAGACATTCTCGGGGGTCAACTCACGACCTGTTGTGGAAGGCTGTAAGAGCCAAGCAAAACAAAGCCCACCATTTAGGGCCCATCACAATCTGGTCAGGTCACTACAATCTGGGCAACTTCATGCGGACTTTAGCCTTGCCGAAGGAAGAAGTGGAGCGCCGCACGCTAACCACGCCGCGGGAAAAGCTGGTGAAGATCGGCGCGAAGGTGGAACCATTCCGATGACGGTGAAAATTGGGTCCCCTCGGAGCCGATTCGAAGGTCATCCGGGAAATGCCAGTTAAACCAACCCCAAACGCGCCTCCTTCTCATGATTCTTGTCATGATTCTTGTCATGATTCTTGGCTCGTGCTAGGGTTCGGCAAAACTCGTGTGCGCGGCAAGCACATCCTCACACCACAGGGAGATTTATCATGTCATCCAAGTCTATGCGCGTGACCACCGCTCTCGCCTTCGGCATCGCCGGGCTGCTTGGCGCCATGACGCCAGCCGCCGTCAGTGCCGACGCGGTCGCCGATTTCTATAAGGATAAACGGATCAAGATCGTCCAGGGCTCCGCGCCGGGCGGCGGCTACGATACCTACGCGCGGACCCTGGCCCGGCATTTGCCCAAGCACATTCCGGGCAATCCCCGCATCCTCGTCCAGAACATGCCGGGCGCCGGTGGCATCGTCGCGGCCAATTACATATACAACGTGGCGCCCCAGGACGGCACCGTCATCGGCGGCCTCAATCGCGCCTCGCCCATGGCCCAGATTATGGGCCATTCGGGGCCGCGTTTCGATTCCCAGAAGTTTCACTGGCTCGGCAGCGTGACCAACGAGGCCGGGGTGCTGGCGGTGATGAAATCCTCCGGGGTGACCAAGCTCGAGGACATCTTCACCAAGACGGCGATCATGGGCTCCAGCGGGCCGTCGGACACCCTGTTCTTCCCGGCCATAATAAACAACGTCCTCGGCGGTAAGTTCCAATTGGTGGTCGGCTACCCCTCGACCACCATGGTGCACCTGGCCATGGCACGGAACGAGGTCCATGGACTCAGCCAGTCCTGGTCGTCGTTCAAGATCCCCCATGTCAAGGAGCTCAAGGCGGGCAAGGTCGCGGTGCTGGCTCAGCTGTCGCTCAAGCCACATCCCGAGCTCACCAAGATGGGCGTGCCCATGATCTTCGATGTCATCGACAAAAAGCATGTGCTTCCCGGGTTCACGGTCGAGGAGGCCAAAAACCTGTTCCGTCTGTTGCTGACGTCGAAAGCCATGGGCCGGCCCTATGCGCTGGGTCCCAAAGTCCCAATGGACCGGGTCAAGGCGCTGCGCGCGGCTTTCATGGCGACCGTCACGGACCCCGCCTTCATCAAGGATGCCAATGTCCAGGGCCGTGACGTGAGCCCGGTTTCGGGTAACGAGGTCCAGCAGATGATTGCCACGCTGGCAAATACGCCCAAGGCGACCATCAAGAAGCTCGAAGGCCTGATCCAATTCAAGGGCAAGGTCACGAAGGTCAAGATCGCGCTGGCCAAGCACACCGGCAAGGTCACCAAGACAAAGAAGGGCGGGCGGCGCATCTTCATCGACTACAAAGGCAAGGAAGTGAAGGCCAAGGTCTCGGGCTCGCGCACCAAGGTGACGATCAACGGCAAGAAGACCAAGCGCAAGTTCATCAAGGTCGGCATGACCTGCACCTTCACCTATCCCGGCCCCGGCCAGGAAGCCAAGCGGGTCGACTGTAAGGGCTGATCTGTCAACGGCGGAGCAAGGTTAGTCCACCAGCTTTCAATTTCGGTCCCGTTTCGTCGATTGATTGACTGTGGGGCGAAGTACGCACGATCGAAGAGATCGCTAACCGCGAGAAACTCCTGGAACGCTACGTCCGGCGGATCCTCGAACTGGCCTTCATAGGCCCGGACATCACGATCGCAGTCCTTGATGGCCTTCAGCCCGCTGATGTCACCTTGGAGCCAATCGCCCGACGATCCCTGCCGCTGTGCTGGAATGAGCAGCGCCAACCGCCCGGTTGGCCCCGAAGTGAAGGCTAGGGCACTCCAGTAAGCGCACCGCGAAATCAGCAAACGGAGACTATGGTTTCGTCGGCTCGCTGTCTGAGCGGGCGAGCGAACTCATGGCGCTGAGGGGGAGGAGTCAATCGCCTGAAAGGCCCGGGAAACGGGGCCTTTGCGCGCCGCCGCACGAATATCGAGCGCGCCGTGAGAAGGAGAGGAGGAAGCTGGCGGAGGACGCAGTCTCGAGCGAACCCGTCTCAGCCCGTCATCGCCAGGGCTTCGACACCAATATGACTACCCAAATCTCTTGTTGGCTAATGCCTTACCCGAACCGGTCTTCAAGTAATACTCG
>JACZQV010000082.1 GCA_022545545.1 Pseudomonadota bacterium
GCGCCTGATGAAACGCTTCATCGGAAACCGCAAAGGCGGGACCGGCCCTTGACCACGCGCCGCCGCATTTTCGGATCAGGGATGGACGTCCTCGGTGAACCACTCGGTCGGCAGCTCGCGCCCGCGTCCTTCCGCCCGCGCCTTGCGGAAAAACGCGGCGCCGGCGGCGGCGAACTGGAAGCCCAGGCCGTGGTAGTTGAGGAAACAGGTGAGATCGGCGTCCGAGTTCCGCCCCGCCGCCTTGCCAATGATGACATCGGCCAGCACCGGCGCGCCTGAAAGGTCCTTCAATTCGTCCCTCGAGGTCGCCTCCCGGCTCTGATCGGGGATCGTGAGGCCCTCGGGGGCGTCGATGTGGTCGGCGCTCAAATTGGCGGGATGGTGGATGACGACGATGTCGGCGGCGGCGATGGCGGCGGGCGCGATCTCGCCGTCCCTGATGGCGGTGATGTGCGCACCGGGGCCGATCCAGTCCCTGTAGAGCACGTTGCCGACGCTGTTGGTGGCGCAAAGGACGATGTCGGCGCCCCGGACCGCCGCCTCGGCGCTTGGTGCCGGTATCATCTCGACCCCCGTCTTCGCCGCCATCTCCTGGCAGAACGCCTGGCGGCGGGCGGCGTTGGGGCTAAAGCAGCGTATGAGCTTGATATCGCGCACCGCGCATAGTGCCGGCACCTGGCTTCCCGCCTGCCAGCCCGAGCCGATAAGCGCCGCAATCGTTGCGTCCTCGCGCGCCATGTATTTGACGCCGAGCGCCGACGTGCCGGCGACGCGCATGCGCTGCACCACGCCGTCGGGAAAGATCGCCAGCGGCTCGCCGGTGGTGATGTCGAAAAGCAGCACCAGCCCGACCCAGCGTCCGCCCGGCGCCTTGGGCAGCTTGACCCGCCGCATGCCGCCTCCCGACTCGGGCCAGGTGAGGATGTCGGAATTGATGCGAATGGCGCCGACGCCGAGGCTCGGGACGATGCCGCCCAGCATCTTCAGCGCATAGACGCCGTCCCCTTGCCCGGTTTCGCTGACCATGACGGATCGCCCGCCGGGCGTCGCGATGCCCCGGGAGATATCGCGGTAGGCCCCTTCGAGCGCATCGATGCACTCGTTCATGGTGAGGATTTCGTCGGCGTCCTCGTTGGTGAGCAACAGCGTCATTAATTACCGGCCTCCGTCATTCCGGCCAAATCGCATCCGGGCCGGCGATTCTCGCCAATCCACCCGGCGCATATTAGCGGAAACTGGCGCGCGAGGCGCGGCGATCGGGCCGATGTTTCATACCCCCGCCGCGGCGGGCATAGGGCGGGGCGTTGACAGGCCCGGCCCCGCCGTTACTATGTTTTTCAATGCGTTGGCAAGGATTTGCCGGCGCCAACCATGGATAATCTTGGGGACCCCGCCGATGAATGATGACACCTCGCTTGGGAACAAGGCGTTCGGGTTCATCCGCGTGGCGCCCCGGCCCGCCAAGCCGAGGGCCGACGGCCTGACCATCGTCGCCGATCGGGGGATGGGCATGAACCGGATCGGCGATCTGATGGCAACGGCCGCCGATTACATCGATGTCGCCAAGATCGCCATCGGCGCCTTCCGCCTGCAATCGGAAGCGTTCCTCAAGACCAAGATCGGGACCTACCATGACCACGGGATCAAGACGTTCTTCGCCGGCGACGTCACCGAGGCCGCCTTCGCGCAGGGCGTATCGAAGGAGTTCTATGCGCAGGTCGCGGCGTTGGGCGGTGACGCGGTCGAGGTCTCGAGCGCCCAAGTCGCGATGTCCCTTGACGACAAATGCGGGCTCATCCGTCTGGCCAGGGACTCAGGGCTCGAGGTCGTCGCCGAGGCGGGCCAGAAGGGCCATGAGGACTGGACCCGGAGCGAAGCCTACGTCCTTTCCCAGATCGAGGCGTTCCAAAAGGCCGGCGCCTGGAAGGTGCTGATCCAGGGCGAGGGCATCAGCGAAGGCGTGGCCGAGCGCAAGGACAGGCTCATCCTCGCCATCGCCGCGCGTTTCGGCATCAAGGACCTGATCTTCCAGGCCAAGGACGGCGCCACCCAGGAATGGTTCATCAACACGCTCGGCAACGCCGTGAATTTGGATGTCGACGACGACCAGATCATCGATCTCGAACTGATGCGCCGCGGCATCCGCAAGCGCGGCGTCTTCGGCCTGGTCGGCAGCCTCGATAAGGGCTGAGGGGGGCGGATGCGGGTACAGGCGCCCTGGGGCGTGCGCCTGGAAAAATCAAACCCGGAACGACGCCAGTTCGCCGAGGTCCTTGCGGGTCTCGATATTGACGCAGAAATCGAGCAGCCTGTCGGCGAACGCCGCGTCCAGTCCGCCATAAGCGACATTGGCGCGGAATTTGTCGATCAGTTGATCGCGCGTCAGCGGCTCGCGCACACCGCCGCGGAAATGGGGCTGGCGCAGCTCGCGTATACTGCCGTCCTTCATCGTCACCCTGATGTGGCCGGAATAGTTGACCGGATATTCGTTGTCGGGGTCGATGACGTAGCGGATCTTGGAAGCGAGCGCCAGGATGCGCGGGTCCCTGGCCTTCTGGTCCGAAAACTGGTCGAGCCCGGCGTCGCCGTCGAAGAAGCCGACGGCCATGCAGAACGGCATCGAGAACTTGGCGGCATAGCCCGTCGGCGGCTTGTGCTTGTCGGCCAGCGGCTCCCACAGCCTGTCGACCAGCCCTTCGCCGGTCTCGCATTCGATATCGGCGATGTCGTCGGCATCGACGCCCTCGGCCGCCAGGCGGATGGTGCAGTCGATGAAGGGGTGGATCATGGTGCCACAGGCATAAGGCTTGAACGCGATCCCTTCCATCAGCCACTCCTCCCCCAGACCCTCGGTGATGGGGCCGTATCTCGGCGTCGCCGACGGCGCGAAGGCGCGGAAGTAGTTGTGTCGGCCCTCGAACACGGTGCGCGGCCCGGAATACCCGGCCCTGGCGAAGAGCGCCGCGCGCAGCCCCGAATGGGCCGCCCAGCCGGGATGGAGCCGCTTGGTCCAGGCGCCGTCGGTGAGGTATTCGAGGATGCCCGACGCGAGGGAGGACGATATGGCGACGGCGTTGGCCATCTGACCGGCATTGAGCCCAAGGGCGGCGCCGGCGCCGGCGGCGCCGCCGAAGACGCCGATGACGCCGACGGGATGGAAACACGCCTTGTGCATGGCGCCGGGCGCCACCTGGTTGAGGCGGCAGACGGTCTCGAGCCCAAGGGTGATGCCGAGAAGCGCATCGGCGCCGGTGCGTGCGAAACGCTCCGCCGCCGCGAGCACGGCCGGGATCACCATGGCGCCGACGCGGATCGGCGTGCCCTCGAGGGTGTCGTCGAAATCCTCGCCGTGGGTCGAGGTGCCGTTGACCAAGGCGGCGCCCGCCGCGTCCATGCCCTTCGGATGGCCGAGCGCGGTGCAGTTCCCTTCCCCGTCCCAGCCCTCGATCAGGGCGTGGACGTAATCGGTGTTCCTCGCCGCGATGCAAAGCCCGGCCATGTCGAGAAGGTCGTTGATCGCCGTTTCCCGGGCCTTGGCCGGAATGTCGTCGAGGGTGAGGGAGGCGAGCCTGGCGCCGAAGGTCTCGGCGATGGTCGGGGTGCCGCCTTGTGGGCTTCGTTCCGTCATCTGGCGTCCCTGATTATTGCGTCTTCATCGTCGGGCCTCACTCTTCCGATCGCTTCCGATCGACTCTTCCGATCTCTGGGGCCCGCGCCCGAAGGTGCCGAATCCCGCGCCCCTCGACAACCGAAATCTGATTTTTGTTGCCATGGATGCCGGGCTTTGCTCTTTTGGGGCCGGGCTTTGCTCTTTTGGGGAAAGCGCCGGGCGCGCCCGGAAAACCAGGCACGGCCTATTAGGGCCGGCAGCGTCTTACTCGTCATCGGGAAACCGCCATGGGAACCGTCAGCAATCTCAACGTGACCAACGCCGCCTGCGAATTCATCGAATCCGCGTCCCTGGGCGACATGCCCGAGGAAGCGATCCGTATCGCCAGGCGCTGTATGCTCGACGGATTGGCGCTTTACGTCGCCGGCAGTGTCGAGCCGTCGGCAAAGATCCTGGCCGAGGAGGCCGTCGCCGCCGGCGGGCGGGAAGACGCGCTGGTGCTCGGCAAGGGTGATGCCAAGGCGCCGGCGCCGGCGGCGGCCAGGGTGCTGGGCACGGCCGGGCATGCCCATGACTGGGACGACACTCAAGTGTCCCGCGATCCCCGCCACCAATACGGGCTGTTGACCCACCCGACGATCCCGCCGCTTGCCGCCTCCCTCGTCGTCGCCCAGATGCGGGGCGATGTCGGCGGCCGTGAATTCATGACGGCGTTCCTCACCGGTTTCGAGGTCGAGTGCAAGATCTCCGAGATCATGCTGCCCGACCATTACAAGCGGGGCTTCCATTCATCGGGCACCGTCGGCACGTTCGGCGCCTGCGCGGCGGCGGCGAAGTTGTTGGGCCTCACCGGCAAGAAACTGGGCTCGGCGATGGGCATCGCCGCTTCCATGGCGTCGGGCATCCGCATCAATTTCGGCACCATGACCAAGCCCTTGCATGTCGGCCGCGCCTCGGAGAACGGCGTGACGGCGGCGTTACTGGCGGCGCGCGGCTTCACCGCCGACGCGCAGGCGCTGGACGGGCCGTGGGGCTTTTTCTCGGTCCATGGCGGCGGCCTCTATGAGGAAAAGGTGGCCGCCGGCTTCGCCAAGACCTATTCGATCGTCGACCCTGGGGTTTCGATCAAGCCCTATCCCAGCGGCATCCTCACCCACCAGGCGATGGACGCCATGCTGAGCCTGGTCAGGGAGCGCGACATCGCCCCGGATGAGGTCGAGCGCATCACCCTTTACGCCGGCAGCAACGTCCTCAAGCCCATCCGCTACGCCAAGGCCGGGAACCACCTCGAGGCCAAGTTCTCGATGGCGGCGCTGCTCGCCATGCTGGTCATCAGGCGCCGGGCCGGCCGCGCCGAGTTCACCGACGAATTCGTCGCCTCGGCGGAGATGCAGGCGATGCAGGAGAGGATCTCGACGGCGCTCGACCCCGAGATCGAGGCTCAGGGAATGGACATCATCCGCTCGCGCATCGAGCTCGTGACCCGCGCCGGCGAGACCCACGTGCAATGGGCGGATGAGCGCTACCGCGGCGGCCCGGACCACCCGATGAGCGACGCCGAGCTCGAGGAGAAGGTGGCGGCCTGCACCGACGGCGTGATCGACGATTCCGCGACGGCGCGGCTGATCGAGACCGCCTGGCGGGCGGAGAAGCTTACCGACGCCGCCGATCTTGCCCGCGTCATCCAGCACTGATGCCCGGCGCCTGCTTTCGGCGCCCGGCGGGTGCGCCTTACCCTGCCGATACAGGGAGGCCATGACAGCGAGGCTAAAGGACCGCCGATGACGATTGAGGATCGACCGATTCCCGACACCGTTTCCGCCACCCTTTCCAGGTGGCTGGCGGCGCTTGAACCGGCGCGGGTTCCCGACGCCGTCAAGGCCGCTTCCATCGATACGGTGATCGACACGACCGGCCTTTGTATCGCCGCCAGGAACACCGATTACGTGCGCGCCCTGATCGCCGGCTGGGACGGGGAAGGCGGTTGCACGGCGCTCGGCCATGGCGCCGGCTTCGGCGCCACGGGCGCGGCGATGATCAACGGCACGGCGGCGCACGGTGAGGATTTCGACAACACGTTCGAGGGCTGCCCGGTCCATTCCGGCGCCGTCGTCGTGCCCGCCGTCTTCGCCGCCGCCGAGCGTTACGGGGTTTCCGGCGCCAAGGCGTTGACCGGTATCGCCGCCGGCATCGAGGTCATGTGCCGGCTGGGGCTGGTGGCGCAAAAGGGCATCCATTCGGCGGGCTTCCATCCCACCGCCGTGCTTGGCGCCATGGGCGCCACCGCCGGCGTCGGCGTCGCCCTGGGATTGACCGGGCGCCAGTTCGTCGATGCCTTCGGGGTCGCCGGCTCGATGGCGTCGGGCATCATCGAATATCTCGCCGACGGGTCGTGGACCAAGCGCATGCATGCGGGCTGGGCGGCCTCATCGGGCCTGCGCGCCGCCTTGATGGGCAAGACCGGTTTTTCCGGCCCCGGCACCGTGTTCGAGGGCACCCATGGCCTGTTCCATAGCTTCGCGCCGTCGCTCGATCCCGATTTCAGCCCTCTCACCGGCGCCCTGGGCGAGCGTTGGCAGGGCGCGAACCTGGCGTTCAAGCCCTACGCCTGCGGCACCATGGCCCAGCCCTATATCGATTGCGCTATCGAGCTCAAGGAAAGGGGCGTCGAGGCCGCCGACATCACGCGTATCGTCTGCGAGGTCGGCGAGGGGACGGTGCACCGCCTGTGGGAGCCCTTGGCGCTCAAGCACGCGCCGCCGACGCCCTATGGCGCCAAATTCTCGACGCCGTATTGCATGGCCGTCGGCTTCGTCGACGGCGACGCCGGCCTCGCCCAGTTCACCGACGCCAAGATCGCCGATCCGGCGATCCTCGGCCTCGCCGCCAAGATCGGCTACGAGATCGACCCGGACAACGCCTACCCCGCCAACTTCACCGGCCACTTGCACGCGACGCTCAAGGACGGGACGGTGCATGAGATCCGCCGGGGGCAAATGCGCGGCGGCGCCCGCGCCCCGCTTTCGCGCGAAGATCTGGTGGCCAAGGCGAAGAAGAACATGGCCTACGGCGGCTGGGACGAAGCGCGGGCCGAACGGCTGATCGCGTTCTGTCAGGGTTTCGGCGACGACACCGGGCCCCTGACGCTGGCGGAATTCGCCGCCTGATCCCGGGGCGCCGGTTCCGCTGCAGGAGTGGACGGGCGCCTCCCACATGATCCAACGCGTACATCCGTTCACTTGACGTTCCCGTATACGGGAAACCCCCTCTGAAACGGCATACTCGGCCCCAGGAATACTGCCGAACAGAGATTGGCGCGGCGCCTATACGGAAAACAGTTCCTTTCCGTACACCCGCCGGCCCTGCTGCGATTAGGTCCGCTTTCATGATAGAAGCAGACCAAACTCTTACCGCCGCTGTATGTCCGCAAATGACCCGTAGCGGACATTTGTGGTGCCTGACGGTTAGGAAGGCGTTAAGGCAGAGCTTAGCCGGCAATAGCCAAACAAAAGCAGAGAACGGAAAGCCTCGGGCAGTTCTACACCCCTAATTACACGTGATGGTGCGCCCTCCTATACGGGTACACGTGATTAGGTCTCCAATCAGTGCCGGGGGGTTTAGCGAGCGCTGCCAAATGCCTAGCCCTTGAAGCAGCATGCCGTACCTCTGATGCCATTGAGCCTGCATCGGATTTTTGACCAAGCCTCGGCGCTGAATTTCGTTGGTGATTCGCGTCATCAGTTTCGCAATTTGACCCTCACCAACTTCCTCGGAAATTTTGCCGTCATCTATACGCCTTGATAGCGCCAGATCGTAGGCAAGCCACAAATTCACCAAATCCATATGGGGGTATCCACTCTCGGCAAGCACCCGGCGCACACGGCTCTCAGCGCAACGATGGGCCGCGACATACCCCGGCAACTCCCCTCTCAGCCGTTTTTCAACGCATGCCTCAGCAACTTGGTTGGCTCGCTGCATCGCTTCTTTCCAACGCTCGACCCAACGCTCGACCCCCGAGTCAGCGCAGCCAACTAGCAGTGATAGAGCCGCCGCCGAGCTAGCCGTCCTTATCCACGCCCTCATTGTTCCCTCTCATGTTTTATAGCCTATCTCCGTTTGCCTGCGGTCGGTTATCGACGGGGCCGACCCGCGGCTGAATCCGCTTCAGGTTCCGACCGCCGACCCGAATTTGCGTGCCGGGAACTTCTTGAGCCTGGGCCTCGGGCTCAACTTCCTGGTTCCTTCCGGCCCGGTCGAGGGTGTGCGGCTATCGGTCGAGGGCATCATTCCCCTGGTTCAGGACCTGGACGGCCCCCAAACCGCCATGCATCAAGAATCTACGCCGCCTGGGCTTGTCGTAACCTGCTCAGAAACTCCACCAAGAAAGCCGTACTCAGCCCGAAGAGCAACAGTCCGTTGGCAGCGCATATTCCCGAGAGCAAACGCCATTCCACCGGAAGCGTGATATCTCCAAAGCCGAGCGTTGAGAATGCAACGACGGAGAAATAGAGCGCAGGCTCCAACGCCTCGAATGCGCCGACGCCGACGAGCACGGCCGCCCAGATCCATACGCCGATGCTGAGCCCCGCGAGAAGCCAGAGCGTCACGCCGATAAGTGCCGATATTGTCTTATGCGCATGCGGAGGCGTGACGAGCCACGGACCTACGAGAGTTAGGATCCGGATCGCGCCACCGATGAAGGCCGCTTCGATCGCGACCGTGAGCGAAACGACAAGCGATCCAGTTATAAGTTGTAAGAACATGGAAGACCTTTCTTTTTTCGATAGGCATTCCGGCACGATCGCCGCGACAAACACGTCGGCGCTCAGCTTCGCGGTTTCCGGAACCGTTCGGACCGTCGTGGTCAAGAAGGGCGATCGCGTTGTAAAAGGGCAGGTCCTGGCGACACTTGATCCCAAACCCTTCAAGCTGAACGTTCAGGCGGCGCAGGCAGAACTCGCCGCCGCACGGGCCGAACTCAACAACAAGAGGTTGGATCTTGACCGGCAGCGGAAGCTTTTCGAGCACGGCTGGGTCGCCAAGGTAAGGTACGATAGAGCCGTCACCGCCTTCGAAGCGGCGGAGCAAGAACTCAATCTTGCGCGCGCACGCCTTGGGCTCGCGGAGCGCGATTTGGCGAAAACGCGCCTAAAGGCGCCGTTTAAAGGCGTCGTCGCGCTGCGCGACGTCGAGCCCTTCGTGGAAATCGCGAGTGGGCAGACGATTTTTCAGCTTGATTCAGAAGGCGCGTTCAAGGTCGACCTTTCAATTCCGGATTCCGTAGTCGGACGATTGTCAATCGGTGCGCCCGTGACGATTAACGCTTCCACGGTGGCGGGCTGCGGCTGCACGGGCCGAATCACGGAGATCGGTGCCACAGCGGGCGCGGCGAATGCCGTGCCAGTGACAGCGGCCATTCTGGAGAGCCCAGACGGTCTCTTGCCGGGCATGGCGGTCGAAGCAAGCGTGATCGTGTCTGACGATGACGGGCCCCGCGGTTTCCTGGTGCCGCTTGTCGCCATTGTGCCGGGCGATGAAAAAGCGCGTGGCTATGTTTTCAAATACGATGCGGCGAACGGCGTCGTCCGCAAAACGCCCGTCCGAGGCGGTGGCTCCGTCACCGGAAATTTAATTGGCGTCACGGAAGGCGTTGAAGCCGGCGACATTGTCGCGGCGGCCGGCGTGAGTTTTCTGCGCGACGGCCAGCCCGTGAAGCTGATGGGCGAATAAAACCGTTCCCCGTTTCCGAGCGGCGGAGAATAGAACCATGAACCTCACCAAGCTCGCGCTCCAACATTCCCGCATTACCGTAAGCGGCATACTGATCATCGTCATTGTCGGTGTAACGACCTATCTGTCCTACCCAAGCGCGGAAGACCCGACGATCACGATCCGCAACGCCAGCGTCACGGCGTCCTATCCGGGCATGTCGCCGGAGCGTGTCGAGGAACTCATTACCAAGCCGCTTGAGGCGGCGGTGCGGGAAATTGCGGAGATCGACGACATCAAGTCGACATCGAAGACCGGTGCCGTGAAGCTGGACCTGACGATCCATGATTGGGTCACAGACTTGGAAACAGTCTTTCAACAAATCCGCAACAAGGCCAATGACATCAAGACCGAATTGCCCGAGGGGACTTACGGACCATTTGTCAATGACGAGGAGGGTCTCACCGCCGTTGCCACAATCGCATTGTGGGCGGATGGATTTTCGTTGGCTGAAATGCGCGATGTCGCGCGCGACATACGCGACCTGCTCTACACGCTCGACGGCGTAAGAAAGATCGAAATCCTCGGCGAACAAGAAGAGCGCATCTATCTCGAGACGACGCCGACCAGGCTCGCGCAGCTCGGCGTTTCACCACGGGAGGTCTTTGGCGCGCTCGCGCACCAAAACATCATCGAACCTGGCGGCGAAATTGTCGCAGATGGCCGCGCCGTATTGTTGGAGCCGTCAGGAAACTTCGAGTCGGTCGATGAGATCCGTGACGTGGTATTCCGCATACCGAATACGGATCGCGTCTTGCGCTTGGATGAAATCCTGACCATTCGCCGCGACTTCGTCGACCCGCCCGAATTCCCATCCTTCTACAATGACCGTCCGGCAATCATTTTGTCCGTCTCGACCGTTGAAGGCACGAACAATGTGGAGTTCGGCGATCGGTTGACGGCACTTCTCGACGATATCGAGCAAGATTTGCCGATCGGATTTGTTTTGGAGTACGCCACTTACCAACCCGAATTGATCGCGGCCGCCGTCGAAAGCGCGGTCTCAAACCTCTATCAAACGCTCGCGATCGTGCTGGCGGTCGTCGTGGTGTTCTTAGGTCTTCGCACCGGTCTGATCGTCGGCTTCTTCGTGCCGCTGACGATGCTTTTGGGCGTTATCGTCATGCACTTCTACGGTGTCGAGTTGCAACGCATGTCGATCGCGGCGACGATCATCGCGCTGGGCCTGCTTGTCGACAACGGCATCGTCGTTGCGGAGGATATCCGCGTACGGCTTGAGCGTGGCGTCGATCGCCTGCTCGCGGCTGCGGAGTCGGGCGGTGCTTTGGCGATCCCGTTGCTCACGTCGTCGCTGACGACGGTTTTCGCCTTTCTGCCGATGTTGCTGGTCGAAGGCAATTCCGGCGAATATGTGCGTTCGCTGGCTCAGGTCGTCGCGATCCTTCTTCTTGGCTCCTGGTTCTTGTCGATGACCGTGACGCCGGCAATGTGCGTCTGGTTTATGAGGGTGCCGGCACCGACGAACGGTTCGTCCGGGCCGACCTATAGCGGGTTCCTCTATACGATCTATCGTTGGGTTCTGGGCCTGTTCCTGAGGTGGCGGCTCATGGCGATCGCCGCGCTCATCGGGTTGCTCGTCCTGTCCGTGCAGGCCCTTGGAACGATCAAAACCGAGTTTTTTCCGTTGGGCGACCGCAACCAGTTTCTTGTGTATCTTGACTTTGAGGCGGGCACCGACGTGCGCGAAACCCAGGCCGAGCTGCGCAAGCTGACGGCGTGGTTGGCGGATAAAAACACAAATCCGGAGGTCTCCAGCCATGTGGCCTATGTCGGCTACGGGGGGCCGCGATTCTTTTTGGCGCTCACACCGGTCGATTCCGATCCGTATCGCGCGTTCGTTTTGGTCAATACGCGATCCGTCGACGACGTCGGGCCCGTCATCGATCGCGTCAACGCGTTTCTCGACGAGAATCTGCCGGCGGCCCGGGCGGACGCCAAGCGCATGTGGTTCGGCGCGACGGAACCTGGCGTCGTTGAGATCCGCTTGATCGGTCCCGACGGCGACGTCTTGGCGGATCGCGCAGAGCGTCTCATTGAAGCGTTTCACGAAATTCCCGGTACGGTCGGCGTTAAGCAGGATTGGGAGAACAAGATCCTGAAACTGATCGTCGACGTCGATCAAACGCGCGCGCGGCGCGCAGGCGTTACGTCGAGCGATGTCGCAGACTCGCTCAATACGACGTTCGCAGGAAAGACGATCAGCGACTATCGAGAGGGCGACAAGACGATTCCCATCGTCCTTCGCGGAGACGACAGCATGCGGTTTTCGCTGTCCAGTCTACAGCGCGTTCAGATCTACTCCGCATCTACGGACAGTTTCGTTGCGCTGGATCAGGTGGTGAGCGTCCGCGCGGAGTGGCGCTTCGGCCGCATCAAACGGCGCAACCAGCAACGCACCCTGACCGTGGAGGCGCGCAACCCGGGTCTGTCCGCGCCCAAGCTACTTCAGGCGATTACGCCCACGTTAGACGCGCTCGACCTGCCGGCAGGATATCGCTTCGAAATCGGCGGCGAGATTGAAAAACAAAAGGAGGCGAACGAAAACCTCTTCGGCCTCCTGCCACTGGCGCTCACCGGTATCGTCGTTCTGCTCGTTGGACAATTCAACTCGTTCCGGAAAGGCGGGATCATTTTGGCCACGATTCCGCTGATGCTCATTGGCGGCACGTTGGGGCTTCTCATTATGAACGCGCCTTACGGCTTTATGGTGCTCTTGGGCTTTTTCAGTCTCGCCGGAATTTTGATCAACAATGGCATCGTTCTGATCGATCGCATACAGATCGAAGAAAGGGCGGGGCGCGAACCGCTGGACGCGGTGGCGACGGCCTGCCTGGCGCGGCTCCGCCCAATCCTTATGACGACGCTGACGACCGTGCTCGGCCTCGTCCCGCTGATCCTTTTCGGCGGAGCGCTCTTTTACGGCCTGGCGAGTGTGATCGCCTTCGGTCTCGTTGTCGCGACGCTCATCACGCTGGGCTTCGTGCCGGCGCTTTACACGCTTCTGTTTGGCATATCGACGCGCGAAGCGCCTTCGGCCGTGCGGTCCGCGCCGATGGCGAACCAGGCCGTCTAAGTCACTTCCGCTCCTGGCTATTAGCGGACATCCAGCGAGCGTCTACTGAACGTCCGGTTATGACCCAAAGCGGATATCACCATTTGTCCTCTGGGACGCGTAGACACCCTGCACATTCTTATGTTTGATGGGATTACGGACTTCGAGGGTGAGTGTGGCGAAACGGGGAGGAAATAAGTTGCGTATTATCGGTTCTGTATTCGTAATTCTCGCTGCGCTCTCTGCAGCGGCCCCGGTGTGGGCGAACGAAGGCAAGCTGGTTCATGTGGTGCGGTTCACGGACTATGAATTGGGACCAGTAGAAGATTGGCTCCAAGGGAAGGGCTTTCAGTTCAAAGAGGATGCGCGACGAAGAGACCACATCGAATTGGATGTGGGGGAAAATGGCCTTGTCCTTGAAGCTAAGCGTCGCGCCTTTGGGATTATGCCAAATGAATCGGTCAACGTACCGGAATTCACCTATGTTGAGATTGACTGGGGTGTAAATAAATTCCCCGAGGGTGCTTCGTATGAGCAGGGGGTGCGGAACGAAGCCCTCATGGTTTTCGTATTTATGGGCGACGAACGTCAGCCAAGCGGCTCAATGTTTATTCCTGACAGTCCGTATTTCGTAGCGCTTTTCCTATGTCATGGTGACGATAGGGTGGGGCATCCCTATGTGGGCTCATACTTCAAGAAGGGCGGCCGCTATGTCTGCGTGGACCGCCCGGCCGACGGACAACTCGTAACGACTCGGTTCGACCTACTCGAGGCCTATCGGACCTATTTTGATAAAGAGAGAGACGACGACCCGGCGATATCGGGAATAGCCCTGGCGTTGGATACAAATAAAGCGAGCGATGGTGGTGAGTCGTCAGCGTTTATTCGTGAAATCCGCTTCTACCGCTAACTTAGTCCCAAGAACGCATTGCGCTAACGGTTGGTCTTGGTTTCAGACTCTGCCCATAACCTCAATCGGCCGGCGCTTGAGATGTCGCCTTTGGGTCAAAAGCAGACGTTACGGTGGGTCAGTCTGAATGTCCGCTATGGGTCAAAAGCAGACATAAATGGTGACCTTGGGAAATGTCTGCTTTCGGGGGTAAAGCGGACACCAAAAGTCTGCTTTCAGGGACCGATCCAATTTTT
>JACZQV010000083.1 GCA_022545545.1 Pseudomonadota bacterium
TAAACAGCGCGAGCCTGCCATGCCGCGTTCAACTGTCGGCAAGCGGGACAATGTGGAAGCGAGAGCCTCGATTGACCGAAACAGAAGGATGGCCGTCATGCTTCTGGTCATCGGTATTGTCGCCGTTATGGCGAGCTGGGCCGCGGTACGTACGTGGGAAATCCGGCATTTAGAGGGGGAGGCCTTGGCCACGGCGGTCAAATGGGCCAAGTTCGTTCAGAATAGTCTTTCGGGGCTCGACCAAATTCTGAGCGGCGACCCGCCCTCTGAAAATGATCGCGGAGTATTCGAGCTCGCGACCAAAGCCGGGCACGTCTTTCGATACAAGGTATACGGGCCTGACGGTGTCATTGTCCATGCTTCCCGTGCCAGTGATGTCGGCAAGACCAGCACCAAGACCTATTTCTCCGAACGGGTAATGAAGGGCCGCACCTTCGTGAAAATCGAGGAGGAGGAGGACTTTGGGGAAGGCCGATCAACCGTGAGCGAAGCCTATGTTCCGATCATGGTTCACGGCCGTTTCATGGGCGCGATCGAGGTCTATGTCGACATGAGCCCCCAGGCGGTCAGGCATCGACAAAGCGCCGATTATGTTCTCGCGGGATTATTGCTGCTCTTGATCGCCATTGGGAGCATTTGTGGGATCGTCGTCTGGCGGAACATTCGGGATCGCGACCGCGAGCTGCGAGAGGTTGTCGAATCACGCGAAGCGGCTCTAGGGGCGGAGCAAGCTCTGCGGGAGAGCGAAGCCCGGTTCAGGGCCGTGGTCGTCAACTCGCCCACCAAGATTCACATCAAGGACGCAGAAGGCCGGTATGTCCTGGTCAATCCGGAGGCCGAGAGGTTGTTCGGCTTCACCGACGAAGAGGCTCGGGGCAAGACTAGCTACGACATCTTCCCCAAGGAAGTCGCCGACGCCTTCACGGCCCATGATCGGGCGGTGATGGAAAGCGGCGAGACGGTCGAGGAGGAGGAACAGTTTACGTGCGAGGACGGCGAACACACCTATTTGACGGTCAAGTTTCCGATCCCTGACGGGCGGGGCGGCATTTCCGGGATCGCGGCCATCGGCACCGACATCACCGAGCGCAAGCATTTGCAGCAGGAGTTGGATCTCAGGCTCGCACAGGTTGAAATGGCTCAAATGGCGTACGAACGTCAGGGTGAGGAACTTGCCGCGATGGCAGAGACCTTGGCTAACACCTGCGACGAATCGGCGGCGGCCAACCGCACCAAGTCCGAGTTCCTGGCCAATATGAGCCACGAGCTGCGCACGCCCTTGAACGCCATCCTCGGCTTCTCCGAGTTGATGGGCAACGCCACGCTCGGTCCGCTGGGCAATCCCAAGTACGAGGAGTACACCAAGGACATCAACGATTCCGGCCGCCATTTGCTGGCCCTGATCCAAGACATCCTGGACCTCTCCAAGATCGAGGCCGGCAAGCTCGAGCTGGATGAGGAGGACATCGACGTCGCCATGACCATCCGCTCCTGCATGGTGCTGGTGAAGGAGCGCGCCCGGAACGGCGGCGTCAAGCTCAAAACGGACATCCCCGACGGCTTGCCGGCGCTTCACGCCGACAAACGCAAGCTCAAGCAGATCCTGGTCAACCTGCTGTCCAACGCGGTCAAGTTCACGCCCGCCGGCGGCGAGGTCACCCTCAAGGCTTGGTCGCGCCCCGATAGCGGCTATGTCTTCCAGGTCATCGACACCGGCATCGGCATCGCCCTTGCGGACATCCCGACGGCGCTCTCGCCCTTCGGGCAGGTCGACAGCGCGCTGTCGCGCAAATTCGCCGGCACCGGCCTCGGCCTGCCGCTGACCAAATCACTGGTCGAATTACACGGGGGCTATCTCGACCTGCAGAGCGAGGAAGGGGCCGGAACCACGGTCACCGTGCGTTTCCCCAAGGAGCGCATCGTGCATCTGCCCGAGGTCGCGGCGACAGGCTCTCCGGCGGTATAGACCCCGGGACCTCGACCGGAACGGCGCGCCTATCCAGGGGTGCGCCACCAAATCACCGAAAATTAAGGGGCATCCCGGGCCATCGGGCGGTAGAATTCAGCCGTCATTGAAAACCAGGAGACCCCGGTGCCCGAAACCAGTCATCCAGTCGAACTCTCTCCGCCCGACATCTCGCCTTACCGTAAGGGGAATACCGGCATCGACTATGTCCACAGCTTCCGGGCCGCCGTCCCCGGCCCCCATGTGTTGGTGAATGCCCTTACCCACGGCAATGAGATTTGCGGCGCCATCGCCGTCGATTTCCTGTTCCGCCACGACCTCCGCCCGCTCAAGGGCACCCTGACGCTCGGTTTCGCCAATGTCGCGGCCTACGAGACCTTCGATACCGCCAACCCCGGGGCGTCACGATTCGTCGACGAGGACTTCAACCGCGTCTGGACGAGGGATGACCTCGACGGTCCGCGGCAAAGCGCGGAGCTCGCCCGCGCCCGCGAAATGCGCGCCGTGATCGAGCAGGCGGATTACCTGCTTGACCTTCATTCCATGCAGACGCCGTCGAAGCCGTTGATGCTGGTCCACGGGCTCGAGAAGGAACGCCGACTCGCGCGCCGGGTCGGATACCCGGAAACGGTGGTGTGCGGGCCGGGACACGTCAAGGGTCTGCGCATGATCGAGTATGAGCCTTTCAACGACACGGCCAACGACAAGACCGCCCTGCTCGTCGAATGCGGCCAGCACTGGCAAAGCGGGACCGCCGCCGTCGCCATCGATACCGCGCTCTATTTCCTCAAAGCCCTTGGCGTCATCGAGCCGTCCTTCGCCGATTCGCATCTCACGGTGAACCCGCCGGGCGAGCAAAGGATGCTCGAGGTGACGGACGGCGTCACCGCCAGGACCGATACGTTCCGGTTCGTCGAACGCTTCACCGGCCTCGAGGAGATCCCCACCGCCGGCACCGTGATCGCCACCGACGGCGGGCTGGAGATCACGACGCCCCACGACGACTGCGTCCTCATCATGCCGAGCTATCGCGCCGAGGCCGGAAGCCGCATGGTGCGCTTCGGCCGCTGGATCGGCTGAGGCTTAGCGCCCTCGACGTGCGAGGAGCCGCGCCATGGGCGCCGCGAATGACCGCGCGCGAAGGTGACATCGCCGGCCCCGCGAGGTAGCCTTGAAGGCGATGAATACCGGGCGAACATTGAAGCCTTGGGCCTTCGCCACGCCCCGCCTCCCGAAGTCGTACGGAGGGCAGGCGAAGCGGCTCCGGCCGCACAGGTGGGCCGGCGCGCTGGCGTTGCTGATGATCCTCGGCGCGCCGGCAACGCCGGACGCCACGCCCGGGCAGATACTTTACGTCAAGAGCGAGATCGCCAACCTGCGCGAGGCGCCGAGCCGCAAGGCCCGGATCGTCAAAAAACTGCGCCAGGGCCACAAGGTGATCGAGTTCGAGCGCCGCCGCCGGTGGGTCAGGGTCGGCATGTTCGACACCTCGGGCCGCGTCGGCTGGGTCCATGGCGCCCTCCTCGGCCCCGAGCCTCCCGGCACCCGCGCGGCGCCGCCACCGCCGGCGCCGACGCGCCAGGCCAAGGGAGCGGCCCCGGAGAAGGGACCGACTAAGCAGAAGCAAAAGGATCCGGCGCTCCACACCTTCGTCGTCGAGGTCTCGGGCCAGCCCGCCCTTAAGTTCGAGGGCCGCTGCCGGGTGGTGAACCCATCGGGCGCCATCGAGACGGGGACGTTCAGAGGCTTGGTCCCGGCGCGGTTCACCGTCACCGGCAAGGCGGCGTCCTGCACCGTCCGGAATCGGGATTTGACCGGCCGGATGATCGTCAGACTCTTGGTCGAAAACCGGGTCATCGCGGCGCGGCAGACCCGGGCCGCCTTCCGCTGGATCCGGGTCAGAAGCGCCGGCCCCTGGGGCAAGGCCGGAGCGTTCAGGGGCGGCGGCATCTTCAACCCCGTGCCAACGCCGTCCGGAAAGCCGAAGAAGGCGGGACCGAACCGGTTGTCGGAACCCGCCAGGTCTTCTGGCACCGCCGCCGCCGGGTGTCTTGGCCCCCGGGCGCGGCGGAGGGGGTGCGCCGGATAGCGCCCTAGAACTCCTCGCGGGGGTAGACCGGGGGCACGGGATCGACCTCGTCCATGCGATCGCCGATGTCGCGCTCGATCTCCTCCATGACGGTGAGCAGGCCGGAGAGGCGGATGGCGACGCTCGTAAGGTCGGCGTCGGGAATTTCGAGACCGATCGCCCTGGCCATCCCGCGCACCTGATCGGTGGTCAGTTCCATCCCTAATCCCCCGCCGCCGCCGCCGAATCGGCGCCGATTGCCGCCCGGGCTATGGTTTGTTCGAGGTCCGGGTGCTTCTCGTGCCACGGCGTCGCCCGTTCATAGGCGTGGGCGACGCGGAACATCATCTCCTCGTTGAACGGCCGTGCGGCGATCTGCAGCGAAAGCGGCAGGCCCGAGGAGCTAAACCCGATGGGAACGGCGATGACGGGCACGTTGGCGACGCTGTAGGGAAAGGTGCACAGCCGCCGCGTCGAAAGGACGTTCTTCACCATATCGGCGGGCGTCTCGACGACCTCGCGGGCCTCCTCGATCCTTTTCAAGGGCGCAGCGCTGGTCGGGCTGATCAGGGCGTCATGATCGGCGAAGGCGTCGAGGATCTGACCGCGGACGAGGGCGCGGGCGCGCATGGCGCGGGTATAGACCGCCGCCGGCACCAGCGCCGCCGCCGCCTCCCGTGAGCGCGTGCCCTTGTCGAAATCGGACCAGCGGGTGCGCAGCCATTTCTGCACCAACACCCCGGCCGCGTCGGCGTCGGACGTCAACATCTGCAAGGGGACGGCGTACTTCACCAGCGGCAGCGACACTTCCGTCACCGTCGCGCCGAGCGAGGTGAGAACCTCGATCGCGTCCTTGACCGCGTCCGCCACCTCCTCATGGGTGTTCTCCATCCACGTCATCTCGCTGACCACGGCGATGCGCAAGCCCTCGAGGCCTGCCGTCAGAGCGCTACGATAATCCGGCACCTCGCGGGTGCTGGACAGCGGGTCCTTGGGATCGTGACCGGCGATCGCCTGTAGCAGGATGGCGCAGTCCTCGACGTTGCGCGCCAAGGGGCCGATGGTGTCCTGGGTGTAGGCGTACATGACGGCGCCGAAGCGGCTGACCCGGCCATAGGTCGGCCTTAGCCCGACGATGCCGCTGGCCCAGGCCGGGCCGCGGATGGATCCGCCGGTATCCTCGCCCAAGGCGCCCGAACAGAGCCCCGCCGCGGGTCCGGAGCCCGAGCCGCTGGACGAGCTCGAGGCGTGATAGGCGAGGTTCCAGGGATTGTGCGGCTGACCGAAGTGGAAGCGGTGGGTGCTGCCCTTGCCGAACTCGTGCATGTTCTGCTTGCCGAGCAGGATCGCGCCGGCCCCGTCCATGCGCTCGATCACCGTGGCGTCATGGTCGGGAACATTGTCGGCGAGGATGGCGGAGCCCAAGGTCGTCAGTATCCCCTTGGTGTTGAACTGGTCCTTGACGCCGTAGGGGATGCCGTGCAGGGGACCGAGGTAGTTGCCGGCGGCGATCTCGGCCTCGGCCTCGCGCGCCCGGGCCAGCGCCGAATCCGCGCAAACGGTGATGTAGCTGTTGAGGTAGGGGTCGAACCTCTCGATGCGGCGAAGATAGAGCCCGACCAGGTCGACGGGCGAGAGCTCGCGCTTCTCGATGAGCCGCGCTTGGGCGGCCAGGCTCAGATAAGCCAGTTCATCGCCGCCCATGGGTTCTCCTTATTACCGGTTTGTTCGTTCAAGGCGCGCACGCCGGTTCGAACGCCTCGTGTGCTCCTCCCCGGCACGTCTTCACCCTATATCAAATCGCCGTCCGAGACGACATTCGCGGCGGCCCTATCCGCCGCCCGTGTCGATGACCTCGAATTCGTGGGTAATCTCCGCGGTCTTGGCGAGCATGGCCGAGGCCGAGCAGTATTTATCGGCGGAGAGCTTGATGGCGCGCTCGACCTTGGCGGCAGCAAGGCCGCGGCCGGTGACGATGAAGCGCATGTGGATGCGGGTGAACACCATGGGGTCCTCATCGGCGCGCTCGGCGTCGAGCTCGACGACGCAGTCCTCGATCGGCTCGCGGCCTTTCTCGAGGATCTGGACCACGTCCCAGGCGGTGCAGCCGCCGGTGCCGATCAGCACCAGTTCCATGGCGCTCGGGCACAAGCTCCGGCCATCGGGCCCCTTGGTGGTCCCCAACGGGACGGTGTGACCGGTCCCCGATTCGCCCAGGAAGGTGCGGTCGCCTGTCCATTTGATGCGCGCTTTCATGGCGTTGAATCCCCGATTTGTTGCCCTATCCGCCATCTAACCCCATCGCCTTCGGTTACTCAAGCCGGGTGCGTCCGCCCCCCGGCGATGCCCTGCGTCCTTGATCGCGCCTGTATTTGGTGCTTTTTTCAGGCTCTCCGGCGGACCCTGAGCCTTCGCCGCGAAATCCGGAGCGAGCGCCCATGCCAGGTGTTTCTTTCGTCATCACCATTTTCAACAAGGCGCCCTACCTCGCGGCGGTGTTGCCGGCGCTTCGCGGCCAACGCGGTGATTTCGAACGCGAATTCATCTTCGTCGATGACGGCTCGACCGACGGCTCCGCCGATCTGATCGAGCAGAAGACGGCGGATTGGCCCCATGCGGTCGATGTCATCCGCCAGGCGAATGCGGGGGCGTCCAAGGCCACCAATACCGGCGTCGATGCCGCCAGTTTGCCCTGGATCAAGCTGGTGGACGGCGATGACGTGCTGGTGCCAGGCGCCACGGGCTGGCTGCTGGCGGCGGCGGCGAAGCATGGGGTGGCGCACGCCTGGGGCGATCTCGGCACCTATGACCTCGAGGGGGATCAAGATTATCTCGGGGAACCGCCGGGGGAACCGTCATCGGAGCTCATGACCGACGGGCTCGAGCGCTTCATCCGCAACTGCCCGGCCAACTCCACCTCCCTACTGATCGCCCGGGACTATTACCATATGATCGGCGGCTGTGACGAGCGCCTGGTCTCGCCCGACCAGATGTTGTTCTTGCGACTCTTCGCCGCCGGGCCCGGCGCGCACGTCAAGGCGCCGGTGGGCCTGGTCCCGGTGAACGCGCCGGGGCGGCTTTCCTCCCAACAGCCGAGAAGCCGCTATGAATCCGTATTGGCGCTTTATTACCTGATGACGGAGACGCCCGGCGTCACCGATGCGCGGAAGCTTCAGGCCTACCGCCGGGCGCTGTCGCGCGCTTACCGCTTTCACCGCAAGCATGGCGACAGGTGGGTATTCTCGTCCCATCTGCTGCCCTATCTCCGCAGCAAGGTCCGCCCCCCTCGAGACCTCGCCGCGGCGGTTCACCGATCCCTAGGCGCCTTCACCGGTACGGGCGCGCCCGAGCGTCCCGGCGACTGGCTGCCCGGCGCCTAGAGCGGTATCCATGTGTGGACGGCTCCCTTTTTGGCGCTTACCCGCCTCCCGCCTGCGCGGCCTGGCTCCGCCGAAGCGAGGCTTCGCCAAGGCGAGCCGGCCCTGGCTCCGCCGGCGGCTTCGCCGAGGCGAGGGCCGCTCTCGCCACGCGGGCGCAGACTCGATCCGTCAAGATAGCCGGACCGTGCCGATCGACGGTTTTACTCGGCGGCGGCGGTCAACAGCTTTTGGCCCCCGAAGCGTTCGTCCCAGCGCCCGATGACCTCCTTGTTGTAGACGTTGTCCGGCACCTCGCCGCCCAACGCGGTCAACACCGACCTCGTGGCCCACAGCGCGCCGGGGTGAAGGCCGCTGCCGAGATTCGAGGACACCATGTGGGGCGACAGAAGGACCTTGTTGCCGAGCGCCAGCAACGGCGAATCCGTGGCCAAAGGTTCGTCCTCGAACACGTCGATGGCGGCGGCGGCGATGCCGTCCTCGGCAAGGGCTTCGACCAGGGCGGCCTCGTCCACCGTCGGGCCGCGGGAGGTGTTGATGAAGACGGCGGTGGGCTTCATCATCCCGAACTCGGCGGCGCCGATCATCCGGCGCGTCTCCCTGGTCAGGATGACGTGGAGGCTGACGACGTCGGATTTGCCAAGCAGGGTCGGAAGGTCCACTTCCTCCGCCCGGTGACGGGCGAACTCCCCCTTGTCGATATAGGGGTCGGTGGCAAGGATGCGGACGCCCCAAGGCGCCAGCAACTCGGCGACCCGCCCGCCGATCCTGCCGAGCCCGATGATGCCGACGGTGATGCCCGGATAGCCGTCCTTGCGGGCGCCGAGATAGGTGCCCTGCAGCGCTAGATCGCGCCATTTGCGCTTTTTCATCTCCTCGTCCTTCTCCCGGGTTTTCTTGAGGATGGCGAGGATCATGGCGATGGTGCCTTCGGCGACGCCGCCGCAGTTGGCCTCGGTCGGCGCGTGGGTCACCATGATGCCGAGCTCGGTCGCCGCATCGACGTCGACGTCATCGATGCCGACGGTGTACTTGGCGACGATGCGCAAGGAGTCCGAACTTTCGAGGATCCTTCGGGAGATGGGGCTGGAGCGGATCGAGGACCCCATGAGGGCGGCACTCGCCTCGGCCAGACGGCACATCTCGTCCTCGTTGTCGCCATGGGGGGTATGCCAGGACGCACTGCCAAGCACCACCCGGCAGCCGGCGTCCTCGAGCTTCTGGTGACACTCGCTGGCCCTTTCGTTGGGGGAAAAGACGAATATCTTGGGCGCCGTCATGCCGGCTCCTCCCATCGTTGTTTGCGAACTCCCGGCGTCGGGTCCCGCCCACGGGACGGCCCGGCTAGAGGGCGAACAAGGCTTCGGCGTTGTCGCGCAGGATCGCCTTCTTCTCGTTGTCGTCGATGACGTCGGTGGCGCGGATCTCCTCGAGGTTCTCGGGGAACTCGCCGTCCCAATGGGGCACGTCGGTGGCGTAGACCAGATGTTCGGCGCCGACGAAGTCGACGGTCTCGCGCAGCAGCGTCTCCTTGCCCTCGATGGACACCTTGATGGTGGATTCGCGGAACAGATCCGACGGCTTCTGCTTGAGATGCGGCATCTCCTCCTCGCCCCGCTTCTCCCAATGCTCGTCCAGCCGGTCGAGGTAATAGGGCAGCCAGGTCGCGCCGATCTCGAGGAATGCCAGCCTGAGATTGGGGAACCGGACCGGCACGCCCTGGCACATCACCGAGGTGAAGTTGAGCAATATGCCCGCCGGGAAGCCGTAGCAATGGACCTCGGCGAAGGTCTTGAGCTTGCCGGCGCCCCATTCGTGGGCCCAGTGGCGGGTGCCATGGATGCCGATGGTGGCGCCGAAGGCCTCGGCCGCCTCATAGATCGGATCGAAGAACGGATCGCCGAGGCCGAACGCCAAGCCGTCGGTGACCACCTCGAAGCCCTTCAGTCCCAGCTCCTTGGTGGCGTGCTCGACCTCGCCCGCCGCCGCCTGGGGGTCGCGCATGGGCAGGACGCCCACCGGGTGCAGGCGGTCGGTCTGATAGTCGTTGGCGAAATGGGTGTTGATGGCGCGGGCCACGGCGGCGGCGAAATCGAGCTCCTGGAGCTTACCGATATGGCCCGATCCGGTGGGGAACAGGACCGCCTGCTCGATCTCGTGGTCGTCGAGGATGCGGTTCCAGATATCGACCTGCCGCTTCGCCGGCAAGCCGCGGTCGTAGCCGTAGGGCGCCTCGATCTTGCCCTCGAGGTCGGTATCCCAAGGCTGGTAGTTGCCGGGCCACAGCGGCGTCGGCCGGTGCTTGAAGGGGCCGTCCATATAACGCCGGATTTCGTCCGGATTCTCGAGGATGTGCCCGTCGGCGTCGATCGCCGGGAACGCTGTCGCCATGTGGTCCTCCCCTGTCCTGAGTGCGGCATTGCTTTGCCGGCCATTTTATCGCCGCCGGGCGCGGGGTGTCCACCATGGCCTATGGGGCGGGACCCGGGCCTGGGCACGGCGGGGGCGGGTCGTCGTGCTCGCCGGGGAGGTCTTGGCAAAACAGGTTATCATACCAGCGAGCCGATGAAGACCTTCATCGGCTCGCTGGCAAGCGCGAACGCGCGCCCGCGGCGAAGCGAGGAAAGCCAAGCGGGCGGATGCCCGCGCCCGGCGCTTGAGGGAAGAGGCGAGCCCGGTCATGGGCTCGTCGGTATGAAAAGAGCACCCTGTTGGATCGCGCCCGCCGGCGTCAGGCGCTTCGGTCCGAACCTCCCTGATCCTCTTCCTGATCCTCCTCCTCGCCCTGGCCCTCTCTCAGCCGTTCCTTGAGCTTGGCGGCGAACTTCCCCGGGTGCTTGAGGGGGCGGGTCTCCCGCGCGATGTCCTTGAGCTCGGCGGCGGCGGCCTCGATCTTCGGCTTGGTCTGGCGCCAGGCGGCCTTGGCGCGCGGCTTGATCTCGGTTTCCAACACTTCGGCCGCCTTGGCCCGGACGCGCGGGTCGGCGGCGATGCGTCTCGCGGCATAGAGGATCAATTGGCGGATCGGCAGAAACATTCATCGGGTTCCCATGTTTGGATCCGGTCCCATTATCGCACGCCAATGGCCTTCGGCAAAGGCGGCTGTGGCTTTCCGGAGGCAGGAGGCCGGTCCGGCCTCAACGGGATTTCGGCCCTGAAAGCTCCGCCTGGACCGCGAAATCCCCGTTGCGCCGCCAGTGCAGTCCCATCACCGCCGTGGCTTCATCTTCCGGGCAGGAGGGGAATGGGATATATTGGCCGCCAAGGCCCTGGTGAGTGAGGCTTCAAGGAGAGGAAATGTCCGAGACCGAAATCCTCATCGTCGGCGCCGGCAACGCCGCCTTTTGCGCCGCCTTCGCGGCGCGCGAGCAAGGCGCCGGGGTGCTGATGCTCGAACGCGCCCCTGTCGATGAGCGCGGCGGCAATTCCGCCTTCACCGCCGGCGCCATGCGCTTCGCCTATAACGGCGTCGAGGATTTGCTGGAGGTGGTGCCCGATCTCAGTGACGACGAGATCAACAACACCGATTTTGGCAGCTATACGGAAGACCAGTTCTTCGACGACATGGCGCGGGTGACGGAATACCGGGCCGATCCCGACCTCGTCGAGTTGCTGGTGCGCCGGAGCTTCGACACCATCAAGTGGATGCACGGTCACGGCATCCGCTTCGTGCCCATCTTCGGCCGCCAGGCGTTTTTGGTCGACGGCAAGTTCAAGTTCTGGGGCGGGCTGGTGCTCGAGACCTCCGGCGGCGGGCCGGGGCTGATCGAGGCCCATTACCGGGCGGCCGAGCGCCAGGGCATCGAAGTGCTTAACGAAGCCCGCGCCGTTTCCCTGCTCTCGGACGATGACGGCGTCAAGGGCGTGCGCGTCAAGAAAGCCGGTCACACCACCGATATCATGGCCAAGGCGGTGGTGCTGGCGTCGGGCGGCTTCCAGGCCAACGCCGAATGGCGCACGCGGTACCTCGGGCCGGGATGGGACCTCGCCAAGGTGCGCGGCACCCGCTTCAACACCGGCGACGGTATCCGCATGGCGCTCGACATCGGCGCCAGCTCCTGCGGCAACTGGTCCGGCTGTCACGCCGTCGGCTGGGACCTCAACGCGCCTGAGTTCGGCGACCTCGCCGTCGGCGATCTGTTCCAGAAGCACTCCTATCCCTTCGGCATCATGGTCAACGCGCTGGGCGAACGGTTCGTCGATGAAGGGGCGGATTTCCGCAACTACACCTACGCCAAATACGGCCGGGTGATTCTTGAGCAGCCCAACCAGCTCGCCTGGCAGGTCTTCGACGCCAAGGCCACCGATCTCCTGCGCGACGAATACCGCATCCGCCAGATCACCAAGGTCAAGGCCGACACCATCGAGGAATTGGCGGCGAAGCTCGAAGGCGTCGACGCTCAGCGGTTCCTGGAAACGGTCAGGGAGTTCAACGCCGCCGTCCAGGCCGACATCCCCTTCAATCCCAACGTCAAGGACGGTCGCGGCACCGAGGGACTCGATGTTCCGAAGTCGAACTGGGCCAACACCATCGATACGCCGCCGTTCGAGGCCTACGCCGTCACCTGCGGCGTCACCTTCACCTTCGGCGGCCTGCGCATCACCACCGACGCCCAGGTGATCGACACCGACGGCCATCCCATCCCCGGCCTTTACGCCGCCGGCGAACTGGTGGGCGGGCTGTTCTACTTCAACTATCCGGGCGGCACCGGGCTGATGTCGGGCTCCGTGTTCGGCAGGATCGCCGGCGGTTCCGCCGGCGCCGCGGTCGGCTGACGGCGGCGTCAAGAGGGGGGGCAGTAATGGACATCCTGGTCTTGCCGGGCGACGGCATCGGGCCCGAGATCGTCGGCGCGACGGTGACGGCGCTCGACGCCCTGGAGCGCCGTTACGCCCTCGGGCTCGCGCTCCATCACGACGCTATCGGCCTCGGATGCCTCGAGAAAGACGGCGCCACCCTGACCGACGCCGTCCTCGATCGCGCGCGGGCGTCGGACGGGACGATCCTCGGCCCGGTCGACACCTTCGTCTATCCGCCGCTCGAGGATGGCGGGCGCAATCCATCATCCGAATTCCGCATCGCGCTCGATCTTTTCGCCAACATCAGGCCGAGCTACGCGCGCCCCGGCGTTCCCTGCATGGCGCCGGGCATCGACCTGGTGATGGTGCGCGAGAACACCGAGGGTTTCTACGCCGACCGCTCGATGTACAAGGGCATCGGCGAGTTCCAGCCCGACGAGGACATGGCGCTTTCGCTGCGCAAGATCACGACGCGGGCGTCGGCGCGCATCGCCAAGGTCGCCTTCGAGCTCGCGGCGACGCGGCGCCACAAGGTGACGGCGATCCACAAGGCCAACGCGCTGAAGCTCACCGACGGGCTGTTCTTGCGCACGGTCCGGAAGGTCGGAGAAGACTACCCCGGGGTCGAGCTCGAGGAGGTCATCGTCGACGCCATGGCGGCGCTCCTGATCCGCGATGCGTCGCGCTTCGATGTCATTCTCGCCACCAACATGTTTGGCGACATCCTGTCCGACGAGGCGGCAGAGCTCTCGGGCAGCCTCGGTCTCGCGGCCTCGCTCAACGCCGGCGATGAACGCGCCGTCGCCCAGTGCGTCCACGGCGCCGCGCCGGACATCGCCGGGCAGGATGTCGCCAATCCGGTGGCGATGATGCAGTCCACCGCCATGCTGCTTGACTGGCTGGGCTCGCGCGATAAAAAGGACGGGATCAGGGAAGCGGCGGCGGCGTTTCGGGCCGCGGTGGACACCGTCGCCGGCGATCCGGCGCGCGCCACCCGCGATCTCGGCGGCAAGGCCGGGACCAGGGCGTTCGGCCTGGCGGTGGCGGACGAGATCGCGTCCGCCGGTTCGTGAGGAGGCGTTAGATGCAGACCAAAATACCCTGCGTGTTGATGCGCGGCGGCACATCCAAGGGCCCCTTTTTCCTCGCCTCCGATCTTCCCGAGGATGCGGATCTGCGCGACCGGGTGTTGCTCAAACTCATGGGCTCTCCCGATATGCGCCAGATCGACGGCATCGGCGCCGCCGAGCCCTTGACCAGCAAGGTGGTGATCATCTCACCGAGCGGGCGCGATGACGCCGATGTCGATTATCTCTTCGCCCAGGTGGTGATCGACCGGGCGTT
>JACZQV010000084.1 GCA_022545545.1 Pseudomonadota bacterium
GGGGTCGCACATCCACATGGCGGGAAATTCGCAGATCAACTGGTCCTGGCCGGCGATAGCGGTCGCCGAGGTGGTGGAGGTCACCAGCGGGCTCTGGCCCATCAGCATCAGCAGCCTGACCAGGATGTTGGTGACGTCCCGCATTTCGATGTGGACGTCGATGAACCGCGCCTCCCCGTCCCGCGAATCCTGTGAACCGGCCGCGGGGTCGATATATTCCGTGCCGGTGATCGGGCGGTCGTCGCCACGGGCGATCAGATTCGGCGGGTCCGCGGAATCGAAAAGGTCCTCAGGAAGGCTTCTCAGGAAGCGGATGCATGGAACGCCCAAGGCGGGGTTGAGGCCGCAGTCCGTCTTCAGGGTCGTGGTGTCGACGATGGCCTGTTTGGTGCCGGTGGCGAAGGTCTGGATGTTGGTGAGCGCCTCCGCCGCCGCTTCCTTCGCCTTCTCGATCGCGCCGGGGAAGCGGTCGAGCTCCCGCGCGCCGGCGATCGCCGCCGCGTCGGCGGCGGCCTGGAGCTCGGTATGCAGGGTAATCAGGCGCCCGACGTCGAGGGTCAGGGCGCCGACGCCGAACAGTACCGGCGCCACGATGGCGACATAGACCGCCACCGCGCCGCGCGCGTCCCGGAACGGGGATTTGCGCGATCCGCCTTTTTTTTCGCTGGCTTGGCTGTCACCCATAATGGCCTCCCCGGTAACGCCAAATGTTGTCAGATGCTACTTCCCGCCACCACCCACGATCCCGGTCGTCGTCTCGATCGCTTCGGGCTTGAAGACCTGGCCCTTCTCGTAGCGGTCGATGGCGCTGGCGGCGCGATGGCCGTCCATCACCGGCGGTATGCCCACTTTCTCGCCTTCGGGATTGACCACCTGGACCGCCCAGTTGTGTTGCATGGCGTTACCGAAACCGGGCCCCGTCGAGACCAGGGATGTCGTAAACCCCTGGGTGAACGGCGGGGTGAACCGCTCCTGGGTGAACTGCTCGCACGCCCCGAGACCGAGGAGGAGCACAAGCCCCAGGATCAATCGAAATTGCTTCATTACAGACCTCGCCTGATTCACTTTATGATGTGCCCATAGGGACCGCTGATGCCGCCGGCGCCCTGGGCGCCGCTCATGCCACTGCCCGCCTGGGGCATGCCCGATCCGGGGGCGTCGAGGCGCCCGTGGATGAAGAGATCGACGTCGCTCGGCGGTTTGTAGAGGTCGGCCGCCCCGATCAACGTGCCGGCCTTCGCCGGTTTCACGAGATAGGGCGTGACCAGGATGACCAGCTCGGTCTCGTTACGTTGGAATTCGGTGCTGCGGAAGAGCGCGCCGATGATCGGAAGGTCGCCAAGCCAGGGAAACTGGCCGATGTTGTTCGAGTAATTGTTCTCCAACAGGCCGGCGATGGTGAAGCTTTGCCCGTCGCCGAGCTCGATCGTCGTCGTCACCCTTCGCGTCTTTAGCCCGGGCACGAGGGTGTTGCCTATAGTGGCCGCGATCGTCAGGTCCAGCGTGCTCGCCTCCGGCGTCACCACCAGGCTGATGCGGCCGTTCTCCAACACCGTCGGGGTGAAAGCCAGGCTGATGCCGAATTCCTTGAACTCGACGGATTGTGCCGTGCCGCCCTCGCCGACGGACTCCACCGTGGGAATGGGAAACTCGCCGCCGGCAAGGAAACTCGCCGTCTCGCCCGAGAGCGCCATGAGGTTGGGCTCCGCCAGGGTCTTGACGAGCCCCTTGGTCTCCAAGGCATCGAAGAAGAGTGAGAAGTTGGACCTGGTAAACGAACTACTGAAGAAGGGAACGCCGGTAAGCAGCGCGGGGAGCTTGAGAAACAGTGCGGATACATCGTCTGCAGCGGAGGTGACGGTGGTGATACCGCCGCCGACAATAGTGGTAGTGGTATCTCCGAGGCTTTTGACCACTTGGGCGCCGGTCCGGAAGGTGAAGTCGCCGATACCAGCGCCAGGGCCAGGGGTCGAGAAGGTTTGCAGTCCCAACGCCTTCGACGCCGAGCGCGAGATCTCGGCGAAGCGCACCGCCAGCATCACCTGCTGGGAGCCCTTCAGGGTCAGCATGTTGACCATCTGTTTCGGCGCGAACCGTTCGGCGATCGCCAGCACCTGGGAAATCTTCTCGCCCTTCGACACCGTGCCGGTGAGGACGACCGAGCTGCCGACCGCGCGGACCCCGATCTTCTCGTTCGGCAGGAGTTCGAACAGCCGCTGCTTCAACCCCTCCACATCGTAGGTAACGACCAGGTCGAGGACCGCCAGCAACGCCCCCTCTTCGCCGTAGACCAGGAGGTTGGTCAGGCCGACCTCCTTGCCCAGGACGTAGATCTGCTTGGTCGTTATCGGCAGCACGTCGGCGATCTTGGGATTGCCGATCGAGAGATCGGTGTAGGGGACGTTGAGACGAAGGATCTGCGATTTGTTCAACGGGACGATGAACTCGCCGGCGTGACCCGGGGTCAGGATTTCCACCGTCACCGCCGGCTGCGCCGAACTCCGGAAGGCAAGGACGACCGCCAGGAGCACGACGACGCCGAGCCCCAGCAGCAAAGACCGCACCGCTTTATTTAATGGAACCATAGTAGCCACCCCCGTTGGGTACAGTTCATATTTTTTATTCTCAGCACGTTTACTTCCTGGGCGGTTCCCTCACAGATGAACCGCCTCGCGCACGGAAGTCAATATATAATTCGTCAGCTCGAAACTTGAGTCCTTCCCTACTTCTACTCCCGATGATTTACGGCTTACCTGAATTTCTTGCCGCGAATGGAGGGCTAAGGCCGCAAGTTCACCGGCGCCGAACCCTGGCTGAGCGCCGACCGGGAGCCTTCCCTCGGCACCTGCTCGGTGGTCCGCGCCAGCCCGCGAATGATCTTCACCGAAGTAAATCGGTTGACCACTTTCTTCTTCCTGGGCCTGGGCTTCGGCTCCGGCGGCAGCGCCCGCACGACCTTCGCCGTCGAGGCCGAGCCATCGGTCGCCGGCTCCGGGACGGCGGCGACCGGCTGGATGATCTGCGGCTGCGGCGAGACGTTGATCTCGCCGATCCTGAGGTCCGCCACGCTGATCGTCTGGCGCTCCGCGGGCGCCGCGTCGGAGATGCTGCGCAGCATGAAGGACAGCTGCCCGATACGCTGGGCCAGGGCGATCTTCTGGGCCTGGACCGGGGTCACCTCGAGGGTGGCGGCCTTCGCCACTCTCGGCTTGCCCTCGACATCCTCGACCTTCTGGTCCATCCCCAGGATCTTGACGTTCTGCAACAGGATGTCGGTGATCAGCTTGCCGGCATCGTCGCGGGTGAGCAGGATATCGACCCTGTCGCCCGGCAGCACGAACCCGGCGACGCCCGAGGTGTCGTTGATGCGGATCGTCACCGCGCGCATGTGCTTGTCGAGGATCGTCGACAGGGTCGCCTTTTCGCCGAAGCCCGACACCTTGCCGGGCAGGATCGGCTCGCCCGGCGAAATCGGCCGGAGCACGACCCTCTCCTCTCCCTTGCCGAAAAGTTCGTCCACCGTCTTGAAAGCGCCGGTCGGAACGCTGTCCAACGGCCACCTGATCTCACGGACGTGCTCGGCGGCGATCCTGTTGCCGTAGGCTAGCTTCGCGCGGGAGACGACGACCGTTGTCAGGGGGAGGGTCGGCTTCTCGACGGCGACGGGCTGCACCTGGCTCTCGAGCCAGTCCCGTGCCAAAAAGACCGCGACGGCCCCTAAGGCCAACGCCAGTCCCAGCATGATCATTGCGCGTGCCCTCATGACCTATACTCCCAATTGTCGAAGCGCCGTCTTCGCACTTCGATATGTGCCCGCCGCGAGTGCGGCTCCTCGGCCAATCCCCCCTAAATTTTTATCATGAGCCAAGCCAGCATTGTGGAAGATAGCTGGTTAAGGAATTGCTAACAAGTGAAACCTTAATGGCAGTTCCCACCGGCGCGGACGATACTCTTCTCCTCCCCGGCGCGGACGATTTGCGCCCGGCGAGCGTCGCTTCGCCGCCCGCGGCCATCCCCCTCCGCCCAGGGCCGGAATTCCACCTTTCCGCTGCTCTGGTCCGAATGTCTTCGGCTCGAGGTTGACGGCCCGAGCCTGGTGGAGAAGACGGCCGCCGATCCGAGTCCTTTGCGCGGAGTCCACTTGAATATCAACCACTTGTTAGTAAGGCCGAAGCTTCACTTTCAAAGTAGCGTTAACCACGTCCGTGAACCATTCCTTAATCGGGTTCGTGAGATAAGGGTTTAGCCTGCAATGGCGCAGAACGGCTTGGCGCGATTGGCGATAATCAGTTGGAGGTCAATGATGAAAGCACTCCCGCTTGCCATCCTGTTATTGGCTTTGTGGCACCCGAGCGTCTCGGCGGAACCCGCCCAGCCGGCGCCGGCGAACGGTGAAGCCATGGAACTCAACGTCCTCGACGCCGACCCGCTGGCCGGGGATCGCGCCCGGGCCGAGCAGGGCGACGTCGACGCCCAATACAATCTTGGTCACGCCTACGCCACCGGCACGGACATCGAACGGGACCGCTCCAAGGCCATCAAGTGGTACGCCGCCGCCGCCAAGGCGGGGCATCTGGAGGCCCAATATGCGCTGGGCTCGCTATTCCAGCACGGTTGGAAGGGCATTCCGCCCAACCACCGCGAAGCCGCCAACTGGTTCAAGCAAGCCGCCGAGCGGGGCCATGTGAAAGCACAGTGGCAGCTCAGCCTGCTCTACGAGAACGGCAAGGGCGTCAAGAAAAGCATCGTCGAGGCCTACAGGTGGAGCACCATCGCCGTCCAGGGCGCCGGGCGGGACAGCGACCTCTGGCGCAACGGATCGCCACGGATTTATCGGCTGAGGTGGAAGATCCCGGGCAACCAGTTCCCCCGGATCGAGAAGTCGGTCATGGCCCAGCAGGCCAAAATGGCGAAGGCGCAAGAGAACGGGCAGGCCAACCCGTAACAGCCGCAAGCCCGCGAGCCATCCCGCCGCCGGGTAACGGCCGGACAATCCACCGCCAGCATTTCGGTTTCGTAGAGGCAGGTACGACTTCGCCCGGCGCGCCCCGCGCTCCTGAATTAGGCGTTAAGGCGCGCGGATGACCTCGTAAAGCCGGAAGCTACCCGCCAACTCCGCCGGCAACGCCACCCGGCTGAGCCACTCCGGCGCCCGGCCCGCCGCCAAACGCCGGTAGAGCGTCGCCCGGGCGCCCCCCCCGGGGCTGGAGAAATACGCCCGCTCGGGCGCGCTCGGGCACAACAGGATCAGATCGATGCCGCGCGCCTCGATCAGTCGCCGGCTTTCCCTGTCTGCGCCTGCCGTGAGGATACGATGGGCGTCGAAGATGCCGGGGTTGCGGTGATAGGGCGTGGCGATGACGGCGTGGCGGGTCCGGTAAAGAAGCTCCGGCCCGTAATCGGTGGTCGCGAGGATGGTGTGCCGGCGCCGGCCGAAGCCATCGGGCTGGTCGAGATACGCCGCCATGTCCTTCAACCGGCAGATGACCCCGCCGGTCCCCTTGGCGGCGGCGGGCACGCCGGCAACGGCGGGAATGCCTTGGTACAGGACCAACAACCCCGCGGCGGAGAAACCGACCAGCAAACCGACGGTCACCAGGGCGCGCGCCAAGGCCCCACCCAAGGTGTCCCGGTCGAGACGGCGGCGGGCGCGGACAACGAGCGTCACGATCACCAGACCCATCAGTATCTCGGGGTAGGTCGCGAACCGCACCTGGAAAACCGCCAGCGGCAGATAGATGGCGAGCGCCAGCCCGGCATAGAGCCACGCGAGCCAGAGGGGCCGGGCGCGCTCGCGCACGACCAACCAGAGGAGGAAGGGAAGGCAGACGAGCGCCGCTCCCAGATAGTACAGAAGCAGCCCCGCGTTGCGGGCGTCCGTCGGCAGCAGGGACTGACTCTCGGCGACCTTGTCGAACCAGATCGGAAAGATCCGGGGATCGACGTCGACCATCGGACCGGCGAAGAATTTCGGAAACAAAAGGTACAGCAACCCGCCCGCCGTGGCGGCGCCGATGACCGCGATCACGAGCCGGCCGGGAATGCCGCGCGGACGCTCGCCGCCGCCTTCTAGCAACCGCGCCGTGCTCCAGAAAAGGAGTGCCAGCAGGGTGATGGTGACATGAACGATGGAGAGCCGATCGTGTTCCTCGGTCAAGATCGCCGCCAGCGGCCGCTCGGCGAGCAGCGCCAGTCCCACCGTCACCGCCAGGCCGATGGCGAAGCCCCGATTCTTCAGCGCCCCATCGGCGCCATGGAGCACCCAGGCCAAGGTCATCGCCGCGAAGGCGGCAAGCAGCGCCAGCAAGAACTCGATACTGACCCAAAGGCCGAGCCCCGCTACCGCCCCGGCGGCCAAGGCGAGGCCGGCATGGAACGGCGTCAGCAGCATGCGCGCCGTCAGCCCGAAGGAGACGACGAAGATCAGCAGAAGCAGCATGTGGTGGTCGGCCCGGCCCGCCAGGGAGTAGTCCATGACCGCCGGCTGGACGAGGAACGCGACCATGGCGAGATAGCGGCCGGAGCGCCCGAAGAAGGGCTCGCCCGCCCAGACGAAGGCGGCGCCGGTGAACGCCCACAGCAGCGGCGAGACGACCGCGCCGGCGAAGAACAGCGCGTCCCTGAAGCCCACGACGGGCGTCAAGACCCAGGCGCCGGCCAGCAGCAGGATGTCGAGCGGCCGGGTCCAATGCAGGACCTCGCCATGGGGGGCGTTGGAGCGCGCCACCGCGATGTCGTACCAAGCCCCCGTCTCATGGAGCCCGGCGACGCGGACCAGACGCATGTAGGCGTCGGTGCCGAGGAGCTCGCCATCGAACACCTGCGGCACTTTCAAGGCGGCGAGGGCGGCCTGCACCGCGAGGCAGAGGCCGAAGATCAGGAGGTAGGGAACGGCCCGCCGCCAGCCGCGCTCCCCGGCAGGCACGCCGTCGGTCATTGCAAGCTCACCCTCCTATCCGGAACGCTGCCGGGAATATTCGGCGAACGGCGCCCGATCCGACCCATCCAACCCGATGGCGCTTTACTCGCCACCCTTTGGCCGGAGCACGACAAATAATCGAAAGGCCTCGTCGACACTGGGCGGCAAGGGCACCTCCCGCAACCACTCGGGCAATTGATTATTGAGGATCTGGTCACGGAAGTTCGTGCCGCCAAGCGTAGGCCGCTCCTTTGTTTGCGGACACAATAGTATCAATTCGACATCCCGGGCAATCAAGATGCGATACGCGTCTTCCGGGTCCGTAGCATTTATTATTGCGAATGTGTCCAATATACCGGCGGCATTGCGGTGGTACGGAGTGGCGATGACGCGGTGGGGAGTCCGGTAAAGAAGCTGTAGGCCGTAATACATAGGATGCGTAAGGATCGTGCGCGGGCGGTCGCCATACCCTGTCGGGTCATTGAGGAACCGTGACAGCGAGCCAAGCGAGCAGGTGGATTGGACCGGCTTCGATCGCGACGGGTTTTCCCAAGCATATACCTGCTGGCCGGCCAACAGCGGGAACGGACCCAAAAGACAGAGCAAGAGGCCGTAAGCGCAAAGTCGGCCAAGCCGTGATACTCGCCTGTCCAGCCTTTCGGTAACGTTATTTGCGAGCTCGGCGAGGGCGGGTGTGGCCAAAACGCCGACGTAAATTCCCCACCGTATTTGATGGGCAGTCAGAATTATATAAACGCCGAGGATGACTGTCAGCATGAGCCACATCGGCCAGCTTTCTCCCCTCGCCTGCTTTACCACCAGGCGGAAACTGAACAGAAGGGCCACGAAAGCGCCGCCAAGGTAAGTCAAAATACGCCCAAACGACGGCTCGTTCAGGTCGACGACCGGTTTCAACTCGGATATATGCCCCAAGAACGACAGTCGGGAGTCGTAGGAGAGCAAGGGGTCTTGAAACAACAGCGGATACACCAACCAGAACAAACCTGTGAACGTACTGACCACAAGGAGGACCGTAATGCATCTCGCCGCCACCCCGTAGCCGGCCAAGACCGAACGGTCGTAGAGCATCAGCGCGACAAAAAATGCCAACGCCAGGACGCCGAGAGTCCAGTGGACGAATGAGATACGGTCGAATACGGGCTCGAACAGCCTCGCCGGTGATTGCTCGGTCAAGAGAGCGGCGGTGAGTGCCGCGACAAGCCCAAACGCCATATAAATACCATGGTGGCTGAACCGAGAACCCACGAAGCACCAACCGACTGCCAAAACACCGAGCGTTAGGAATAGCGCGACCAGAAATTCGACGGAGACCCACAAACCGAGTCCCGCAACCACGCCGGTGAGAACACAAAGCGTCGGCGAACAGCGGTTCTCGTCGAGGAAGCGCATGGCACAGCCAAGCAACAGCGTAAACACCAACAATATGAGCCCGTGATGATCCGCGCGTCCGGGAAACAGATAGATCGCGACCGCCGGCTGGAACGCGAGCAAAAGGGCGGCGAAGGCGCGCGTGTGGCGCTCCATCACAGGCGCGAGGCTCCACACCAAAGCAGCCACGATGCCGAGATGTAGAACCGGGCTAATGAAGACCCCGGCCCAATGCAAGGCCCGGTCCAAGCCGAAGAACGGAGTCAGCAAGCCCGCGCCCATGATCAACAGGGCGTCGAACGGGCGGGTCCAATGAAGCGTGTGGCCATAGGGGGCGTTCGCCCTCGAAAACGGCTGATCGTACCAGTCGGCGCCGTTCAGCAGTTCGAAGACGCGAATCAGGCGGGTATAGGAATCCGTATCGAGCAAGCCCCCGCCGGCAAAGAAACCGTACCTCGCCCACAAAAAGGTGGCTTGGAAAATAAATATGAATAGAAGTGGAACTGCGTAGTGCCACCAAAGTGGAAATTTATCGGCTATCTTCATAATGCCCGGCGCCTTCTCTCCGTGCGGATCCTGGTTCCGGTTAACGCATGCGGGCAACGGGCTTACCGCAGGTCTTCGTATGTCCGCGGTAGAATCTTTCCCTACACCAATGGATACGACGTGACCAAAGGCACGAAGAAGGGAACGGCTCTCGAGCGTTCTCCGATTGGCTTGACCCTTGCCGCTCCCCTGAGCGGGCCGGCGCGTCTCCACGGCAGAGGATCATGCGCCGGCCTCTGCGCCAATAATCTGACAACAATTCATCATTGATTCAATTGATAACTCGGGTTGGCACGGCGTTTCAGTTTTTCAAGAGGGTGCCCAAATTCCGAAGCGTCACCTCCGCGCGCGGGTCAGCCCGCCGGCCGGAAGGGGACACCCGCGGACCCGGGCGCGCGCGGTCCGAGCACAAAGCCGGCGAACTTCCAGATGAGCCAGGTGCCGGCGATGCCTACGTATCCGTCGATGGCGTAGTGCCAGCCGAGATGGACCGATCCGATGAAGATGACCACGGCGTATGCGGTCAACACGATGCCGGGGACGGGACCCGAGCGCCAGCCGACGAGGGCGAAGAGAAAGACCATGGCGACATGCAGGCTCGGCATCGCCGAAATGCCGCTGCCCGGGGCATTACCGCCGCCTTGGTAGATCTTCCACAGGAACTCCTGGGCGTTGAGGGCGCCGACGGGGTAGATCTCGTTCACCGATTGCAGATAAGCCATGAGCGGGGCGAACGGGTCCTCGACGCCGGTGATGCGGCCGAAATACACCGGACCGGCCGAGGACAGCGCGGTGGCGGCTATGGTGCCGAGCACGATCCAGGCGAGGACGAAGGTGAGAAGGAACTGCATCCGCAGGCGCGGATTTCGGGTCGAGAAGGTCTGCCAAAGGAGCACGATGTAGAGCACGGCAAGCCAGGAATTGTAGGTCAGGTTGATCGATGCCGAGATCAGCGGATGGCCGAGCAGCGGCTGAAGCAGTTGCCAGGGATCGAGGCCGCCATGGAGGATTCTGTCCCACTCGGTGAAGGTCACGTCCCAGCCGTAGGGGTTCATGACCGGGATCAGCGACTTGAGCGAGGTGAAGGCGCCGAGGAACACCGGTATGAAGACGAACACCGGAAGGGCGGCCAGCAGCCGCCGGCGGGTCAGGAACCGGTCCCGCATGTTCGCCACGATGTAGGCGGTCAGGCGCTTCGGCCGGACGACCGCCATCACGTAGATCGGATAACCCCCGAAAAAGGCGACCAGGAACACGCCTATGATCACCGCGAGCGTGCGGCTGTAAAGCAGCGGGCCGAACCTCTCCTCGGCGCCAAGCAGGCTCGTCGTCACCCACCCGGCAAGGGTGTAGCCGAGGACGAGGGCGATGAACAGTCCGTGATCCCTGAGCACCGCCAGGAGATCGGCGCCGAAACCAACGGCTTGGGGACGAACCTCACCCGTCTGTTCCGAAGTGGGTTCGACGGATTCGCTACCAAACGTCATCGGCCAGGGGGGCGTCCCAGTCATCGAAGCCAAGATAGTAGACGTGGAAATCTTAACAAGTGGATTAACGGTCTCGGCCAAGGTAATCCCCCGGCGAATGTTCGGGCGCCCGGGGTCACCGTGGCGAAAAAGATCCGCCTCGCCCGACTACGAAACAGCGGCGCCCGCCCGCCGTCCGCTACGAAGCCGCCGGGCGCCTCCGACGCCGGCTGGCGCCGATATCCCCGTTGCGCCCCGCGCCGGCGGGACAGGCGGACGCGCAAAAACGGCCCGGCGGCCGATGCCGCCGGGCCGCTCATTTCCGGCGGGTACCGGATGCTTAGCCGCTAAATGTCGCCGTATTACAGCCCGGGGCGTTGCTCAGGCAAGTCGCCATGGAATTGAACAGGTTGCCGATGGCGCCGCTCATCGCCAGCACGCCGGCGATGATGAAGACGGCGACCAGCGCCATGATCAGCGCGTATTCAACCGCGTTGGCCCCGCCCTTGTGGCGCAGCACGGTGACGACGTAATCTTTCAGCATCCAAATCATGATTCCCTCACGCTAGTCCAAATTCGACGCCGGCACGACTGACGCCGCCGGCTCCCAACCGTTCTCCCTGAACGTGGAGAACACTCTTTCTTGGCCCCTACCCAAGGCACACTGGCCCTTGGGAGGCTGAGCCCATTATTGTTGGCGCTTAGGCTTATGACAAGCGCTTTCTCGACCCAGGCCGCCCCCGGCGCTCCACTTCAAGGTGGCCGGCCAACGGTTTGAGATTCTTCTTCCTTGCGCGGGCCGCCCCCCGGCGATCATCGCTCCGGGACGCCTCGGTCCCGGGCTTTATCGCGCCGGTTTCATCGTCTCCGCTATTTTGCCGAGGTCTTCTCGGTTTCGGCGGCCCCGGACGCGCCGCCGCTTTGCTCGTGAAGCTCGGCCAAATGGGTCATCTGGCCGAGCGAGATCAGATGGGCGTAGATCAGCGCCAGCCAGCCCCGCCGGCGCCACTCGAGGAAATCGGCATCGGCGACGGCAGACAGTTTCTTCTCGTCGATGATCTTGGCGCCGACGAAATCGTACTTCCTGCCCGACGGCACCTGCACCCGGGCCTTGAGGCCCTGGAACATCTCCAGTCTCTCGAGCTCCCGGCAGATGGCGACGGTATGGGCGTGGTTGGTCTGGAACTGCTTCATGAACTCGATCGCCTTCTCCAGGATCTCGGTCGGCTTGCCGTCCTCGGTGAACAGCGGCTCGCCTTCGGTCTCCGACACATGATCGCTGTCCTCGTCGATGCACAGCGCCAGGTTCTTGTCGTCGCCCTTGGTGCGCCCGAAGACGAAGGGATAGCGCCGGATCGACGCCGGCACGTAAGCAGCCCGCCACGACCCGCCCTCATCGACGAACAGGTTCTTGCCGCCGGGCACGGCGAGCAGCGCGAAGGCGCTCAACTCGCCGACGTCGTCGGTGAGGAAGACGATGGGATAGATCGGCGCGACGCGGGGGAACTCGACCGCCGTGATCGGGCACATGGTCTGTTGGGAAGCGAAGCCGTAATCGGCCACCGGCTTCAGCCGTTTCCTCTTGTGCTTCTCGACGGCGAGGGGGACGACGGATTTGAACATTCGCGTTTTCCTCTTTGCCCGCGCCGATCGCCCGCCTCCCGAAGTGGTACGGAGGGCAGGCCGGCGGTAAGCGCCCGGGGCCCATCATCGAGACGCTCAGGCGTGGGCGACAATCTAGGCCAGGGCATCGACAAATGAAAGGGCGGGTTGAAATTCGCCGCCCCGATGCGTCCGCGCGCCTGTCGCCGGACCTTGGCTCGATGAATCTTGCGCTCGATGAATCCCGCGCTCGACGAACCCTCGCGTGTATTAAGGGGACACCATACTTAATTCGCCATCAATTAAGGGGACACCATACTTAATTCCCCGTTTCGGTAATTTGGCGCTACTGAATTAAGTATGGTGTCCCCTTAATACGTGGCCCGCCTGACGATGAGCTCGCGGCGCGCGACGGTCGCCGCCGAGGGCGCCAGGCCCCGGCGCGTCAGCGTCACCTCGCCGCGATAGCGCCCGAGCGGCCAGGACGCCCGGCCGAGCTTCTTGCCGACATATTGGAAGCGCCGGGCCTGGTGTTTCTCCAGCACCACGAGGCGATCGGCGAAGGCGGTTCCATCGGGCGCGATCAGGCGGAAGCGCAGCCGGTCCCCCTTGGCGACCCCGAAGAGCTCGGCCCACAGCACCAGCGCCCCGGCGTCATCCGCCAGCACGCCTCCCCGGTAGCGCCCCTTGCGCACGTCCGCCACCTCGGGCGCCGTCCCGGCGAAGCCGGCATTGAAGATCACCACCGGGCGGTAGGGAAGCGCCGCCAGCACCTCGGCCCGCCACAGGGCGCCGGCGCCGGCGCCGCAGCGCCCGGCCTTCGCCTCCCCCCTGCCCTCCCCTTGCCGGCGCCTCTTCCGAAGCCTGGTTTCCGGCTTTCCCCCTGGGCCGAGACCGGCGAAGGGGCCGACGACCTTTCGCTTCAGGCGCAGGGCGAAATGGAGGTGGGGATAGGAGGTCTTGCCCGACAGCCCGACGAGGCCGATCCCTTGCCCCGCCGTCACCGCCTGGCCGGTCACCACATCGACGCTGCCCCGGCGCATGTGGCAGTACTGGGTGGTCCATCCCATCCCATGGTCGATGGTGACGCCGTTGCCGCATTCGCGCCCCTCGATGGCCCGGCGCCGGCCCGCCTCGGCCGGCCTCGCGCACGCCGATGTCGGCCATGCCGTCACGCCAGTTGCTGACGATGCCGGGCGCCGCGGCGAGGACCGCCACCCCTTCCGCCATGGCGCGGCGGTCGCGGATGGCGATGTCGGTGCCCTTGTGGCCGTCATAGCTGAGGCGGCCGCAGGCATAGTCGGCGAAGCCCGGTCCGGGGTCGAGATCGACATGGGCAGCGATCCAGCAGTCCACTCCCACCCGGCAATCGAGCGGCAGGGAAAGCTTCGGCGTGAACACCGGCGCCCCCTGCCCCTGGCCCAGGACCGGCGCCGATACGGCGAGGGCGATCAGGGCGGCCAGGGCCAGGGCGCCGGCGGCGGTGGGTCCGCGGCGGGGTGATCGGAGAGACACCATCGGGCCATGGAAGCATATTTCACATTAAGGGGACACCA
>JACZQV010000085.1 GCA_022545545.1 Pseudomonadota bacterium
GGCCCAGTATCGAGAAGTCCCGGGCCGAGGCGAAGAGGTTGCTCAAGGAAGCGGGCGCGGAAGGTCTCGAGTTCGTGCTCCTCAACCGCGGCGTGGACCAACCTTACCGCGTGGTGGGCACCTGGCTCATCGACCAGTTTAAGAAGGTCGGCCTGAAAGTAACGCAGAACGTCTTGCCGTCGCCCGCGTTCTATGACGCGGTGCGTAAAAAGCACGACTTCGACGTGACCATCTACTTCAACTGCCAATCGATCGTGAACCCGCTTGCCGACGTTTCGGGGTATATTTCAGACGATATCGCGGGCAACAACTACGCCGGTTATCAGGACCGCACGATGGACAAGTTGTTCGATCAGATGAACCGGTCCGGCGACCCGGCCGAGCAGCGCAGAATCATGCGCGCCTACGAGAAGCGGGCGCTCGACGAGGAAGCCCTGCAGTTCGTGACGCTGTGGTGGTACAAGATCAATCCGCATCGCTCCTACGTGAAGGGGTGGAAGATTGCTCCGAGTCACTACCTGAACCAGCATCTCGATAACGTTTGGCTGGACCCGGACCTGATGTAAGGTAAGTCTGGGATTTTACCGGGCCCCGCCTGCCGCAGACGTTGTGGCGGGCGGGGATCCCACCAAGACCCACGAAGACGGCAAAATGTATAATTACATCATCAAGCGCCTGATCCTGATGATCCCGACGCTGTTCGGGGCGGCCGTGCTCGTCTTCGTATTGATGCGCCTGGTCCCGGGAGATGTCTGCGAGATCAGAATGGCGGGCGACGGCGCCTTCGTAGACCCCGAAGCGATCGAGATTTGCCGGGAGAACCTCGGCTTGAACGATCCGGTTTTCGTCCAGTTTGGTCAGGTGATGTGGGGCTATTTGACGTTCGATCTCGGCACTTCGATGTGGACCGGGCGGGATATCACCCACGAAATCGGCCTCCGGTTCCAGCTCTCGCTAGAGATTGCGATCCTGGCGACGCTGGTGGCCATATTGATCGCCATCCCGCTGGGCACAATTTCGGCGATCAAGCAGGACACCTGGATCGACTATGTCGTCCGCACCTTCAGTATCGCCGGCATCGCCATGCCCTCGTTCTGGCTCGGCATCATGATCATCCTGGGATTGCTGATAACCACCCAGGCCTGGTTCGGCGAGCCGTGGATGCCGCCGATCGTCTACGTATCCCCGTTCGAGGACCCGCTGGGCAACCTCGCCCAGGTGATCTGGCCGGCCGTGGCGACCGGGTATCGCTATTCGGCCGTGGCCACCCGCATGACCCGGTCCACGCTCCTGGAGGTCTTGCGCGAGGACTACGTGCGCACGGCGCGCGCCAAGGGCCTCTTGGAAAAGATCATCATCAACCGCCACGCGCTCAAGAACGCGATGTTGCCGGTGGTGACCATATTCGGCATCGAATTCGCCTTCCTGATCGGCGGGCTGGTGGTCACCGAGCAGGTCTTCAACCTGAACGGCCTGGGCAAGTTGTTCGTGGAATCGGTGGAAACCTCCGATTTTACCATGGTTCAGCAACTGGTCATGTTGGTGGTCGCGATCTTCGTTTTCATGAACTTCCTGGTGGATCTCCTCTATGCTTGGCTCGACCCCCGGATTCACTATAGCTGATCGGAGCCTGCGATGACCGCAACCGATGTCCGGATCGATACCGACGCCGAGCAGGTCGTCGCGCGCACCCCCTGGCCGGCGGCACTCCTCGGCCTGATCCGGCGCTACCCCCTCGGCGCGGCCGGTGCGCTCGTCGTCCTGGTCATGATCTTTGCGGCGGTATTCGCCGATGTCATCGTGCCTTACGACCCCGAAGACAATTATTACGAATACATGTTCACCGCGCCCGGCGCACAGTATTGGCTGGGGGCAGACGACTTCGGCCGGGACATTCTTTCACGCCTTATTTATGGCGCCCGGACCGCGCTCTTCGTGGGTTTCGTCGCCGCCTTCATCGGCGCCACGGGAGGGCTGGTGCTGGGTGTGGCGAGCGCCTATTTCGGCGGCTGGTTCGACCTCGTCGTTCAGCGCGTGATGGACGTCATCATGGCCTTTCCCTTGATCATCCTGGCGCTTGCCGTGGTCTCGGTCCTGGGGCCCGGTATCGACAAGGTGATTATCGCCATCACCATCCCCTTCATCCCGCAGTGCGCGCGGGTCGTGCGTTCGAGCGCGCTCGCGATCCGCGAGATCCCCTACGTCGATGCGGCCCGGGCCTGCGGCTTCAGCCACACCCGCATCATCCTGCGCCACATGGTGCCCAACGTCATGGCGCCCTTTCTGATCATGATCACCGCCTTCGTCGGCCAGGCGATCTTGCTCGAGGCGTCGCTTTCCTATCTCGGCCTGGGGGTCCAGGAACCGATCGCGGCCTGGGGCCTGATGCTCCAGGGCGGGGCCGAGGAATACGCCGAAAGCGCGCCCTGGATCGCGATCTTCCCGGGCCTCGCGATCAGCCTGGCGGTGTTCGGCTTCAACCTCTTCGGCGACGCCCTTCGCGACGTCCTCGATCCCAAGCTGCGCAAGCGATAGGGTTTCCTTGTAGGCCTTGGGCGCCGGCGCCCGGCCGCGTTGACCTTGGCGCGTCCCTAGGTCTAAATTACCCGCGCACCCCGCAAGGAAAGCCGCAACGAACGGCCCCTGAGTGGGGCTGGGAGAATCTCCGATGGCAGGGATCACCCGCCAGATATCCGAATTCGTCGCCGGCATCGGCTATGACCGCCTGCCCGATGGGGTCGCGGCGCGGGTCAAGCTGCTCCTCATGGACACCGTCGGCATCGCGCTCCGCGCCCGGCATGACGCGGAGTCGACGCCGAGCCTGCTTAGGGCCGCCGACAGTCTTGGTCTTGCCGGTGGCGAGGCCAGCGTGATCGGCGCCGACGCCGGCTACACGCCGCCCGGCGCCGCGCTCATCAACGGGACCCTGGCCCATTCCCTTGATTTCGACGACACCCATGCGCCCGCCTCGCTCCATCCGAGCGCGCCGATCGTGCCGGCGGCATTGGCGGCGGCGGAGATGACGGGCGCCAAGGGGCGCGACGTCATCGCCGCGATCGTCGCCGGCTATGAGGTCCAGATCCGCCTGAGTTTGGCCCTGGTGCCGAAGGATCATTACGCCCGCGGCTTTCACCCCACGGCCACCTGCGGCGCGTTCGGCGCCACCGCCGCCGCCGCCCGCGTCTTCGGGCTGACGGCCGACGAAGTGGCCCATGCCTTCGGCATCACCCTCAGCCAGGCGGCGGGATCGGTGCAGTTCGTACTCGGCGGCGCCTGGACCAAGCGGTTCCAGGTCGGTTACGCGGCGATGAACGGCCTGATCGCGGCGAGCCTCGCGCGCGAGGGGTTCACCGGCGCCGCCGAGCCGATCGAAGGCAAGGCCGGGTTCCTGCGCTCCTACGCGCCCGAGCCGGTGATGGAGAAGGCGACGGAGGGGCTGGGGTCTGTCTACGAGACCATGGCCATCGCCGTGAAGCCCTACCCCTGCTGCCGTTACGCCCATGCGGCGCTCGACGCCCTGATCGAGCTTGGCGCCGCCAACGGCATCGACGCGGGCGACATCGAAGCGGTCGAGATCGGCCTGCCGCGCACCGGCTGGAACCTGATCGGCGACCCGGAAGAGGTCAAACAGAACCCGAGGAACGTCGTCGACGGCCAGTTCTCCATGGCTTTCACCGCCGCCGTCGTGTTGCGCCAGGGCGGCATGGGCTGGGACGACTATGGGCGCCACCTCGGCGATCCCAGGACGCTGGCGCTCTGCAAGCGGGTGCGCTCGGTCGTCGATCCCCGGGCCGAGGCGGAGTTTCCCCGCCAAATGAGCGGCGCCGCCCGCGTCTCCACCGATTCCGGGACCTTCGAGACCTTCGTCGCCGTGCCCAAGGGCGAGCCGGAGAACTTCCTGAGCGCGGCGGAACTGAGGGCGAAGTTCGACTCCCTCCTCGGCCCCTGCCTGGCGCCGGCGGCAATCGATCGTCTGGCCGAGGGGCTGGACGCGCTCGATGACGCCGACGATATCTCCGGGGTGCTGCGCCTGACCCGGGGCGGGCCCGCCACACCGCTCAAGGCCGCGGCGGGCGAGGATTGAGCGGACGCGGCCGATGACCGACGAGCAAGAGGCGCTGATCCTCGATAGCATCGAGCGATTCATCGCGCGCGACGTCAAGCCCGTCGCCCATGAGCTCGAGGCCGCCGACGCCTATCCAAGCGAAATCGTCGAGAAGATGAAGGAACTCGGCCTGTTCGGCGCCACCGTGGCGCCGGAATATGGCGGGCTGGGCCTCGGCGCCGTGACCTACGCCAGGATCGTCGAGCGGGTCTCGGCGGCGTGGATGTCGGTGGCCGGCATCTTCAACGCCCATCTGATCATGGCGGCGGTGGTCGAACGCTTCGGCACCGACGGGCAAAAGCAACGCTACCTTCCCCGCTTCGCCAGCGGCGAGCTCAGGGGCGCCGTCGCCTTGACCGAACCGGACTGCGGCACCGATCTCCAGGCCATCACCACCCGCGCGGTCAGGGACGGCGATGACTACGTCATCAACGGCGCCAAGATGTGGATCACCAACTCGATTTACGGTCACATCATCGCGGTGCTGGTCAAGACCGATCCCGGCACCGACCCGCCGCATAAGGGGATGAGCCTTTTGCTGGCCGAAAAGGGCGACGGGATTTCGGTCAGCAAGCTCGACAAGCTCGGCTATCGCGGCATCGACACCGGCTCGCTGGTGTTCGAGGACTGCCGGGTGCCGGCGGATAACCTGATCGGCGGCGAGGAGGGCAGGGGCCTGCAACAGATCCTCGCCGGCATGGAGCTCGGGCGCATCAACGTGGCGGCCCGGGGCGTCGGCATCGCTCAAGCCTGCCTGGATGAGTCCCTCGCCTATGCGCAAGTGCGCAAGACCTTCGGCAAGCCGATCTGCGAGCATCAGGCGATCCAGATCAAGCTCGCCGACATGGCGACGGCGGTGGAAGCGGCCAGGTTGCTGGTCGAAAAAGCGGCCAGGGTCTACGATTCCGGGGAACGCGCGGACATGGAGGCCGGCATGGCCAAGCTGTTCGCTTCCGAGGTGGCGCTCAAGAACAGCCTCGAGGCGATGCGCATCCACGGCGCCTACGGCTATTCCACCGAATACAACCTCGAGCGCTACTACCGCGACGCGCCGCTGCTGGCCATCGGCGAGGGCACCAACGAGCTCCAGCGGATCATCATCGCGCGCGAGCTCATAAAGCGAAACCCGGTCTGAGGCGGATGGCATGTTGCCGGGCGCGGGCCTTCGCCACGCCGAAGCGGCTTCGGCCGCACAGGCGGGCGGGGGCACGGTCAGGTGAGCCCCAGCATCCTTGACCGGCTGCTTGCGAGCCCCGTCGCCGATCTTGTCTTGAGACCCGGGTTCGACCGTTTGGCGATTCCCGCCATCGCCGGTTGGTACTGTCCCCTGTCGCGGGCCTGGGCGGCGGCGCTTGTCGCAGATGGCGCGCCCGAGCGGTTCGCAGAGGCGCTGGGGTCCGACGCCGCCTCGGGACCACTGACCAGGCGGGTGACGAGGCGGGCGATTTCGCGGGTCGGACGCTCCTTATCGGCCTATGAGGCGGTGGCGGCCCGGTGGGAGGCGGATTTCTTCGGCCCGGAGCCGCCGGCGGGCGAGCGTCTCATCGCATCGGAAGCGGAGCGCCACGGGGCGGCCCATGCCCTGATGGCTTCACGCCTTGGGTTCGTCCCGCTCAAGATCGCGGCCCGCATCGACCCGGTGAAATGGGCGGTCGCCCGTCCGGCGGAGGTCGAGCAGCGTCATGGGCAGCGTCTTGCGAAGCCGGAGACGGCCTTCGCGCCGCCCGATCCGCCGGCGGCCATCGAGCGGTCCCGGTCGATGGCGGTTGGGGGGGGAGAGCAGTTCTGGCTGCGCTTTCCGGCGCCGGCGCCGGGCGTCGGCGGCACCGCCTGGGCCCGCGTCAACGCGCCCAGGGGGGAAGCCGGATCGCCGAGCTTGATCTTCGCCCACGGCATCGCCATGGAGCCTGAGTTCTGGCGCCACCTCGCCGATCCCATCCGCGCCCTTGACGGCGCCGGTGTGCGTCTGATCTGTCCCGAAGGACCCTGGCACGGCCGCCGCCTGCATCCGGGCAGCTACGGCGGCGAGCCCGTGTTCGCCCGCGGGCCCTTGGGGTTCCTCGACTATCTCCACGCCCATGTGATCGAACTCGGCATCCTCACGGCCTGGGCGCGGCAGACGGGCTCCGGACCGGTCGCCATCGGCGGCATGAGCCTCGGGGCGCTGACGGCACAGTTGGCGGCGGTGGCGGCGCGCGACTGGCCCGCCGCCATGCGGCCCGACGCCGTCCTTTTGCTCACCACGTCGGGCGCGGTCACGGAAGTGACGTTCGATGGCCACCTGACGGGTGCCCTCGGACTGCCGGCGGCGCTTGCGGCGGCCGGCTGGGATCGAACCACCGTCGACCGCTGGGCGCCTTTGGTCGAGCCCGGCGCCGAGGCCGCCATCGGCGGCGAAAGGATCGTCGTCCTCCTTGGCACCGTCGACAATGTGACGCCGTTCGCCGGCGGCATGGACCTTGTCCGCAGGTGGGCGGTGCCCGAGGACAACCTTTTCCTGAGGCCCAATGGCCACTTCTCGGCCTCCCTCGGCCTTGCCCGCGACCCGGCGCCGCTGGCCCGTTTCGTGACCCTTCTGGAGCGGCTTTGAGGCCGTCTCCCGCCGGCCAAGCGCCGGGTCCGCCGCCGCCCGACGACATGGGCGCCTTGCGTGATCGGGCGATGGAGCATCCTTCACGGTGGCCCGATGTTTCCACTTGGGCCCATCGTCGCGCCGGCATATCGCGGTACCCGCCGGTGGTGAAGGATGATACAAATGATCGTCAAAACGCGGCCCTTCTCGTGATCCGCCGGCATCACGGCGGCTGCTGGCCGCAAGGACCCGCTGGGCGGCAAAAAAAGTCATACTTGCAAGACAGGGGATAGGAACACCATGGCCCGGATCAACATCATGTTCTCGCGTTTCTCGGCGTTCTACAGCCCGCTGATCTCCACCATCTCGGCCGGTTTCCTGAAGGAGGAAGGTTTGGAGGCCAGCCATTCCGTCGCCACGCCCGAGCGGACGGTGCGCCAGGCGCTGAATGACGGCTCGGTGCACGTGGTCCAGTCGGCGGTGTCGGCAAGCTGGGAGGCGATGGGAAAGGGCCAATCGTCGGATATCGTCCACTTCGCCCAGATCAACGAGCGCGACGGCTTCTTCATCACCGGGCGCAAGGCGGACCCCGCGTTCAATTGGGTCAATCTCATCGGCAAGAAGGTGCTTGCCGATCACGGCCGGCAGCCGCTGGCCATGTTCAAATATGCCGTGCACAAGAAGGGCGTGCACTTCGACGCGATCGACGCCATCGACGCCGGCGGCGCCGGCGATATGGACGCGGCCTTCCGCGCCGGAGAGGGGGATTACATCCACCAGCAGGGACCGGCGCCCCAGCAACTCGAGGCTGACGGGGTCGGACATGTGCTGACCTGCGTCGGCGAGGCGATCGGGCCGGTGGCGTTCTCCAGCCTGTCGGCGACGCGCCAGTGGCTCGAGACAGACATGGCCGGGGCCTTCATGCGCGCCTACCGCAAGGCGCGGGCTTACGTCAACGACATGCCCGCCGCCGAGATCGCGAGGCGGGAGGCGGAATACTTCGAGGGCATCGATCCCGGCGTGCTCGACGCCACCATCGAGTTCTACCAGGGTCTCGGCTGTTGGAACCCGGCCCTCGCCATAACCCACGAGGCCTATGACGTGACGCTCGATGTCTTCCTTCACTCCGGTCTCATCACCAAGCGCCACGCCTATGACGACGTCGTGGTGCCGCCGCCGGGCGAGGGGGTCTAGAGATGAGCCCGGCGGATCGTCTTCGCGCGGTGCTGGCAAAGCCGGACGTCCTCGTCATGCCCGGCTGCTTCGATGCGCTCTCGGCCAAGCTGGTCGAGCGCGCCGGCTTCGCCGCCACCTTCATGGGCGGCTTCGCCGTCTCCGGCACGCGCCTCGGCGCGCCCGATACGGGATTGATCAGCTACGCCGAGATGGTCGACCAGGGACGCGACATCTGCGCCGCCGTCTCGATCCCGGTGTTCGGCGACGGCGATACCGGTTACGGCAACGCCGTCAATGTGCGCCGTACGGTCCGGGGCTTCGCCCAGGCGGGGTTCGCCTGCATCATGATCGAGGACCAGGTGGCGCCCAAGCGCTGCGGCCATACGCTCGGTAAGCAGACGGTGCCGAGGGACGAGGCCTTCGCCCGCGTCCAGGCCGCCATCGATACCCGCGAGGACGGCGTCGATATGCTGATCATGGCGCGGACCGACGCCGCCGCCACCGAGGGCTTCGACGAGGCGCTCCTGCGCGCCAAGGCCTTCGCCGAGATGGGCGCCGACATCACCTTCCTCGAAGCGCCGCGCGACGAGGACGAAATGCGCGCCTATTGCGACGGCGTGAAGGGCCCGAAGATGGCCAACATGGTCGAAGGCGGCGATACGCCGTTGTTGGCGCCGGCGAAGCTGGCGGAGATCGGTTATGAGATCGTCGTCTATCCGCTGACGCTTTTGTTGGCCGGCGTCAGGGCCATGGAGGACGCGCTTTCATCGATCAGGGACGCCCGCCATCCCGAGGCTCTCGCCGAATTCGCACATTTGCGCGACATCGTCGGCTTCCCGGCCTATTACGCCGACGAGGACAAATACGCCACTGACTGATTGCGCCGCCCTTGATATCCGGGCACAATCGGCCAAATCCTTACACGTCCAGGGAGAGCTGAATTCTATCGTTACCGGTGTTCCCTCACACCCGGCCACAGGAGGCGTCAATGCGCATCCGTCTTCCATTCTGGTTAGCACTCGGTCTTTTCGCGGCCCTGGCGCCCGGGCACGCTAGCGCCGCGCCGCAGATTCTCGCCGCCCTGCCGTCCGAAAGCGGCATCCCCTTCACCTGCGCCGAAGGCCTTTGCGTCGCCGATCTCAGCACCTACTGCCTGCAGCGCGACCGCCCGGCGCCGGAGTTCGGCGCCGCCTACGAACCTTCGGACCCCGGCGCCTTCACCCTGGTGGTGACCGACGCCTCGGGCGCCGTGCGCCGCCTTGGCGCGGCGGATCACGTCAGCTTCGTCGAGGGCCGCGGTTTCACCGCCATCTCCGCCCGCGTTGCGGCCGAGGCGCTCGCGCGGCTCGGCGCCGTTAGCGCCAGGATGGAGATCGCGGCCAACGCGTCCTTGTTGCCGGTAGCCGTGATCGGCGATCCCGACCCGTTGACGCCCGAGGAGATCGCCAGGACCGTCGGTCCCATGCGCCGTCTCGGCGCGCGCGTCGTCGACTCCCGTCCCAAGGCCAAGGCCGCCGGGTTCATCGGCGCCTTGGCCAACGCCTCGCCGCGACGCGGTACGGTCGAGCCGGACCGCCGCGAGCCCCTGTGGCGCCAGGTGACGGGCGGCGATCGGACGGCCGGCGCGCAGAGTCCGGGGCAAGCGCTGGCAAGAAGCGCCTATGATGGCTGCCTCGCGGCCTACGATGGGCATGAAGCCTTTAGTTTCCGCGGCTGCCTCGAGGGCCGGCACGATGCGCTGCTCAGGGATTTGAGCGTCGAGTACTGGAACGTCGGTGCGGGAAGTTGATGCCGAGCTTCGCCCGGTCTGGGTAGAAGCCAACGATGAGGGGCGGCTGACAGCCGCGCGGGCCCGCCACACCCGGCCCGGTGCACAGTAAGACTTACAGGACGCCCGGCGCCGCCTCTGCCGGCGGCGTGCGCGATGCCTTCAAGGTGTCGGCGTGGGTGATATTCGCTTCCATGATGGGCTTCGGGTCGCTGGCGCGGGTCAGCGGTCTTACCCTTGGGGTCTCGATGGTCTCTTCGGGGGCGATCTGGGGCCTTCCCGGCCAGATCGCTTTCGCCGAGCTTTACGCCACGGGCGCCCCCGTTCTTGCCATCGTCCTCGCCGTATCACTGGCCAATGTCCGTTTCCTGCCGATGATTGTGGCGATGATGCCGCTGTTCGGCGAAGGCGTGAAAAACCGCGCCTGGCACTATGTCCTCGCCCAACTGGCCTCGGTGAACACCTGGGCGGCGGCGATGCGGGTATGTCCCCATCTGCCGCACGAGTTGCGCGCGCCCTACTATGTCGGCTTTTCGATCGTCTGCCTCTTGTCGGGTCTCGCCGGCACGGCGACGGGGTTCGTGCTCGCCGTCGAGTTGCCCCCCGTGGTTACGCTATCGCTGGTGTTCCTCAACCCGGTCTATTTTACCATCGTGTTCGCCGACGTGCGCCACCGCTCCGGCGTCATCGCACTGTTGATCGGGGCCGTCGGCGGGCCGTTGTTCTACCAGGTCTCCACCGACTGGGGACTGCTGGCCACCGGGGGAATCGGCGGCGCCTTGGCCTATTTCGTCGACCGGATCTTGAGGCGGCGCCATGGATGAGATCGGCCTCTGGCTCTTGCTGATTTTGGCGATCGGGGCCACCTATGTGTGGCGGGGTCTGGGCGTCGTGATCTCGGGCAGGATCAATCCCGAGGGCGAGGCGTTCAAGGTCGTCTCCTGCATCGCCTATGCCCTGCTTGCCGGTCTGATCTCGCGCATGATCGTGCTGCCGGCGGGCACCCTCGCCGAGACCCCGGTTTTCGACCGCGTATTCTCGACGATCGTCGGCGTCGGCGTGTTCTTCCTCTTCAAGCGTAACGTCCTGCTCGGCACCTTCTCGGGCGTCGCCGTCTTCTTTGTCCTGTCGGTAATGCGCGCCGGTTCTTAAGCTTTATCCTCCTCTCCCCGCCAGTGGGCGAGGAGGACCTTGCGCTCCCCCAGCAATGACGCCCCGAGGCCGGCGAGGATCGCCCAGAAGGCCGAGGTGATCCCGGCCACCGCGAAGGGCGTCGCCGCCACGGCGAAGGCGACCAGCGCGCCGAATTTGAGCTTCTCGCCGAAGGCCTTCTCCAGCGCGCCCTGCAGCGACGACAAGATGGCGAGCCCGGCGAGGGTCACCACGAAGGTGCGCGGAAGCACGCCGACGAGAGACGCCACCGAGGAGGCGGCCAGCGCCACGGTCACGGTCAGGGACGCGGCGATCAAATTGGCCCAGTAGCGTCCAGCGGCCGGCCCGGCGTCGGGTCCCGCCAGTATGGCCACCCCGGTGCGCGCCACCGTCGCCGCGTGGCCGCCGAGGAAGGCGTTGATCACGGAATTGATGCCGATGATGACCGTCACCGGCTTCACCGGCACGCGATAGCCTTGGGCCATCAGGAAGCCGAGCCCCTGGACGTTGCCGAGGCCCATGGCCAGCACCACCATCGGCAGGGTCACGGCGACGAACGCGGCGAAGGAGAAGCTGACGCCCGGCATGGCAAGGGTGGGAAGGTCCCATACGATCGGCGCGGCACCCGTCTCGCCGGTCAGGAACACGGCGATGCCGCCACTGAGCGCGGCGAGGCCGACGGGCGGCACATGCTGGCTGGCGATCGCCCGGCCGAGGAGATATCCCGCGACCGTCACCCCGGCGGTGATGACGTCCTCGACCGTGGCCGAAACGATGCGCGTCACATAGACCAGGATGGAGCCCGAGAACATGCCCATGATGATGGGCAGCGGCAGCCAGGCCATGATGCGCTCGCCGATGCCGGCCAGCCCCAGCACGACGATGATGGCCCCGGCCATGAAATTGGCGCCGACGATCTCGGGGAAACTGAACTGGCCCGAAAGAGTGCCGAGATATATCAGGCCGGGGATGGTCCAGGTGATGGGAATCGGCATGCGGTAGTAAAGGGTGAGCACGATGGACCAGACGGCGCCGCTCATCCAGACGATGAAAACCCAGCTCGAGGTCTCCACCATGGTGAGGCCGAGCTGCCCGGCCACGGCGAGATGCAGGGGGACGGCGCCGAAGACGTACCAGACGAAGGCGGTGACCCCGGCCCAAAGGGCGGCGGCGTTGAAATCGCGAAGCATTTCAGAAAGCCTCATGCCAGTCCCTCCAGAATTTCCCTAGGCCGGCTGGGGCGCGGCTTGGCAGGGGGGCTGGGCGCGTATGAAGCGCCAGAGCGTTGCGATGATCATCAGGTTGATCACGCCTACCGGCACGCCAAGCGCGAAGGTAAGGGTATAGGCGCCGCTCAGGTCGAACAGCAGGCCGCCGAAATAGCCGCCGAGGCCCATGCCGACATTGCCGAGGAAATAGACGATCCCCAACGCCCGCCCGGAGAGGTTCGCCGGAATATATTCGCGGATGATGATGGCGTAGGACGGCATGACGCCGCCATAGCCGACGCCGAACACCAGGGCGAGGACGTAGAGTCCCACCATGCCGTCGAATTGGGAGAACCAGAACACCATCACCGTCTGGGTTCCCGCCGCCAGCAGCAAGGTGCGCAGCCCGCCGATGTGATCGGAGACCTTGCCCGCCCCGACCCGGCCGACGAAACCGCCGATCATTATGAGGCTGAGGATGGCGGCGGCGCTTTCGGCGTCGATGCCCGCATCCGATGCCTTCGAGACCGCGTGGATCAAGGGGATCGCCATGCAGACGCAGCAAAAGACGATGGCGACGCTGAGCACGGTGGTCAGCCTTGCCGGCGAGATGGCGCCGCCTTCCGCGCGCGTCCAGTCGCGCGGCGCCGGCGCCTTGCCGCCGGACTCGCCATGGCCCGGCGGACGCCGGATGAGGATGGTGAGCGGGATCAACAGCAACCAGATCGCCACCCCCATGATGGCGTAGGTCTCCCGCCAGCCCAGGTTGGAGATCAGGATGCGGACGACGAAGGGCACGACGGCGGCGCCCGCGACCTGGCCGCCGAGCATAATGCCGATGGCCAGACCCTTGTTGCGTTCGAACCAGAAGCCGACATTGGTCACCAGCGGCACGTAAAAGGCGCTGATCGCGAGGCCCCCCACCCCGACGCCGTAAATCGTGTAGAGCTGCCAAAGGGACTGGATCTGGCCGAGCAAAAGCTGCGACGCGCCGAGCACGATCGCCCCCATCAACACCAGCGGCCGGGCCGAGAAGCGGTCGGCGAGATCGCCCATGACGATTCCCATGGCGCCGATGAAAAAGGTCGCGATGGCGTAGGCGAACGACGTTTCCCCGCGCAGCCAGCCGAACTCCTCCGACAACGGCTTGAGGAAGATCGGAAACGACCACAGGGTGCCGAAGCCGGTGCCGACGACGACCGCCGCCACCCCCACCATGACCCAGCCATAGCGTTCTTCGGTCACCTCTGTGTCGCCGGTGGCCATCATCCCCCCACTTTTTCGTCATGCCTCCGTCGA
>JACZQV010000086.1 GCA_022545545.1 Pseudomonadota bacterium
GCGAAAAAAAGCCCTAGCTGTCTGTTTAGGCGTGCGCGGGTTCGTCAGGTTGTCGGTAGAGCAGACGCTTGCCCTTGGCTCCGCGTAGCAATTCGTCTGACATCGGCGACATGGAAAGACCGCACTTCACCGCCGCGCTCGACAAGAGAGAACACGGCATGTTTCTTCGGCGGCGGGCCAAAGGCTTTGTTGCGGGCCTTGCCGCCGACATAGGTTTCGTCGGCCTCGACAACCTTGTTTTTGCCGCCAATGGGGCCTCGCTCTGGATCGGTTGCACACTCACGGAGCCGGTGGAAAAGAAACCACGCGGTCTCGTAGTTCGTGCCAAGCATCCTTTGGAGTTGAAGCGCACTCATGCCCTTCTTGCTGGACGCCATCAATTGTGCGGCAAGTACCCATTTGCAAAGCGGCACCTTGGACCGTTCCATGACGGTTCCAATCGTTACGGTGAAGGGCTTGCGGCAGTCCTTGCACTTGTAGACGCCGGGGCGGGTGCTTTTGCCCTTTAGCTTGGTGATCCGGTCATCGGTGACGCCACAGTGCGGGCAGAACGGACCATCGGGCCAAAGCAAGGCTTCAAGGTGAGCACGCGCCTTGTCGTCGTCATGGTAGATAGGATTGGTAAGATCGACTTTGGGGGTAGACATGGCTTCAACTCCTGATTTGAAGCTTAGTCTACATCAAGTGGCGTGGTACGTCAACCGGATAGTTCCCCGAGCAAGGGTGAAATAAATAAAATTATACGTAAGTTTGAGTTAAATATAAAACAAATAAAGAATAATATCTATATTATACATTCCGCCAGTTTTATTTCTTTTTAACTTCTGACATGCTATTTTATTCTCACGATAACTGGAACGTGGACGGGTATGATTTTACCAATAGAATCACCTCTGTCAGGGCCGGCCGCGGCCGGCGCCGGCAACGTTGCCGGCGTCCCGACGGCGGCGGTCGTCGATGCCAAGGGCAGCCGGCGCAGCGGCAGACAGGACGAGTCTCCGCTCTTCCCGGAAATCGAGACTCCGGCGGCGGAACCCGAGGGCGCCGATTCCGAACCCCCCGGTCATGGGGTGGACGGGCACGACGGAGCGGAGAGCCATGCGGCGCCGGTGGCCGTGGCGGCCGGGAAGGACGCCGGCCCCGGCAGGGTTCCGCCCGGCGGCGGCGTTGCGTTTATCGCCAACCAGATCGCGCCCGCCAGCCCGGACGATCCCATCCTCGGTCCCCAATTGCGCCAGCGCGCGGCCCAGGCCTACGCCCACGGCATCAAGGCCGTGACCCGCGACCCGCTGGCTCTCGGTGTCGTCTTCGACAACGATTCCTGAACCGGGATTCTCCGCAAGCCAAGGCCCATCGTCGGGGGCGCCGATCCGCCGTCTCGCCCCGGCATGGCCGCGCGCTCGCGCGGGAGCCCGGGGATGGGGCCAACTTTGCCGGCGGATGGGGCGGGGGTGGCCGGGATTCGGATCGGCAAGGAACATGGGGCGGAAATAATATACAAGACGGGCGCCTCGGCTTAATCTTGCGCCGACCCATTCTTGTGCCGGCTCTTCAGGGCCCTGTATGCTGGGCCGAAGGTGTCCGACCGAATCCACGGCCGCCGTCGCGCGAGGGCGGCCACCCGCGAGCGGCTATCAGGAGAGCAAAATGCCCTATGTGTTGCGTGGCCCGGACGGCAAGATAGACGCCATCTTCCAAAGCCCCCGCGAGGGCGCGGACGAGGAGATTCAACCGGACGATCCGGAGGTGATGGCGTTTCTTTCCGCCGGCGTTGCCGAGACCGAGTTGGAGATGCGCCAAGCCAGGGAGCGCCTGAAGATCAGCGACCTCGAAATGGTGCGGGTGTTCGAGGACGTGATCGAGATCATGATCGACAAGGGCCTGATACTGATCACCGATTTGCCCGAGGCCGCGCAAGAGAAGCTGATGGAGCGCCATCGGCTGCGGGAGAAGCTGGTGTTTCTCCATCAGCTGCCCGATGGAGAATCGGACGTCATTTAAGGGCATCGCCCCAAAGCCAAGGAAATGGGCCCGGCCACCGGCGGCCGGGCCCATGCTTTGGGGCGACGCCTGAAGCGCTCCGCCCGAACCTCTTGGAAGTTAAGCCCCGTTCACGCCTCGGCGGAGAAGGGGAGCACCCCGGGGATCAGCCATTTCTCCCACATCTCATCGGTCTTCGCCTGGAAGTACTCGATATCTTCGTCGATGAAGTGGGCGAAGCGGCCCTGGCGCAGCAGATAGTCCTGGACCGGCTTGCGCTTCATCTGACCGTTGACGATGCGCTTGGACTTGCCGTACATCTTGATCTTGCCCTCCTCGATCTCGTAGAGGGGCCAGATGCCGGTCTCCACCGCGAGTTCGCCGAGCTCATGGGAGAACATCGGATCGTAGTCCCAGCCCTTGGGGCAGGGGTCGAGGGAATGGATGAAGGTCGGCCCGCCGATGCTGAGCGCCTTGCGCACCGCGTTCATCGCCTCGACGGCGTACGACATGCAGACCGTCGCCACGTACTTGCACTCGGGATGGCCCGCCGCCAGCATCGGCGCGGTGTTCTTCTTCCAGCGCCGGTGCATGATGCGCCTCTCCTTGCCCGGAGGGCTGAAGGTGGAGTTGGCGCCATAGGGCGATGAGCCCGACACCTGGATGTCGGTATTGGCGTAGGATTCGTTGTCGTACATCAGGATCAGCAGGTTGTACTCGGTGTGCTGCAGCGCCGCCGAAATCGCCGAGAGCCCCATGTCGGCGCCGCCGCCGTCGCCGCAGAAGGCGATGACGTTGATCCGCTCCTTCTCCATCTTGCCCTTGCGCATCAACGCCCTGAGACCGGCCGCCGTGCCGGTGGCGGCGGAGCCCGAGGATCCGAGCTGGGTGTGCATCCAGGGCACCGACCACGGGGTGGAGAGGTAGGTGGTGTTGGCCACGTACATGCAGCCCGTGCTGCCGAGGATGATCGTACGTGGGCCGGCCGCCTTGGCCATGAGCTTCATCACCAGCGCCGATTCGCATCCCTGACAGGTGCGGTGACCGGAGGTGAAATACTCCTGTTCCGGGACCGTCTTGGGGCCCTTCCAAGCCTCGAGAACCTGGGTTTTGATGTAGTCGTCCAGGGTTTCGGTGATTACGTCTGACATAATCGCTACTCCCTCACTCCGATCCAATAGGTATCTTGATCATTCATTCCGCCACTGGCGGCGTCGGCCACCATGCCGGCGATGACGATGACGTTGTCGGTGTTGACCTCCCGCCCGCCAAGCCCGGCGATGAACGAGACGATCTTGGGCTGGTTCTCCACCGGGTATAGCGCCGCGCGTAACTCATTGGCCAGCACGCCGCTGTGGAAGGACGAGCCGAAACCATAGTCGCGGTCGATGACGCCGACGGCCTCGACGTCCGAGAGCGCGTCCTGGAGCTCCTCGGTCGGGAACGGGCGGAACCACCTGACGCGGACGAAGCCGACCTTCCGGCCCTCCGCGCGCATCTTGCGGACGGCGACCTTCACCGGCAAAGCCAGCGTCCCCATCCCCACCAGGGCGATCTCGGCGTCCTCCATCATGTAACGTTCGATGAAGGGCTCTTGCTCGCGCCCGAACTTATCGCCGAAATCCTCGTAGGCCTCGGTGATGACCCCGCGGGCGCGGCGCATGGCGGCGTCGCTTTGGCGGCGGATCTCCATCACCCAATCCTCGTTGGCCTGCGGCGCGATGGTGATCGGGTTGTCCGGATGCAACAGCTTATCGCCGCGGTCATAGCGCGGCAGGAAGCTGTCGACCGTCGCCTGGTCGGGGACGTTGACGATCGCCTGGGAATGGGTGAGGAAGGCGCCGTCGCAACTGACCGCGCAGGGCAGGAAGATCCGCTTGTCCTCGGCCACCCGGTAGGCGATCAGCGCCGTGTCCAGCGCTTCCTGCGGCGTCTCCACCCAGACCAGCATCCAGCCGAGGTCGCGGACGGCGAGCGCGTCGTTGTGCTCGACCCCGAAGGCGCCGGGATCGTCGAGCGCCCGGTTGCCGACCATGGCCACCATCGGCATGCGCAGCCCGGCGGTGACCGCCATCGCCTCGAAGGCGTAGAACCAGCCGACGCCGCTGGAGCCGACGAACACCCGGGCGCCCACCGCCGAGGCGTGCTTGACGATCTCGAACTGGGAATGTTCGCTCTCGGCGACGATGAATTCGCAGTCGAAGTCGCCGTCGGAGATCATCTGGGAAACGTACTGCATGACGGTGTCGTAGGGCCTGATCGGGTAGGCCGTGATGACGTCGACATCGGCCAGCCGGCAGGCGTGGGCGATCGCTTCGGAGCCGCTGATAAGCTCCTCCGATCCGCCGATGACGATCTGTTCCGCGGTAGCCGTCTTAGGTGGATTCATCGGCTGTCTCCTCGGCGTACTGACCGACATGGTGGAACCCGTGGGAGCGGGGGGGTTTATCGCTGATCTTTTCAGTCATCCAGGTCTCGTAGCCCTTCTTGTCCTTGACCCACATTTCCCACTGGCTGGCGTTATCGTCGAAGGCTTCCTCGTTGACCATGGTGACACAATCCTCGACCGGGCAGACGGCCTCGCAGACGCCGCAGCCGCAGCACGCCTCCATGTTGGCGTCATACAAGCCATCCGGCGTGATGTCGAAGCAGGAGTCCGGGCACTGCAGCCAACAGAGCGTGCACTTGATGCAGGTGTCGAAGTTGATCACCGGGCGCATGGTGCGGGTCGAGAACTTCTTGAAGGTGGGGTTGCGTGTCGGCACATAGCCGCCCTCCCATCCTTCAACCTTTTGTTGCTCGGCCGAGATGCCGCGAATCACCAGCCCCTCTTCCATCGTCTTCCAGCCCGGCTTTTCGAACTCGAACGGCACCTCTTCGTTGCCCTGATCGGCGCTGACCGGAATCGTCTCCGTCGCTTCGTAGGTCTTCCTCGCCGAAGCGACCTTGAGATCGTCCTTCCACTGCTCCTTGATCACCTCGCAAATGGCGTCGATACCGACGATGTGCGGCGCCACCTTGGCCAGCGCGCCGAGGAGCCGGGCGTCGGTGTGATCGTCCTTGTATACCCACAGACCGGAGAAACTGGCCGCCGCCCTGACCAGGGCGAGATTGTAGGGTTCGCCCTTGCGGTGGATGAAATTGATCAGCTTATTGGGCGACTGGAACGAGGTGACTAGAAGCGTGCCGCCCTTTTTGAGCAGCTTGTTGATCGGCTGCAGGCCGTACCAGGCCCAGGACTCGACGCCCTTGCACAGCGCGTCGTCGCAGGCGATGGTCACGTCGTTGTTGTCGGGCTCATAGCGCGCCAGGTGCTCCTGCAACTCGTCGTGGGTATCGGAAACCACGGCGAACTGCTTGGCCGGGATACCGTTGCGTTCGGGCGAGTCACTGTAGCGCCCGAAGGCGGTGCCGATCTTGCCTTCCTTCTTGGCCGCGAAGACCACACCACGGCAGATGTTCTTGGCCAACGTCTTCTGGAAGATGCCGCGGTAAACGACTTCCACGGAACCGGTGCTCATTCACGATCCTCCCTGTTGGGGGTATCATGGTGGCGCGCCCACGGCCACCATGGCGACCCGACTGTAGTCGCCGGGTCGGCTCGCTCCAGAGAACTTCGAAAGCGAAGGGCATGTTAGCCGCTCGCTCCCCTCAAGGGAAGCCCGAAAACCCTTACCCACATTCGATTTAAGGGATTTGGGAGGTTGGCCGTAGCGGCACGCGAAAAGGGGGCGTGGGCGGGAATCCCATCCGCCACCGCGCCGCCCAACCTGGGGGAGCGGGACCTTTCAGAACCTCGGCTACCTAAAGCTTCAACCGTTTAGAGCTTCAGCTTGCCGATGTAATCGGCCAGCGCCTTCTTGGTCCGGTCGACGTCCTTCTTCGCCGCCCCGATCTCCTTGAGCGTGCGTTCGAGCTTGTTCTCCTGGGCGTCGAGCTTGGTCAGGTAGCGGCGGTGAAGGTCGGTGTTCCTGGGAACCCGGTACAAATTATCGCGGATGCGCTTCTGGTCCTTGAAGACTTCCTGCTGATCCTCGGTCGCCCGCTTGAGCCGGTGTTCCTGGCTCTCGACCTCGCGCTTGAGCTCCGCCATCCTGGCGAACGCCTGGCGCAGCCCCTCGTCCAATTTGCCGGTCTTGGCGTAGCCCACCAGTTGCGCCGTCGACAGCCCGTTGAGCACGATCTTGCTGAGCCGCGGGCGTTCGAGGACGACCTCGAACCTGGCCTCCTCGCCCTTCTTGATGGCGTGGCGGATGCGGTAGTGCTTGGCGGTAAGCTTGGTCTCCTTCTCCGGCGGCTCGGCCAGGGTCCAGCCGGTCCGGCGCGGGTGCTCGAAAAGGAGCCGGCGGTCCTCGCGCGCCGGCGCCTTGACGCGGTAGGTGGTGCTTTGCTGCTCGAGATAGGTCAGTTCGAAGACGCCGTGGAGGATCTTGCCCTTGGCGATGGTCTGGCTCCGCTTGACCTCGCGGTCGATGCGCGTCTTGCCGTCGAGCGCGTAGCTGACGATCCTCACCTCGCCCGCCGGCAGCCCGTTCATCTGGGCGTCGCCGAGGTACCGGGTGGCGCCCTTGGCGCCGGCGCGTTCATAGAGGGTAAGGGCGCCCGGCGGCAGGCCGGTCTTGGTGTCGTTGACAAGGGTGACGGCGGCCAGCGGGTGGCGCGGATGGGTCCCGGGCTGGTAGTAGGCCAGGCGCTCGGCCGGCAGTTCACGGTCGATGATCGGCGCCATCAGCGAATGCCCGGCCTTGATCGTCACCGGCAAGGGTAGGCGGAAGACGACCTGGCTCAGGGCCTCCGTGGCCTCGGCCTGGGCCGGGAGCATATTGGCGATGCTTTTCGACACCGGCTCGGAGGCGACATCGCGCATCATTCCGGCCTCCAGCCTTTCATTGGCCGCGGCGAAGCTTCGTGGCCTCTTCCGCAATTCGGCGGAGCTTTTCGACTTTCGCGCCAACCTTCCGGCGGCATCGGCCCTGCCGCCCCTAATCGCCCCGCCGGGTCCGCCTTGGCGCCGGAAATCCCCCTCGATCGAGGCCTGACCCGGCACGGCGCCGACGGCGCCGGTGTCGGGCCTCGGCAGGATGCGGCCCATGACCTCGACCGGCACGTCGGGCCGGTCGACGTAATAGGCGGTGTAAAGCGCTTGGCGGAAGGTCACCGGGTTGCCCGAGACCAGGGTCAACTCGACCCCGTTCCAGTCCGCGCCGGTCATGTTCTCGACCACCGCCCAGCCCTGCAACAGCCCCTCGGCGCCCTCGGCCGGAAGGGTCAGGCGGTAGGAGGCCTTCCACAGGGGCACGCCGACGACGTAGCCGACGCGAAGCGTGCGCTGGCCCTGGCCGGTGGCGGCGATACGAAGGGTGCGCCGGTCGCGCGCCCGGTGGCCGGCGATGGCGTCGAGCCCGGCATTGATCTTGGCCTGGAGGCCGGGGTCGACGAACTGAAGCGCTCCGGCTTCTTCGAGGATGAACTGCTCGAGCCCGCGCGCGGTCATGACGCTGACGCGGTGACGGGTTATGGTGCCGCCGCCTTGCCCGAGCTTGGCGGTCTCGGCCACCACCCTGACCAGGCGGCCCTCGATCTGGCGCGGGCCCGAGGTCCTGACCTTGGCGCCCTGCAGCGCGTTCAGCAGCGCCGCCGGCGAGGCGAAGTCGCGGGCCTTGATCGGCAGGCCGCGGAATATCTGGTCGAGCGGTTCGCGCCCGGCGAGGCCGATGGAGGCGGCGGCGCCGCGCTCGTCGAAGACGACGATGCTTTTCAGCACGTCGTCCACCTGATCGAGCCGGACCGTAAGCGAAAGCTCCGCGTTGCCGGTGATCACCGCCTCGTATTCGAAATAGCCGACGCCGCCGCTCGACAGCATGACCCGCTTGAGCGCCAGGGCCTCGGCGCCGATCGCGGCGCCGGGGACGGAGCCAAGCAGGGGAAGCGCGAATGCCAGGGCCAGGACCACGATCCCGCCTCTGCCTCGGGTGGAATGCATATATGGCAAAACTGATCTCCTCTATAATCCCTGCCGTGGCCCCGCGGGCTCAGGCGTCAGTCCCGCGGCCCTCGGCGCATCGGTTCGCGATCTCCCGGCTTCGCAAAACGGATCGAAGAGTATCTTCCCTATAAAGCTTCGATAAAGCTCCGATCCGCAAAGCCGATCAAGTGGGAAGGCATCTTAAGCTCAAGATAAGGGCAGGATCATGGCGTGTCTTGATGGCGGCGGCGAGCCTGAGTTGATGGCCCCGCCAATGACGGCCGAATGGGCGAAGGCCTATGGGAATCGGCGGCGAAATTGCTTATTCTCCGGGCTCCATCCGACGGAGCCCGCCATGGACCTCGACGACCTGCCGACGCCCGCCCTGGTGCTCGACCGGGGGGTGCTGTCCGCCAACATCGCCCGGATGAACGAACGCATGCGCCGTCTCGGCGTTCCCTTGCGGCCCCATCTCAAGACCGCCAAGTCGGCCGATGTCGCCCGCCTGGCCGTTGCCGGACATCCCGGCGGCGTCACCGTTTCCACCCTGCATGAGGCGGATTATTTCCTCGAGCGCGGCTTTGCCGATGTCACCTACGCCGTCGGCATCACGCCGGCGAGGCTCGACGGCGCCGCCGCGCTTCGCCGCCGGGGCGCCGATCTCAAGATCATCACCGACGATATCGGCGTCGCCGGGGCGATCGCCGCCCATGGCGCGTCCTTCGCGGTATTGATCGAGATCGACACCGGCGGCGCCCGCGGCGGGGTGGCGCCGGGGGGGCCCGAGCTCCTGGAGATCGCCCGGCGGCTCGACGGCGCGCCGGCGGTGACGCTTGGCGGCGTGCTGACCCACGCCGGCCATTCCTATGACTGCCGCGATGAAGCCGCCATGGCGGCGGTGGCCGAGGATGAGCGCGCCGGCGCGGTCATGGCGGCCGAGCGCCTGCGCGCCGCCGGCCTCGCCTGCCCGGTGGTCAGCGTCGGCTCGACGCCGACGGCGAGGTTCGCCAGGGACCTCACCGGCGTCACCGAAGCGAGGCCTGGGGTCTATATGTTCTGCGACCTGTTCCAGGCCGGGATCGGGGTGTGCGAGAGGGGCGACATCGCGCTGGGCGTGTTGGCCTCGGTGATCGGCCAGCGGCGGCAGGAGAACCTGCTCTTGATCGACGCCGGGGCGCTGGCGCTGTCGAAGGACCGCTCGACCGCGGAACTGGCCGCGGATTGCGGCTTCGGCCTCGTCTGCGACGCCGTCACCGGCCGGCCCCATGGCGGCCTCAAGGTGGCGTCGGTCCATCAGGAGCACGGCATCATCGCATCCGACGCGCCGATCCCATTCGAGAGTTTTCCGGTCGGCGCCAGGGTGCGGGTGCTGCCCAACCATGCCTGCATGACCGGCGCCGCCCATGAGACCTATAATGTCATCGACGGCGGCACCGAGGTCATCGCCCGCTGGCCGCGCTGCAACCGCTGGTGAGGGCCCAGGTGGCGTGAATGAATCCTGGACAAAACGGCGCCAAGACACAATTATTTAAGAGCCCCCAGCGCCTTACGGAGGAGTCTTGAGAGATGTTCATTCAGACCGAGGCAACGTCCGATCCAGGGACGGTGAAGTTTCTACCCGGCAAGCCGGTGATGCCGTCGGGAACGGCCGAATTCACCGATATTGATTCTTCGGCCGCGTCGCCGCTGGCCCGGCGCCTGTTCGCCATCGATGGGGTCGCCCGGGTGGCGCTCGACGCCGATGCGATAACGGTGGCGATAAGCGATGCGGAGGACTGGCAGGTCCTCAAACCCGCCATTCTCGGCGCCATCATGGAGCATTATGTCGCCGGGGACGCCGTCATCGACGGCGCCGGGAAGGAGCCGGGAGGCAATGGCGCCGATGAGGAAGAGGACGAGATCAGCGCCCAGATCAGGGACCTCATCGACACCCGCATCCGCCCGGCGGTGGCCCAGAACGGCGGCGACGTCATCTTCCACGGCTTCGAGGACGGCCTCGTCATTCTCGAGATGGTGGGCGGCGGTTGGGCCGCGCGCGGCGGCATCGAGAACATGCTGCGCCATTACGTCCCGGAGGTCACCGGCATCAAGGACTACCTGGACGCCAGTGCCAAGCCCGGACTGAGCACGCCCGAGGCGCAGGTGATCCAGCAGTTGCTGGAGGAACGCATCAATCCGTCCGTGGCCTCCCACGGCGGGCACATTTCCCTCGTCGACGTCACGGAGGACACCGCCTATATCCGCCTCGAGGGCGGCTGCCAGGGTTGCGGCATGGCGAACGTCACCCTCAAGCAGGGCATCGAGGTGGAGATCAGACGGGCGGTGCCCAAGATCACCACCGTGCTCGATACGACCGACCATGCCGGCGGTTCCAATCCCTACTATGAGCCGGGCAAGGGCGGCGTGAGCCCGGTCTAGTTCCGCGACCGACCGAGTGATCCGTCCGGGCTTCGCCGCTGTCGCCTAGGGAGATGTGCGCGGATGAAGGTTGTCCTCCTCTCGACTTATGAACTTGGCCATCAGCCCTTTGGGCTGGCGTCGCCCGCCGCCTGGCTCGGCGAGGCCGGCGCGCACGTTCGGTGCATCGACCTCGCCGTCGAAGGGCTGAATGAGGACGCGGTCAGGGAAGCGCGGCTGATCGCGGTCTATTTGCCGATGCACACGGCGACGCGTATCGCCGGCACCCTCGTGCCCCGGCTCAAAGGTCTCAACCGGGAAGCCCATCTATGTTTCTACGGCCTGTATGCGCCGCTGAACGAGGTATATCTCCGCCAACTCGGCGCCGGTACCATCCTAGGCGGTGAGTTCGAAACCGGGCTCTTGAGCCTTTATCGGCGCCTTGCCGCCAACGGCGCCGGGCAGCAGCGGAGCCAGAGCGAGCCCTTGATCCACCTCGCCAATCAGCGCTTCCGCGTGCCCGACCGCAGTGGATTGCCGGAACTTTCAAGCTACGCCTATCTCGATCTCGGGAATGGGGAAAGCCGCGTCGCCGGCTATACCGAGGCCAGCCGCGGCTGCAAGCATCTCTGCCGGCACTGTCCCGTGGTGCCGGTCTATGGCGGGCGGTTCCATATCGTGCAGCGAGACGTCGTCATGGAGGACATCCGCCGTCAGGTCGCCGCCGGCGCCCGGCACATAACCTTCGGCGATCCCGATTTCTTCAACGGCATCGGCCATGCCCTCAAGCTGGTCGAGGCATTCCACCAGGCGTTCCCCGATCTCACCTACGATGCGACCATCAAGGTGGAGCACCTGTTGCAACATCGCCGCCACCTCGCGACCCTGGCCGCGACCGGCTGCCTGTTCGTCACCACGGCGGTGGAATCGATCGACGATCGCGTGCTCGAGCTGCTGGAGAAGGATCACACGCGGGACGACTTCATCCGCGCCGTCGCCCTCGCCCGTGAAGCCGGGCTGACGCTCTCCCCGACATTCATCCCGTTTTTGCCCTGGACGACGTTGACCGGTTATATCGATCTCCTGGAGCTTCTGGCGGAGCTCGATCTGATCGCTTACGTGGCGCCGATACAACTCGCCATCCGCCTCCTGGTGACGGAGCGATCGCGCCTGCTCGAGATCCCGGAACTCAAGGCCCGGATCGGCGCTTTCGACGCCGCCCTCCTGAGCTACCGCTGGGAGCATGCCGATCCCAGGGTCGATTCGCTGCAGCGGCGGGTGCAGAAAATCGTCGAGAAGGGCGAGGCGGACGGCGAGGGACGGGCGCAAATCTTCGCCAGGATCTGGCGCGCGGCCGCCGACGCCGCGGACCTGCCCGGGCGTGCGCCGCCGGCGTCCTTGAACCGGGGGAGCGAGACGCCGGTGCCGTGCCTGAGCGAGCCCTGGTATTGCTGTGCCGAGCCGACCACGAACCAGTTGGCCGGCGTCTGAAACCCGCTGTCTTTCGCCCATGACAGGGAAGATTTTCCATGGCTAGCGATGGCGGCGCGCGGCGATTGTTGCTGCTGGTGCCGACGACGTCCTATCGCGTCGCCGATTTCCTTGACGCCGCCCATTCCCTTGGGGTCGAGGTCGCCGTCGGCTCCAACCGGCGCCAGGTGCTGGAAGCTCTCGCCGCCGGGCGGACCGTCACCCTCGACTTCCACGATCTGGAGAAGGGCGTCGGTCAGATCGTCGCCTATGCGGACGAATACCCGCTCAAGGCCATCGTTGCGGTCGACGAGGAAGTGACGGTGCTGGCGGCCAAGGCGTCCGAAGTCCTGGGCCTGCCCCACAATGCGCCGGACGCGGTGGCGGCGGCGCGCAACAAATACCGCATGAGGACGCGTCTCGCCAACTCAGGGCTCGCGTCGCCCGAGTTCAGGCTGCTCTCGACCGGCGATGACGCTGAGCGCGCGGCGCGGATGAGCTTCTACCCCTGTGTGCTGAAGCCCCTGGCGCTGTCGGCGAGCCGCGGCGTGATCCGGGCCGACGACCCCGAGGCCTTCGTCGCCGCCTTCCATCGCATCGTCAAGATCCTCGAGCAACCCGATGCCGGCGCCGGCGGGGACGAGGCCCGCCATATCCTGGCCGAGGGCTATATACCGGGCGCGGAAGTAGCGCTCGAGGGGTTGTTGCAGGGGGGACGTCTGACGCCCCTTGCGCTGTTCGACAAGCCCGACCCCATGGAGGGTCCGTTCTTCGAGGAAACGATCTATCTCACGCCCTCGCGCCTGCCAGAAGTTGTGCAGCGAAGCATCACCGCGGCCACGCAAAGGGCCGCCGCCGCGCTTGGCCTCGAGGACGGGCCGGTCCATGCCGAGATGCGAATCGTCGACGGCGTCCCCTGGGTGGTGGAGATCGCCGCCCGTTCGATCGGCGGGCTGTGCTCCCGTATCCTGCGCTTCGGCGCCGGAGTGACGCTCGAGGAACTCATCCTCAGCCACGCGCTCGGCCTGCCGGTGCCCTCGAAAGAGCGCGAAGGACGGGCCGCCGGGGTGATGATGATCCCGGTGCCAAGGGCCGGCAAGCTGCGCCAGGTGAGCGGGCTCGCTCAGGCCCGCGCCGTCGCCGGCATCGAGGAGGTGACGATCAGCATTGCCACCGGGGGGGAACTCGTGCCGCTACCCGAAGGCTATAAATATCTCGGCTTCATCTTCGCCAAGGCCGAAACCCCGGAAGCCGCCGAGCAGGCCTTGCGCCGGGCCCATGGCGCGCTCGTTTTCGATATCGGGCCGCTATAGGAATCCGATGGGGATGGGCTAATATGACATTACCGGGCGTTCTTGCCGCCGGCCGAGGCCGAGGGAAGATGCGCCGGGGTAAACGAAGGAACAGGAGTTGCGATGACGATACG
>JACZQV010000087.1 GCA_022545545.1 Pseudomonadota bacterium
GAGTTGGAACAGACGAGCTCGGCGAGCCTGTCGGTCAGGTGCGCCTCGGTGCCCCTGACGGGGCGCATCTCGTGCAGCGTCACCGGGACGCCGACCCTGGCCAACTGCCACGCCGCCTCCGATCCGGCGAGCCCGCCGCCGATGACGTGAACCGGCTTCGTTTGGCGCGTCACCATTCCTCACGCCCGTTTGCGGGCGGGTTGGGAGCCGTCGAAATACATCCGCAGGTACTGGCCGGTGTAGCTTTCCGCCACCTCCGCCACCTGCTCCGGCGTGCCGGTGGCGACGACGCGCCCGCCGTCGTCGCCGCCCTCGGGGCCGAGATCGATGATCCAGTCGGCGGTCTTGATGACCTCGAGGTTGTGTTCGATCACCACCACCGTGTTGCCCTGATCGACCAGGGAATGGAGGACTTCCAGGAGCTTGCGCACGTCATGGAAATGCAGACCCGTCGTCGGCTCGTCGAGGATGTAAAGGGTCTTGCCGGTGGCGCGCTTGGCGAGTTCCTTGGCGAGCTTGACCCGCTGGGCCTCGCCGCCCGAGAGCGTCGTCGCCGGCTGGCCGATCTTGATGTAGCCGAGCCCGACCTTTTCCAGCGTCACGAGCTTCGAACGGATCGTGGGAACGGCCTTGAAGAATTCCGAACCTTCCTCGACCGTCAGATCAAGAGTATCGTATATCGTTTTGTTCCTGAAGGTTATTTCCAGGGTTTCACGGTTATAGCGCTTGCCCTCGCAGACGTCGCACTGGACATAGACATCGGGCAGGAAGTGCATCTCGATCTTGATCACGCCGTCGCCCTTGCAGGCTTCGCAGCGCCCGCCCTTGACGTTGAACGAAAAGCGCCCGGGCTTATAGCCCCTGGCGGCGGCCTCGGGCAGGGTGGCGTACCACTCCCGTATCGGGCCGAAGGCGCCGGTGTAGGTCGCCGGGTTGGAGCGCGGCGTGCGGCCGATGGGGGACTGGTCGATGTCGATGACCTTGTCGATAAAGGCGGCGCCCTCGATGGCGTCGTGATCGCCGGGGTAAAGGCGGGCGCCGTTGAGCCTTCTCGCGATCGCCTTGTACAGGGTCTCGACGATGAGCGAGGACTTGCCGCCGCCCGATACGCCGGTGACGCAGGTGAAGGTGCCCAAGGGGATATCGACGTCGATATTTTTCAGGTTGTTGGCGCGCGCGCCCTTGATCGAAAGCTTCTCCGGCCCGGTGCCCGGCCGGCGCCTGTCGGGCACCGGGATCACCTTTCGACCGGTGATGTATTGGGCGGTCAGGCTTTCGGCGACGGCCATCACCTCTTCGGGCGTGCCCTCGGCGACCACGTGACCGCCATGGACGCCGGCGCCCGGCCCCATGTCGATGAGGTGATCGGCGGCGAGGATCGCTTCCTGATCGTGCTCGACCACCAGCACGGTGTTGCCGAGATCGCGCAACCGTTTGAGGGTCTCGAGCAAGCGCCGGTTGTCGCGCTGATGGAGCCCGATGGAAGGCTCGTCGAGGACGTAGAGCACGCCCGTCAGCCCGGAGCCGATCTGGGACGCCAGGCGGATGCGCTGGCTTTCGCCGCCAGAGAGCGTGGCGGAAGCGCGCGAAAGCGTCAGATAGGAAAGCCCGACATCGACGAGGAAGCCGAGGCGCTCGTTGATTTCCTTCAGGATCCGCGCCGCGATCTCCCGGTTCTTGGGCGTCAGCTTGCCCGCCAACCCCTTGAACCAGGCGCCCGCCTCGCTGATCGACATTTCGGTCACCTCGCCGATGTGAAGCCCGGCGATCTTGACGCAAAGCGTTTCCGGCTTGAGGCGGTAGCCGGCGCAGGCTTCGCAAGGCTGGCTCGACTGGAAGCGTGACAGCTCATCGCGCAGCCAGTGGGCGTCGGTTTCCCGGTAGCGCCGCTCGAGGTTGGGGATCACCCCTTCGAAGGGCTTGGTCACCGAATAGCTCCTGATGCCGTCGTCGTAATCCATCTTCACCGGCTCATCGCCAGAGCCGAAGAGGATCACGTCGCGCGCGGGTTGCGAAAGCTCGGCGAAGGTGGCGACGGTCGAGAACTTGAAGTGCCGGGCGAGGGAATCGAGGGTCTGGACATAATATCGCGACGACGCGCTGGCCCAGGGCGCGATGGCGCCGTCGCGCAAACTAAGGCCCTCGTCCGGCGCCACGAGCTTGGGGTCGAAGTAGAACTTGGTGCCGAGCCCGTCGCAGCCGGGGCACGCCCCATGGGGGCTGTTGAAGGAAAACAGCCGCGGCTCGATCTCATCGAGGGTGAAGCCCGAGACCGGGCAGGCGAACTTGGCGGAAAACGTGGTGCGCTCGCCGGAATCCGCGTCCTCGGCGATGGCGAGCCCGTCCGCCAGCGCCAGCGCCGTCTCCAGACTGTCGGCCAGACGGTTGCCGAGGCCGCCCTTAAGCACGATGCGGTCGACCACAACCTCGATGTCGTGCTTGACGTTCTTGTTCAGCGCCGGCGCCTCGGCGATCTCGCAGACCGTACCGTCGATCTTGACCCGCTGGAAGCCCCGCTTCTGCAAGTCCTTGAGTTCCTTTCGGTATTCCCCCTTGCGCCCGCGCACGATCGGCGCCAGGAGATAAAGCCTCGTGCCTTCGGCCATGGAAACGAGGATATCCACCATCTGGGAGACGGTCTGGCTTTCGATCGGCAGGCCGGTCGCCGGCGAATAGGGTACGCCGACGCGGGCGAACAGCAGCCTCAGATAATCGTAGATCTCGGTCACCGTGCCGACGGTGGAGCGCGGGTTGCGCGACGTCGTCTTCTGCTCGATGGAGATCGCCGGCGACAGCCCCTCGATCGAGTCGAATTCGGGTTTTTGCATCAGTTCGAGGAACTGGCGGGCATAGGCCGACAGGCTCTCGACATAGCGCCGCTGGCCCTCGGCGTAGATGGTGTCGAAGGCGAGGGAGGACTTGCCCGAACCGCTGAGCCCGGTGATCACCACCAGCGAATCGCGCGGCACATCCACGTCGATGTTCTTGAGGTTGTGTTCGCGCGCGCCCCTGATCGAGATCATGGCGCCGCCCTTGGTCCTGCTCATTGGGATCTACTGCCGATTCGCTCCATCGCCGCCCGATCCTACACCAAAGCGGTGGCCCGTTGGCGCCTTTGGGTGTAAAGTAATGGGCCGAAAAAATTCGTTAAAGGGAAACTTCATGGCTGGCAGCGTAAACAAGGTGATCCTCATCGGCAATTTGGGCCGCGACCCGGAGGTCCGCCATACCCAGGACGGCAAAAAGATCGTCCATCTGTCGCTCGCCACGTCCGAGACGTGGCGCGACAAAAATTCGGGCGAGCGCCGCGAGCGCACCGAATGGCACCGGGTGGTGATCTTCAACGACCACCTGGGCGATGTCGCCGAACAATATCTGAGGAAGGGCTCCAAGGTGTATATCGAGGGCCAGCTCCAGACCCGCAAATGGACCGACCAGTCGGGCCAGGAAAAATACAGCACCGAAGTCGTCCTGCAACGTTTCCGGGGCGAGCTTACGATGCTCGATTCACGCGCCGATTCGGCCGCTCCTGGCGCCGACGCGGGCGATGTTTCGGCGCCCGAACCCGCCGCCGCCCAGACGCCTGAAAGCGGCCAAACCGACCTCGACGACGAGATACCTTTCTAGCCTCAATTCCACACTATATTGTTGTTAGCAAGCGGCCACCCTGCTATATTTTGAAAGACCCGTGGGTCCCCGGGGTCGCACTCGGGCCCCTCCCGGTGTCATGATGTGCCGTCATCCAGTTGTTTCGCCGATCCACTGTTTTCGTGCCTGAAATCGATCCGATAACAACCTGATACCGTGGGCAGAAACCCGTGACCACAGAACTCACGCCGCCGACACCGCCGCGCCAGTCCATCATGTCGGTCGCCATCGAAGACGAGATGAAGGGCTCGTATCTCGATTACGCCATGAGCGTGATCGTCTCCCGCGCGCTTCCCGATGTCCGCGACGGGCTCAAGCCGGTGCACCGGCGCATCCTCTACGCCATGAAGGAGGGGGGCTACGACTGGAACAAGGTGTTCCGCAAATCGGCCCGGGTCGTCGGCGACGTCATGGGCAAATACCATCCCCACGGCGGTGAGGCGATCTATGACGCCATGGTGCGCATGGCCCAGGAATTCTCCATGCGCCTCCCTTTGATCGACGGCCAGGGCAATTTCGGCTCCATGGATGGCGATCCGCCGGCCGCCATGCGCTACACCGAGGTGCGCCTCGCCAAGTCGGCCCACGCGCTTCTCGAGGACCACGACAGGGATACGGTCGAGTTCCGGGAGAACTACGACAACACGGCGAGGGAGCCGACGGTGCTGCCGGCCCAGTTCCCCAACCTGCTGGTCAACGGCGCCGGCGGCATCGCCGTCGGCATGGCGACCAACATCCCGCCCCACAATCTGGGCGAGGTGATCGACGCCTGCTCGGCCCTGCTCGACAATCCGGACATGACCATCGACGAGCTGATGGAGCTGGTGCCGGGGCCCGACTTCCCCACCGGCGCCATCATCCTCGGCAAGTCCGGCATCCACTCGGCCTATCACAACGGCCGGGGCTCGGTCATCATGCGCGGGCGCACCCACATCGAGGAGGCGGGGCGGGACCGCGAGGCCATCATCATCACCGAGGTCCCCTACCAGGTGAACAAGGCGAGGATGCTGGAGCAGATCGCCGATGCGGTGCGCGACAAGAGGATCGAGGGCATCGCCGAGCTGCGCGACGAATCCGACCGCGACGGGGTCAGGGTGGTGGTCACGCTCAGGCGAGACGCCATGCACGAGGTGGTGCTGAACCAGCTCTACCGTTTCAGCCCCCTGCAATCGAGCTTCGGCGTCAACATGCTGGCGCTCGACGCCGGCCAGCCGTCGATGATGAACCTCAAGGATATCCTCTCCGCCTTCATCGACTTCCGCTACGACGTCATCACCCGGCGCACCATCTTCGATCTCAACAAGGCGCGCGAGCGGGCCCACATCCTCGTCGGCCTCGCCATCGCCGTCGCCAACCTCGACGCCGTGATCGCGATGATCCGCGGCGCCCGCGATCCGGCCATCGCCCGCGCCAAGCTGATGGAGAACCCGTGGCTGGCGGTCGACGTGGAACCGCTGGTGGCGCTCATCGACGAGCCGGGGCGCGAGGTCGTGGACGGGGTCTATTCCCTTTCCGACGCCCAGGCCCGGGCGATCCTGGAGCTCCGCCTGCACCGCCTCACCGGGCTCGAGCGTGGCAAGATCGCCGATGACCTCACCGGGGTGTGCGCCGAGATCGGCGATTATCTCGAGATCCTCGGCTCGAAGGAGCGCCTGCGCGCGATCTTCAAAGGCGAGCTTGGGGGGATCAAGGACGCCTTCGCGACACCGCGGCGCACCGAGATCCAGGAATCCGAGGCCGAGTACGACATCGAGAACCTGATCCAGCGCGAGGACATGGTCGTCACCGTGTCGCACAAGGGCTACATCAAGCGGGTGCCGCTGTCGACCTATCGCGCCCAACGGCGCGGCGGCAAGGGCCGGGCGGGGATGAGCACCCGCGAAGAGGATTTCGTCGACCAGGTCTTCGTCGTCAACACCCACACGCCGGTGCTGTTCTTCTCCTCGCGCGGCATCGTCTACAAGCAGAAGGTCTACCGCCTGCCCATGGGCAACCCCCAATCGCGCGGCAAGGCGCTGGTCAATCTCTTGCCGCTGCAAGATGGCGAGACCATCTCCACCCTGCTGCCGCTGCCCGAGGACGAGGAAAGCTGGGCCGAGTTCGACGTCATGTTCTCGACCACCCGGGGCAGCGTGCGCCGCAACAAGTTGTCCGACTTCGCCAACGTCATGACCAACGGCAAGATCGCCATGAAGCTCGGCGAAGGCGACAGCCTCGTCGGCGTCAAGACCTGCACCGAGCAGAACGACATCTTGCTGGCGACGCACATGGGCAAGTGCATCCGCTTCCCGGTCAAGGACGTCCGCGTGTTCCAGGGCCGGAACTCGACCGGCAACCGCGGCATCCGGCTGATGGAAGGCGACGAGGTGATCTCGATGTCGATACTCGGCCACGCCGACTTCGCGACCGAGGAGCGCGACGCCTACTTACGGATCGCCGCCGCCAAGCGCCGGGGCAACGGCGAGGTCGACAACGACGGCGTCGCCCTCAGCGAGGAACGCGCCGGCGAACTCGAGGGCGGCGAGCAGTTCATCCTCACCATCGCCGATTCGGGCTACGGCAAGCGCTCGTCGGCCTACCAGTACCGGATCACCCGGCGCGGCGGCAAGGGCATCGAGCTGATGAGCCTCGGGCACGGCGAAAACCACGTGGTGGCGGCGTTCCCGGTCACCGGCGGCGATCAGATCATGCTGGTGACCAACGGCGGCAAGCTGATCCGCTGTCCGGTGGAGGGCATCCGCATCGCCGGGCGTTCGACCCGCGGCGTGACGCTGTTCCGGGTCGCCGAAGGTGAGCGGGTGGTTTCGGTTGCCCGCCTGATCGATGTCGGCGACAATGGCGATGATGGCAATGGCGGCGATAACGGCAATGGCGGCGATGCCGATGACGCCGACGCCGATGAGGCCGATCGGGAGCTAGAGGCCGAAGGCATGGACCCCGGCGCCGAGGCAGCGAAGGGAGACGGGCGCGATGACGGATAAGCGCACCGGCGTTTATCCCGGCACCTTCGACCCCATCACCAACGGCCATACCGACATCATCCGCCGGGCGACCAAGGTGGTGGACCACCTCGTCGTCGCCGTCGCCGAGAACGCCGGCAAGACCCCCTTGTTCGGCGCCGCCGAACGGCTCGATCTCGTCAAGCAGGAGGTCTCGGCGCTGGGACCTGAATACGGCGAACGCATCGAGATCATCCCGTTCGACAACCTGCTGGTGAGCTTCGCCCAGTCGATCGGCGCCACGGTCATCGTCCGCGGCCTGCGCGCCGTTTCCGATTTCGAGTACGAGTTCCAGATGGTGGGGATGAACGCGCGCCTCAACCCGGAGATCGAGACCGTGTTCCTGATGGCCTCGGATAAGCACCAGTTCATCTCCTCCAAGCTGGTCAAGGAGATCGCCGAACTCGGCGGCGACATCACCCCATTCGTCTCGCCCCGGGTCGCCGTCAGCGTCATGGATAGGCTCGCCGGCGGGGGAGAGGGCGCGGTGCTCCGGCCCGTGCGCCCGGCCGGTAAGGGCTAATACCAAAGGTCCTTGATAATGACCCCTAGAGACGGTTTCCCAAGGTTTTCGGCTAGGAGCGCGTGGCGCGGCGATGTGGAACATCGGAAGCCATGCGCGACGCCGTCCGAAAGCCTTGGGAAACCGCCGTTCCGGTCGGGCATGCGAACCGCCGGCGGGCGTCGGAAAACCTTGACGATGCCCTGCATCGCCGGCGGCTTCCCTCCTACCCGGCGGATCGCCTGCCCGATCTCTAGGGGTCATTATCAAGGACCTTTGGTATCACCCCACCAACCCCCGCTTCTGTTCCGAGAGTTGGATCGAGCGGGGAACGAAACTCCGCCGCAGTTCGGGAATGGCCCGGTAGGGATCGCAGGCGCCGCACATGAAGATGTCGATGGCCGCGTATCCCCGTTCCGGCCAGGTGTGGATGCTGATATGGGATTCGGCGATCACCGCGACCCCGGAGATGCCGCCCGTATCGCTGAAACGGTGGAGGTGAAGGTTGAGCAACGTGGCGTCGCACGCCGCGACCGATCGTTTCAGGGCCGTGGCGACCACCTCGGCATCATCGAGGCCCTTGGCGCCCCAGAGGTCGATGAGCAAATGGGTGCCGGCGTAGCGGAGACCGTCTTTTTCGACGAAGTAGTCGTCGCGTTTCCCCTCGGCCTTCGAGGGCCGCCGGCCCGCCGGATGCGGGGCGCTGGCAGGCGGATTTTCCGATTGTTCGAGACTGACGACAACGCCCGGATTTTCCGCCGGTTTTGGTGGCGCCATTTCATCCTCCCTCGATTTGCCGAATTTAGGCTAAGGCGCGTTGTTTCGCGTATTCCATCCCCGAATTCAAGGGAAAATGTGGGATCGCGAAAGTGGGGCGCGGCGCCGTGGTCCGAGTGCCTGTCGGGCGGGTAAGGGCGGGATCTAATCTCCTGGGTGCGGCGGGTGATGGGTGCCGATCCTCACCGCCAAACGGCGCGCGGGCCGGCCCAAGCAAAGACCGAGAAACACGCCCGCACCGTTGGCGGCCATATCCATCACCTCTCTCACGCGGCCGGGGATCATGTCCTGGACGAACTCGAGTCCGATCCCCAGAGGCAACATCAGCAGGCTGAGCCCCAAGGCCAGTCGCCAACGGCCGAAACCGGCGAAGGGCAGGACGGCGAGGAAGAAATAGCCCACGAGATGCAAGGCCTTGTCGATCCCGTGACCGGTCGGCAGGCCCGGCGCCGGATGGAGCGAAAGAACGATGACGGCGATGAGCAGCACCGACCAGGCCGAGGCCACAAGCCGCCGGACGACCGGTGCCGGCGTTTCCCTGTCCATCCTGCCCGCTCCCTTTGTCATTCGCCTTGGTGACTCCACAACTTTATCGAGGTATCCGTCGCCCGGTTTAACCCAATGTTAAGCATGAAATCCCATAACTATTGTAAGATCGATGCGGGCCATGCCCGATCTGTCCGGGCCAAGCAGGCGAATGCCAGGGGGACCCAAATGGCAAGCGGCATGCGGTTTTTGATTCCCTTTCTGTGCCTGGCGGCGGCGGGATGCTTCGTGCCGCCGGCGTTGACGATCGCCAATTTCGCCGCCGACACCATGATCTATCTCGCCACCGGCAAGGGCACCGCGGACCACGCGCTCTCGGGGTTGACGAAGGGCGATTGCCGCATGTCCCGGATGACCAAGGGCAAGCCGATCTGCAGGAGGGTGGCCCGCACCGCCATGGACGACCTTATTTTCGAGGAGATCGACGCCGATGACGAGCGTCCGGGACCGGCGGTCGACGCCCGGAAGACGAGCGTGGTGGAACTGACGGGATTTCCCAAGGGCACCGAACTCTTCGGCCTCGTGCAAGATGACGGGACGCTCGAAGTCTTCGCCCACATCGAGGGAAGCGACGCCGCTTCGGCGCCGTACCTCGAGGGGCCGACCTTCACCGTCGACGGTTATGCCGGCGACCCGGCATCCTTCACCGGCGTGCTCCTGAACTCTTCCTACCACCCCTTCGAGACCATCATCCACTCGTCCTAACCGCCGAAGCCCCGCCGACCGCTTCGTAGCTATCGGCGTTCGCGCCTTCGGGCCGGAGGACGTGAAGCAGCCAGCCGTTCCGTCGGCGCCCGGCTTGGGGCTGGAACCGGAGCGCCTTCCTCGTGAGGTGCGGATGGCGAGGTGCCCGGAAGCCGGCCTGCTCAGAGCACCTTGCCCGGGTTCATGATGTTGTCGGGGTCGAGCGTTTTCTTAATGGCGCGCATGAGGTCAAGCTCGATCCGCGAATGGTAGTGGACCAACTCGTCCCGCTTCAGCCTGCCGATACCGTGCTCGGCGCTGAAGCTCCCGCCCAACTCGGCCACGAGGTCATGGACCATCCGGTTGAGCCGCTCCCTATGGCCAAGGAACGCCGATTTTTCCATGCCCACCGGCTGGCTGAGATTGAAGTGAATGTTGCCGTCGCCGACATGACCGAAGGCAAAGATCCGGATGCCCGCCAATTCCCTTTCCATCATCGCCGTCGCCCGGGTGATGAACTCCGCGACGCTGGAGATCGGCACGGACACGTCATGCTTGATGCTGGCGCCTTCGCGAATCTCCGTTTCCGGCAGGATATCGCGCAGGTACCAGATCTGCCTGGCCTGGGTCCCGCTGGCGGCGATCACCGCGTCCGCGATCAGCCCGGTATCGTAACCGCCGGCAAGAAAGTCCTCGAGGCATTGCCGCCCCGCGCCGCCCGTCTGGCCGGACGAAAGCTCCATCAGGACGTACCAGGGCGTCCGGGTTTGTAGAGGTTCCCTCGCCTCCGGAAAGTGCTTGAGCGTCGCCTCGAGCGCGATCCCGGGTATCAGTTCGAAGGCGGTGACGGTGTCGCCGGTTGCGGCCTTGGCGTCCGCCAGGAGCCTGGTCACGCCTTCAAGCTCCGGCACGGCGATGAAGGCGGTCTGGACGTCCCGCGGGCGGGGAAAAAGCTTGAGCACGGCGGCGGTGATCACGCCGAGCGTCCCCTCGGCGCCGATGAACAGATGCTTGAGATCATAGCCCGTGTTGTCCTTGCGCAGGCCGCGCAGCCCATCCCACAAGGTGCCGTCGGGCAACACGACCTCCAGCCCGAGCACGAGGTCCCGGGCGCTGCCATATCTGAGCACCGCTACCCCGCCGGCATTGGTCGAGAGATTGCCGCCGATCATGCAACTGCCCTCCGCCGCCAGGCTCAGGGGAAACAGGCGGTCGACATCCTTTGCCGCCGCCTGAAGGTCGGCGAGCACGCATCCCGCCTCCGCCGTCATGGTGTCGTTGAGAGGGTCGATCTCGCGGATCCGGTTCATGCGCGCAAGGCTAAGCACGATGCCGCCGCCTTCCTCGAGCGGCACCGAAGCCCCGACCAGGCCGGTATTGCCCCCCTGGGGGACAATCGGAATCCTGGCCGCCGCCGACAGCCGCACGACTTCGGCGACCTCCTCGCGGTTGGCCGGGCGCACCACGGCGTCGCAGCGGCCGTGATATCGCCCCCTCTGATCGGTGAGGTAAGGGGCCATGTCCTCGGAGTCCGAGATCCAGCCCTTGGGGCCGACGGCCGCCCGGATCCTGCCCAGCACGCCGGCGGCGGTTTCGGATGTGGCTCTCACCCGTATTCCCCTGTGAAATTGCGGTGCCGCTAAAGCATCTAACCCTTTGCCGCGGGCCCGGCAAGGGCGCTTTGGGTGGCCCGGCGCAAGCGGTCGTTGATGGCGACGCCAAGACCGGTTTCGGGAATGGGCATGACGGCGATGGCGGAAATGTCCGGCCGGTCAAGGGCGCGCAGCATGGCGAACAGATTGGCCGCGGCCTCCGTCAGGTCGGCGGAGGGGCTGAGGTTCATTTCCGCGGCCCCGCCGGTGATGGCATGGGGACCGAAGGCCAGGAGTGCCTCGGTCCTTCCGACCTCGCCGGCGTCGAGCCGCAAGGGCCGGTCCGGCGCGTAATGGCGGGCGAGCATGCCCGGCGATTTGACCCCTTCGGTGGCGCCGCCAGGCGCCGCGTTAGCGGGCCCCGTAGGTCCGATGACCCCTTCGATCTCGTCCCTGGTGATCCCTCCCGGGCGCAGTATCACCGCCCTCGGCGTGGTCAGGTCGAGAACCGTCGATTCGATGCCGACCGGGCACGGACCGCCGTCGAGGATCATCTCAGGGCTCCCCGCCAGCGAGGCCGAAACGTGATCGGCGCTCGTCGGGCTCACTTCGCCGGCGCGGTTGGCGCTCGGCGCCGCGATCGGCCGTTTCGCCGCCGCCAGCAGCGCCTGGGCGACGGGGTGGGCGGGCACGCGCACGGCAAGGGTCTCGAGACCGGCGCTGACGAGCAGCGAGATCGCCGAGGCCGACCGGCGCTCCAGCACCAGGGTCAGCGCGCCCGGCCAAAAAGCGCCGGCGAGTCGGTGAGCGCGGGCATCGAAGGCGGCCGCATTGCCGGCTTCGCTCGAGCTTGCGAAATGGACGATCAGGGGATTGAAGCGGGGCCGGTCCTTGGCCTCGAAGATGGACGCCACGGCGCGGTCGTTGGTGGCGTCGGCGCCGAGACCGTATACGGTCTCGGTGGGAAAGGCGATCAGTCCGCCTTCGCGGATCACGGCGGCGGCGGCGGCGATGTTCTCGGTGCTCGGCGCGAATATGTTGGACGCGGCGTTGATCATGGGCTCGGCTGATCTTCTCTTTGGCGCCGCGCTCACGCCTTGCCGCGGGCGATGAAATCGGGGTTCTCGAAGCCGGGCTTGCCATAGAGAAACGCCCCGCCGTCGAGGGTGGTGACGGAACCGCCGGCGGCTTCGAGTATGGCTTGGCCGGCGGCCGTATCCCATTCGCTGCACGGCCCGAAACGGGGGTAAATATCGGCCTCGCCGCTCGCCACCTTGCAGAATTTGAGGGCACTGCCGCAAACCAGGCGCGCCTTCACCTTCAGGTCCGAGAGAAACCGCTCCAGTTCGGCGTCGGTTCGGTGCGAACGGCTGGATATGACCACCACACCGTCCCCGGGCGCCGTGCGCGCCGCGATCGGGCGGGCCGGCGCGTCGCCGTCCTGGCACATGGCGGTGCCGGCGCCGGCAGCCGAATAGGTCAGGCCGAGGGCGGGGGCGTGAATGACGCCCAGCACCGGCCGCCGGTCGGCGATGAGCGCGATATTGACGGTGAATTCGTCGTTGCGCTTGACGAATTCCTTGGTGCCATCGAGCGGGTCCACGGCCCAGAAGCACCTCGATCCTGCGTCCGGCGCCTTATGGGCCGCCGCCTCTTCCGCGACGATCGTGATGTCCGGCGCGATGCGCGCGAGTTCGGCGACGATGATGCGTTCGGCCGCTTCGTCGGCGTCGGTCACGGGCGACGCGTCGGCCTTGACGCGGACCGCGAAGTCGGTGCCGTAAATCTCAAGAATCTCATCACCGGCTTTTCGGGCGATGGCGCAGACAGGAGCGATCAGCGCCCCGAGATCCGCTTGGCTCATCGTGGTTTCCTTCGGCGTCATCACCGCCGTCATTGTGACCCGCCAGAGGGCTTTTCACAAGTGGGCGCCGGCGGCGGGCCTCGGGCCCGGGCGCGATAGAGGATGCCATCGCCCGATGCCGGGCGGGACCAATTTCACGGGATCATGCTCTAACGGGGGAGGGACGATCCGATTTCGGCAGGGGCGAGGACGGATTTCAAAAAAGAGAGGACCTGCGAGCCGGTTGGGGCGTCTTCACTTTTCTCGGGGGGATGAGGGGCAGGGAAAGTGAGGAACCCGACTCGCAGGCCCGTTGGTAAGACACTGTCAGCGAGGCAAATCCTCTCTATTACCACCAAGCGTAAGACCGGAAGGATGGTTGGAGAGCCTTATCCTTCCTCGTCCTGAACTTGCCAGGGAGACTGTGGCACAAACGATAGCCCCACTGCCAATGAGCCAAAGATTACGGGGTAGGGCATCCGATCTCAAATCTGAAAGAAATCTCCCACACTGGCTATCAAGAGCTAACATTTTCCTTGCATTGCGCCGAAAACCGGCTTATGTGTTGCGTTGT
>JACZQV010000176.1 GCA_022545545.1 Pseudomonadota bacterium
GCCGCCGGGTTTCGGTTAGGGAGGATTAAATGGGTTTTGGAGCGCCGGGCGGCAGACCGGGTCTTATTCCTTAACGTCGGCGCCGACCCTGAACCTGACGATCCTGTCCGGGTTCTTGGGCGGCCTGCCCGCTTGCAGGGCGTCTGCCAATTCCATGCCCAGGATCACCCGGCCGATCACCGTATACTTGCCGTCCAGGCGCGGGGCGCGAAAGCGGCGTCCACCGGCGTCTGGATCAGGTGGTTGGCGTAGTTCGACAGCGTCTTGAAGGCGACGCCGAGGACGATTTCGAGCACCTGGGCGCGATCGAAACCGGCGGCGAGGAAGGCCTGGACGTCATTCTCATCCGCCCAGCCGCGCTTCCTGACCACGGTCTCGGTGAATTTGCGCAATGCCTCCAACCTCTCATCATTGATCGGCCGGCCGTCGCGCAGCGCTTCGATCACATCGTCCGGTACCTTGAACATGGCGGCGATGGTCGAATGGGCGGCGACACAATATTCGCAGCCGTTCTCGGCGCTGGTGGCGAGGATGACGACTTGGCGCTCGGCGGGCGTGAGGGAGGTTTTGTCGAAAATATCCGAAAGCGTGACGTAGGCCTCGAGCGCCGCCGGCGCCTCGGCCAGCCCACCCAGGAGGTTGGGCAGGAAGCCGTATTTGGCCTTGGCGCCTTCGAGGATCGGACGCGACGCCTCGGGCGCGGTTTGTTCACCGTGTATGGAAAAGATGCTCATCTCATTTACTCCTTCTGTCTTGGGGTTGGCTGTCTTGGGGTTGATCGATCACCAAAGGGGGCTTGATCGTGTTGGCGCCGAAGCCCCCCAATCAGGCCGCTTGGGCCTGTTCCGGCGCCAGGAACGGGTAATCGGTGTAGCCCTTCTCATCGCCGCCGTAGAAGGTCGCCTCGTCGGCCCCATTCAGCGGCGCGCCGATGGCGAAGCGCGCCGGCAGGTCGGGGTTGGCGATGAAGGGCTTGCCGAAGGCGATGAGGTCGGCGGCGCCGGTGGCCAGCGCCACCTCGGCGCGGATCTGGTCGTAACCGCCATTGGCGATGTAGGTGCCTTTAAAGGCGTCGCGGAGCTTCCGTCTGTCGAAGCCCTGCGTGGCGTCCGCTCCGGCGATGTCCTGCTCGACCACATGCAAATAGGCGAGGCCGAAGCGGTTGAGCCGCTCGGCGACATAGGGGAAGGTGACGTCGGGCGCTGAATCCGAGATGCTGTTGAAGCTGTTGGCCGGCGAAAGCCTGACGCCGACCCGATCGGCGCCGAAGACGCCGGCGGCCGCGTGGGTCACCTGCAACAACAAGCGAGTCCGGTTCTCGAGCGACCCGCCATAATCGTCGTCGCGCCGGTTGGTGCCGTCGCGCAGGAACTGATCCAGCAGATAGCCGTTGGCGCCGTGGACCTCGACCCCGTCGAAACCCGCTTCGAGGGCGTTCTCGGCGCCGTGGCGGAACTGGGCGACGATGCCGGGGATTTCGCCGGTTTCCAGGGCGCGGGGGGTGACGAAGGGCTGAAGGCCGGTTTCGGTGAAGGTCTCGCCGTCGGGCTTGATCGCCGAGGGCGCCACGGGCAATGCGGCGTTCGGCTGCAGGGACGGATGGGATATCCGCCCGACATGCCAGAGCTGCAGGAAGACGCGCCCGCCCCTTTCATGAATGGTGTCGGTGACCCGCCGCCAGGCCGCGATCTGCGCCTGGCTGTAGATACCCGGCGTGCCGGGATAACCCGTGCCCTGTGGCGAGATTTGCGATCCCTCGGTGATGATCAGCCCGGCGGAGGACCGCTGGGCGTAATAATCGACGTTCATCTCCTGGGGCACCGCGCCGGGCCCGGCGCGGTTGCGCGTCAAGGGCGCCATGATGATGCGGTTCGTGAGCTCATACGGTCCGAGTTTCGCCGGCGTGAACAGATCCACCGGCGCGGTCCGCGTCCTTTCACCGGGCTTCGATGTTGATGCTGATTTCGACATGTGCTTGTTCCTCTCATCGGTGGGCGGCTGCCCGCCGCCGGGTTCCGGACCGATTGGTCCATTTAGATCAAAAAATTCCTCACTCGATTTGCGCGCCCGCCGCGCTTGGGGCGTCCCCATTCGGATTCAACAGGGCCGCGCAATCGATGGGCGACGAGGCCTCGGGCGTCGCGCTCCAGACGTCGTAGCAACTGAGCATGAACGCTAGCGACGGCTCCTCCCGGCTACCGTTGAGGGACACCCTGGATGTTCCGCCCGCCGCCAGGTCGTGGCTTCCACCGGTCGGGTAAATCCGGCCCTTGGCTGTCGGTTCCCGGTCGCTCCCCCCGGTTTGTTCACGATCGGTGTTGCTGGTCGCCCCGATCCCGGTCTTGGCGTTCTTCTCTTTCGCCATCGATTGTCTCCTTCGTTTCGTCTTAATTTCGGACCGATTGGTCCACATCTGTCAAAAAAATCAGTCGAGCGCCGCCAGCACGATCCCGACCACCTCTTCCAGCGCCGCCCTCTCGGGATTGGTCTTGGCGAGGACGATCAGGCCGTTGAGGGAAGCGGCCAAATACCGCGCCAACGCCCTGGCGTCCCGCCCCGCGGCGATGTCGCCGGCCTCCTGGCCCTGGCGCACGGCCCCATAGAACGCTTCCTCCAGGTGCGCGAGGCCGGCGGCGGCCCTGGCGGCGACAGCCGCGTCATGGGGCGCCAGTTCGACCGCCGAGTTGTTGACGAAGCAGCCGCGTTTTTCACCGGCGTCCAGCATCTCGTCCAGGAAGGCCGCGAACACGGCGGCGATGCCGGCACGCGAATCCTTGGCGCCGTCGATCACGCCGGCGGCGCGCCGGGCGGCGACGGTTTCGTTGTAACGATCCATCGCCGACAGGAAGAGTTCATGCTTGGGACCGAAGGTGTCATACAGGCTGCTTTTGCTGAGCCCCATCGCCGCCGTCAGATCGCTGAGCGACGTCGCCTTATACCCCTTGGCCCAGAAAAGCTGCATCGCCTTCTCGAGCGCGTCCTCGGCATTGAATTCACGTGGCCTTGCCATCACCGACACCCTTTTTCCTGAGTCTTCCGCTATCCGGCCTTCCGACTTCCGGCCTCTGCCTTCCAGCCTCTGGTCCTCCGGCCTCTGTCTTCTGATGCCTATATAGTGGATTTGGACCGATCGGTCCAGTAACAATTTCGTGAGGCGCCTCCGCCGCCGACAGCGCCACCGATGAAGGCGTCGTTCACACCTCCTCGACCCGCACCCAGCGGCGTTCCTCGGCCGATAGGAGCACGGCGTCGATGACCTGACAGGTCTTCCAGCCGGCGCGAAAATCAGGGTAAAGCGGCCCGTCCTCGGCGATGGCCGCGATCAGCTCATGGGCCTCGATCACCTTCTGGTCGTTATAGCCAAGGCCCATGCCGGGGATCGGGAAGTAGTTGGCGTAATGGGGATGCGCCGGCCCGGTAAGGATGGTCCTGAAGCCCTGCTGGCCCGCCGGGTCATCGGCGCGATAGAGCTTGATCTCGTTCATCCGCTCCTGGTTGAAGAAGACCGCGCCGGCCGGCGCCAAGCCCAACTAGAATACGCATTCTGCCGACGCAGTAAATCGCAATCCCGTTTTTGCGGTGGTTCGCCGATTGGCACTTCGCTACAGTATCCGGTATCGGTCGGGCTTTACCAGGGTCGCCTGCCTGCGCGAAGCCGTCGCTCCCACCTCCCGAAGTCATACGGAG